>CALFUK010000190.1 GCA_937929945.1 uncultured Saprospiraceae bacterium
GAATAGCCTCATGTTAGCTTTTCTTGTCCTCGCTGGTCATATTGCTTATGGCCAAACCGTATCCGGTACGATCACTGATGGTCAGAATGGAGAGCCACTTATTGGTGCCTCCGTGACTGTTAAGGGCTCTACCGTAGGGACAATCACAGACATTGATGGTAATTATTCTATTGCTGCAGGCGCAGACGACGTATTAGTTGTCTCTTATGTAGGATATGATGATTATGAAGAAGCAGTCGGTGGGCGGTCTCTTATTAATATGGGTGTATCACAGGGAGTCTTAATTGACGAAGTCGTGGTCACTGGTTACCAATCACAGAGAAAACGTGATATCACGGGTGCAGTTGCAGTCTTGAAGTCTGATGAGCTCAATGAGGTCACAGCAGCCAGTTTCTCACAAAAACTGGAAGGTCGTGTCTCTGGACTTAATATCTCTACCTCAGGTGCTCCTGGCGACGGGACAGCTATCAGGATTAGAGGAGTCTCTTCATTTCAAAATAATAGTCCTTTGATTATTATTGACGGGGTCCCTACACTTGATGAATTCAACAATTCACTCAACCCTGCAGACATCGAGTCCATTCAAGTATTGAAAGATGCATCTTCTGCTTCTATTTATGGAGCAAGAGCTAATAATGGAGTTGTCATCATCACAACTAAGAAGGGACAAAAAGGAAGTACTCAAGTCACTTATAATGCGACTGTAGGATCTCAAGCCCCAGTTGGGCGGTACAATTTAATGACTGACCCCTCTCAATATTCTGAGGTTGTATGGCGATCATTTGAAAATGGTGGGCAAGATATTCCTGCAGAAGTCCCCTATGCTGCTGGTAGAGGTGTTATACCAGAATATATCTATGCTGGTGATTACAGCGGGTATCCAGCTGGTCAGCCAGTAGATGAGTCTAACTACTCTTTCCCTAATAACTTAATCATGAAGTCTAACCCACAAGGAACAGATTGGTGGGATGAAGTATTCAGCCCAGCTCTCATTACAGAGCATACATTGGGTGTGTCTGGTGGTGGTGACAATTCTACTTTCGCCTTATCATTTGGATATTTGGATCAGAATGGTACCATGTTAGACACTGATTTTGATCGATTCAGTTTGAGAGCTAATTCAGCATTCAACAAAGGCAAATTTTTCGCAGGAGAGAATTTTGCAGTGTCAAGAGCGACCAGCATAGGACAAGCGGGAGGTAATCAAAGTGAGCAGAATACCATGACTCAGATTCTGAAGGCACAATCAATCATACCGGTTTTCGATATAACGAATGAGAACTATGCTGGAGGAAAAGCCAACGGCTTAAGTAATGGATCTAATCCAGTGGCTCGCCAGGTAAGAGCGAGAGATAATAGAGGTACATTCTATAAGGCATTGGGTAATGTCTATGGGGGTATTGAGATTGTCCCTGGCTTAAAACTTAAGACCAGCCTCGGAGTTGAGTTCTTTAATAACTTTACTCAAGGATTTAGCTTCCCTACTTGGGAGGAGTCAGAGCCTAACGTAACTAATCAATTCCAAGAGCAGAATCAAAATGGTTTCAACTATACTTGGACGAATACTGCTACTTACAATAAAAATGTTGGTGGTGTTCACGATATTGGTGTATTGGTGGGCTATGAAGCCATCAAAGGTTCAGGTCGTACCATACAGGGTTCATTAGGTAATTACTTTACGACAGACAGAAATGCATGGTACCTTAATACAGGCCTTGGTGCCCCTGATTCGCGAACGGTTAATAGTTTTGGAGGATTTAGCACTTTAGCGTCAGTATTCGCTAAAGTAGATTATGCTTATAATGACACTTACATTTTGAGTGCGACCATCAGAAGAGATGGCTCTTCTAATTTTGGTCCTAACTTTAGATATGGAGTCTTCCCAGCGGTTAGTGCTGGATGGAGAATCTCTAATGAATCTTTCTTAGCTGATAATGACTTCATAGATGACTTGAAGATCAGAGTCGGTTATGGAGTGACAGGTAATCAAAATATTAGAGGTGGAAATGCTGTCAATCAATTTGGTGGTGGTCCAGGAAATGCATTCTATGATATTTCAGGATCTAATAGCAGCTTAGCTACTGGTTATGCATTGACCAGTAGAGGGAATGCAGATACTAAGTGGGAAGAGAATAAATCAATTAATTTCGGAATTGATGGAGCGTTCATGAATGGTAAATTAGACTTTGTATTTGATATCTACCAGAGGAATACAGATGGTCTTCTTTTCAATCCTACTTTGCCTGCCACAGCCGGATCAGCTCAAGCACCATTCGTTAATATTGCTGAGATGACTAACAAGGGTATTGATTTTGCATTGAACTACCGAGATAAGTCAAACAGTAATTTTGGTTATAACATTGGTGTGAATCTTTCAGCCTACAGAAATACCATTAATGCTATTGACGGAAGTAGAGAAGCATTCTTTTCGCCTCCTACAGGAAGGATAGGAAATATTAACTACAATCCGATTGGTGAATCAATTAGTACCTTCTATGGGTTCCAAGCTGATGGACTATTCAAATCTCAAGCAGAAGTTGATGCTCATGCTGATCAAGCAGGTAAAGCTGTCGGTCGGATTAGGTTAAAAGATCTTGATGGTGATGGCGTCATCAATGATAATGATCTTGGTTCTATCGGAAGTCCACATCCGGATCTAACGTTAGGTTTAAATCTTGGAGTCAATTTTGGAAATATTGATGTTGCTACATTCTGGACAGCATCAATTGGAAATGAAATCTACAACTACAATAAAATCTTTGAAGTATTTAGATTTTTCAATTCTAATGTCAGAGCAGATTTACTCGAAAGATCATTTGATCCTGTATCTAATCCTGAAGGAGATTATCCTTTGATTAGTGAAGGAGATACATTTAGTGAGATTTCTACGAGCTTCTACGTTGAAGATGGAAGTTATTTAAGGGCCAAAACAATTCAGATCGGTTATACGTTACCATCAGACTTAATCGAAAACATGGGTATAGGCTCTACAAGAATCTATTTACAAGCTCAGAACTTGTTCACGTTCACTGGATATAGTGGAATTGATCCTGCTCTATCTAATTTCGGGACAATTGATAATGGCAGAAGTGATCAGAGAATGGGATTTGATTTTGGTAACTATCCTCAATCAAAGATTATTCAGTTTGGTATTAATGCAGCATTTTAAAAATCATACAACAAATCACAAATGAAGAATAAAAATCTATTAATCATACTTGTATTAATCATCGGAGGAACTTTATTTTATTCGTGCTCTGAGGATTTTTTAAATGCACCTCCTCAAGGATCACTTGATGCAGGTACACTGGCTAACGAAGCTGGAGTGGATGCTGCACTAATATCTGCCTACTCATTATTAGACGGATGGGCAGAATCATGGGGTAGTATCTCATCACCTTGGCCAGCATCTGGTAGTAACTGGATCTGGGGTAGTGTCATGTCAGATGATGCTCACAAAGGATCAGAGGCAGGTGATCAAGGACAGACTGAAGAGTTAGAGCTCTTTCAGTGGGCTCCTGGTAATTCATATTTCAATGATAAATTTGTTATCCTATATGAAGGCATCGCCAGAACTAATGCTGCTATTGCCTTATTAGGTAATGTAGAAGGCATTGATGCAGCTAAGGCAGTAGCTGCTGCTGGAGAAGGTAGATTCCTCAGAGGTCACTATCACTTTGAAGCATGGAAAATGTGGAAGAATGTGCCTTACTATACAGAGGAAGACACTGACTTTAGAAAAGCTAACACTGCTGATATCTTGCCTAACATCATCGCTGACTTTGAAGCAGCGGCAGCAGCGCTGCCTGCTTCTCAAGGGCAGATCGGTAGAGCCACTAAGGGTGCCGCTAATGCATACTTAGGCAAAGCTCAGCTATACAATCAGAATTTTTCAGCTGCTAAAGCTGCATTGGATCAAGTCGTGAATAGTGGTCAGTATGATCTCTCTCCTTGCTTCCATGATATCTTCTCTATTGGCCAAGAGAATGGACCAGAGATGGTCTTCTCCATCCAGGCATCAGTTAATGATGGTACTTCAGAAGGTCAGAATGGAATGTTTGGTGACAGACTAAATTTCCCTCACGGTGGTAGCCCATTCGGATGTTGTGGATTTCACCAGCCGACTCAGAACTTAGTGAATGCGCATAAGGTAGATGAGAATGGTCTTCCATTATTTGATTCATTCAATGAGTCTGACTTAGCAGAAGGAGAAGCGATCGATCCAAGATTAGACTGGACTGTCGGTCGTGATGGTATCCCGTTCTTAGACATAGGTGTACATGAGCCATCATGGATCAGAGCTAGATCTTTCCAAGGACCATACAGCCCTAAGAAGTTTTCTTACGAGAGTGGCCAGAACCAGCAGAGTGGTGGATGGACCAGTACTCAGCTATCTCCTGTGAATTTCCCGATCATCAGATACTCCGACGTATTACTGATGCTCGCGGAAGCAGAAGTAGAGTTAGGTAATCTGGAAAGAGCTCGTGAACTGACTAACATGGTCAGAGGAAGAGCTGCAGGATGTGCTCAGGGTGCAGACGGATTCAGAGCCGGTATTGGTGCAGACGAAGGAGCTGCCTACTCTAATAATAGAGTTGGTACTTATGAAGATGCATGGACTGATGCTAATGCTGCGAGAGACGCTGTTAGATATGAGAGAAGAATAGAGCTGGCTTTAGAAGGTCACAGATTCTTTGATTTAAGAAGATGGGGCATAGCTGAGCAAGTCATGAATAAATACATCGAAGAAGAAACGCCGAAGAGACAATATTTGATCCCTTCTACAGGATACAGATCTCCTTTAAATGATTTATTCCCTTTACCTACTATACAGATCGAGTTGAGTAAAGTAGATGGGGAAGCCATGCTACAACAGAATCCAGGATTCTAATTTTTTGCAGAAAAATAATTTTAGATAGAGAGACTAATATCATATTGGTCTCTCTATTTTTATTTTGAGCAGATTGTATCATCCGTACGTTGGTATAGTAAAGCATCATGATTATTACTTCATGAGAAATAACTTTGTTAAGTAATTTAATAAGTCGTCAGAGTCATCTTTGCCACACATAAATTAATGAGGGAGACATTCATCATCATCAGCTTATTTTGTTTTTTGATTTCTTGTCAGGACGAATCTTCTGGTGGAAAGAACGTAGCTGATCAAAAGACACAATTTTCAAAACTATCAGAAGAGATCACAGGCATCGACTTCATCAATCAGGTCGATGATGGAGAAGAATTTAATGTCTTGAGTTATCGTAATTTTTACAACGGGGGCGGAGTGGCCATAGGAGATATTAATAATGATGGACTTCCAGATATTTTCTTCACAGCGAACATGCAGTCTAATAAGTTATACCTGAATCGAGGCGACATGCGCTTCGAAGACATCAGCGAATCGGCTGGCATAGCAGGCCTCCGAGGATGGAGTACTGGAGTATCGATGGTGGATATTAATGCGGATGGATTATTGGACATCTACGTCTCTAATTCTGGTGACATAGAGGGAGACAATCGCTCTAACGAGCTCTTCATCAATCAGGGGGATCTCACATTTGCAGAACAAGCTAAAGCATACAACTTAGATAATGAGGGCTTCACCACACACGCGTCCTTCTTTGACTATGATCAAGATGGTGACTTGGACTGCTACATACTGAATAACAGCTTCAAAGACCCAAAACGGATTAGCTCCTTCAGCAAGACCAGAGAAGAAGATGACCTGCTGGGAGGGGACAGGCTCATGCGTAATGATGGTGAGGTATTCACAGATGTGAGTCAGGAGGCGGGCATTTACACCAGTGCTATAGGCTTTGGCCTTGGCGTATCTGTGAGCGATCTGAATCATGATCTACTGCCGGATATATACATCAGTAATGACTTCTGGGAGCGAGACTACATCTACATCAATCAGGGTGGTGGCAGCTTCTCCGAAGAGCTGGCTGATCGAGTCAGCATCTGCTCCGTGTCTAGTATGGGGGCAGACATCGGAGACATCAATAATGATGGACATCCAGATGTCTTTACCACAGACATGCTCTCAGCTGATAATTATCGGCTGAAGTCGCAGACCATGTTTGATCCCTATTTCTTAGAGAACATGAAGTATCGCTCTAGCTATCACTATCAGATACTGCAGAACTGCCTGCAAGTCAATCAGGGTGATGGCAGCTTCCAAGAAAGGGCGTCCATGAGCGGTGTATCCGCCACAGACTGGAGCTGGGGGGCACTGATTTTTGATTTTGATAATGACGGATGGAATGACATCTACGTCTGCAATGGCATCTATCGCGACATCATGGACCAAGACTTCATTAACTTTATCGATGATAAGGAAAGTGTCAAGAAGGTCGTGAGTGAAAAGGGGAGGTATGACTTCAGAGATTTCTTAGAGTACCTGCCATCCACTCCGATGCGCAATTATGCATTCGTCAATCAGCAAGACACACGCTTTCAGAACCAAGCAGAGGCCTTAGGCTTCGTCGACAAAGAATTCAGCAATGGCGCAGCTTATGGTGATCTGGATAATGATGGAGACTTGGATCTGGTGATCAATAATGTCAATATGCCAGCCAGCATCTATCGAAACAATGGTGAGCGATCTGAGCATCATTATCTCGGCATCAATCTCAGAGATCCTGATTCTAAAAATCCGCTGGGTATAGGAGCTACCATCAAGGTCACCACACCAGACCAAACTCTATCACGACAGCTGTACATGAATCGAGGATTTCAGAGCAGTGTGGATCATACGATCATATTTGGGCTGGGAGATCAGGAGCAGGTCAGCGAGATAGAGATCATCTGGCCAGATCAGATACGACAGACTCTATCTGGTATCAAGAGTGATACTATACTTACGATCATAAAGGAAGTAACAGGTGAGAAGATGAAACCACTTGCCACAGCGGCTACGTCCAGTCTATTATCAGAGCTAAAGAATATGGTGCAGGGAGGAGTTAGGCACGAAGAGGATGTCTTTAATGATTTTGACCGAGAGCGACTCTTGCACAGAATGCACTCCACTGAAGGCCCACATGTAGAGACAGGCGATCTCAATGGAGATGGCAGAGATGACTTCGTCATGCTGGGAGCTACCGGAGATGTAGACAAAGTATTTATCCAAGATCAATCGGGTAGATTTCAGCGCTTAGCTAATCCAGTATTTGATGAGGACAGCGCATTCGAGAGTACCTGTGCAGCACTCTTTGATCATGATCAGGATGGAGATTTAGACCTAGTCATCGGCTCAGGAGGTAATGACTTCAGTAAGGGCATGCAGGGATTTTTAATGAGGTACTATGAGAACAATGGTCGGGGCGTATTCAATAAAAAAATGGAAGCCACTCCGCCAGCAGGAGGCCAGTTTTCTGTGATTGCTGCACATGACTATGACCAAGATGGAGACACAGATTTATTCATCGGAGCCAGATCCATTCCAGGTAATTATGGACTGACACCACGTAGCTTTTTGCTGGAGCGTGTCCCACAAGGCTGGAAAGATGTCACAGAGCAGAGCCTGGGTACTCTGGGGATGATCACCGATGCCAGCTGGGCAGATCTCGATGGAGATAATCGATCAGACTTATTGATCGTGGGTGAGTGGATGCCTGTCACCTATTTTACCAACACAGGATCAGGCCTATCTGGACCAAAGACAATTGAAGATTCTGAAGGCTGGTGGCTAGATATCAGTCCAGCTGATCTTGACGCTGACGGAGATCTTGACTTTGTGCTGGGTAATTGGGGACTGAATTCTAAATTCAAAGCTTCAGTAGATCGGCCCCTACGCCTCCATGTGAAAGACTTTGATCAGAATGGTAAGTCAGAATTTGTGATCGAGTGGAATCCGCCCGCAGACGAGGAGGCCTATCCATTTCATAGTAAGATGGATATGACGGATCAGATACCGTCACTCAAGAAGCGGGTGCTGAAATATGCTGATTACGCTCAGATGGATTTTGAGACCTTATTCTCTGCAGAAGAACGACAAGGCATCAAGTCATACCAAGCCAAACGTCTCGAAAGTTCAATCCTAAGAAATGATGCTGGCCAGCTGACGCTAGAAGCATTACCTCTGGAGGCTCAGGTGTCACCCACATTCACCAGTGTGGTCCAAGACTTTAATGACGATGGCCATCCCGACATATGGCTGGGAGGCAATTTCTATGGGCTCAAACCCGAAGTGGGTCGACTCAATGCATCCAAGACGGTACTCCTCGAAGGGAGGCCTGATGGCACATATGTCAAATCCGCTGATTATACGCCTTCTACTACTGGAGAAGTCAGAGATGCTGCTATCATGACCACAGCCTCAGGTAAGCGGATCATGCTCGTCGCCAGGAATAACAGGGAGCTCAAAGTATTAGAATATTGATGATGCAGCAGCTGATACGGAGAGGATTAATATTAGGCTTAGTCGCGTGCTTCATGTCGTGTCAAGAGGAGGTAAGGCCGATGATGCAGTCTCTCTCATCAGACAGTACGGGCATACACTTTACGAATACCATAGAAGACAGCGAAGCCCTCAGTATACTCAACTATGAATACATCTATAATGGCGGCGGCGTCGCTATTGGCGACCTGAATCAAGATGGACTACAGGATGTCGTCTTCACTGGAAATATTGTGGATAATGCCATCTATCTCAATCGTGGAGATATGGTTTTTCAGGATATATCCCAGCAGTCTGGTATTTTAGATTATCCGAGATGGAGCACCGGGATTACCCTTGTGGATATTAATGCTGATGGTCTGCTGGACATGTACATTACCTCCAGTGGCCATGACGGCATTACCGATAAGACTAATCTTCTCTTGGTCAATCAGGGTAACGACGCAGAGGGTATTCCTTCCTTTGTAGATCTGGCTGAGGCCTATGGCATCAGCAGTCCGACGAATGATACTAATGCTGCATTCTTTGACTATGACAATGACGATGACCTGGATCTATTCGTCATCTCGAATCAGATGCCGCCTGATAATCAGCCCAGCCGATACAGAGAAAAAGTGCGTGATGGCTCATCCAAAACAGTGGACCATCTCTATCAGAATCAAGCTGATGAAGGGACAGCGCATCCCAGCTATACCGAAGTCAGTCAGTCTGCCGGTATCCTCATAGAGGGCTTCAGCCTGGGGCTTAATGTCTGTGATATCAATGAAGATGGCTGGAAGGATGTCTACATCACGAATGATTATCTATCTAATGATCTACTGTACATCAATAACCAAGACGGTACTTTCTCAGATCAAGCTGCAGCCTACTTCAAGCATACGTCATTCTCTGCTATGGGAAATGATGTGGTCGACCTGGATAATGATGGTGATTCAGATATCATCGTTTTGGATATGCAGCCTCAGGATAATTATCGCCGCAAGACGATGCTCCCACCTAATAAATACAGTGATTACATCAATAACGAGAAGTTTGATTTTCAATATCAATACATGCGTAATACGCTGCAAGAGAATCAATTTGATCCAGCGACTGCTGGAGAGGAGCCGGCGTTCAGTGATGTCAGTAACCTGGCTCAGATAGCGGCTACTGACTGGAGCTGGGCCCCTGTTGTCGCTGACTTTGATAATGACGGACTGCGAGACCTGATTGTGACGAATGGCTTTCCCAAAGATATCACCGACAGAGACTTCATCGACTACAGCACTGATGTGGGGATTTACGCCTCTGACGAGCATCTGCTCCCCAAAATTCCGTCCGTGCAGATTAATAATTTTGCGTTCAGAAATAAGGGTGATCTTCAGTTCGATGATGTGACGGCAGCGTGGGGCATACTCGAACCAAGCTTCTCTAATGGGGCTGCTTACGGAGATCTGGAAAACGATGGCGACCTGGACTACATTGTCAATAACATCAATCAAGAAGCTTCTGTCTATCTAAATCAAAATGCGACGAATCATGCCGTAAGGATAAAGCTGACTGGACCTGCATCCAATCCGCTTGGCATCGGCGCCATCGTCAAGCTGTATCATGATAGCCTGACTGTCCAGACCTGTGACTTCACGCTGAGTCGAGGGTACTTATCTTCTCACGAGCCATTCATCCACTTTGGTATAGGCACATCCACCGAGGTGGATAGCATCACCGTGAACTGGCCTTCGGGCGGCAGATCAGTGATCGCTGATCCCAATATCCAGAAGACTATTACGATAGAGCATCAGAATAGAGTCCAGCCATCTGAACGAAGAGATGATAGAACGAATCCAATTTTTACCGATGTCACACAGGAGACGGGATTAGAATTCACCCATGAAGAAGTCGATTTCATCGATTATAATGTGCAGCCTATGCTGCCGCATAAACTCTCACAGTATGGACCAGCACTTGCTGTCGGCGACGCGAATGGAGATGGACTCGATGATCTTTTTATATCAGGTTCGCACTTTGAGAAAGGTCAATTCTTCCTACAGGATAAGTCTGGACAATTCAGTCAAGCTGAGCTAATCGAATATGCCAGCGAAGAAGACTATCGCTCTGAAGAACTCGGAGCTGTGTTCTTCGATGCTGATGGGGATGGGGATAATGATCTCTATGTTGTCCATGGTGGATATGAAGTAGCAGCAGATGATCCGCAGTACCAGGATCGGCTGTATCAAAATAATGGAGGGAGATTTATTCAGGTGATGGACGCTTTGCCAGCTATATTGACCAGTGGGGCTGCGGTAAAGGCAGCTGACTACGATGGTGATGGTGATTTGGACCTTTTCGTCGGAGGCAGGGTCCTTCCTCAGCAATACCCGACGGCTGTCTCCAGCTACCTGCTCAGAAATGACAGCGATCAGAATCATATAAAGTTTACCGATGTCACGAAGAGTGTAGCGTCCGATCTGATTGACATTGGAATGATTACTGACGCTCTATGGACGGACTATGATAATGACGGCCGGATAGACCTAATGCTTGTAGGAGAGTTTATGCCCGTCACCCTGCTGCGGAATACCACTGATGGATTTCGTAGAGTGTCCCTCGGATCTGAGATAGATGATGAGACGGGATGGTGGAATGGTATACTCGGCTCGGACTTTGATCACGATGGTGACATAGACTACATCCTCGCTAATGTGGGTAATAATACACCAGTGCAAATCAGCAAGGCGCATCCTTATAAAGTATATTACAAAGACTTTGATCAGAATGGGTTAAAGGATCTGGTGCCAGCCTGCCATTTTTTGGATCAGTCAGGTGAGATGGTGGAGTATCCCTACTTTGGCCGTTTAGAAATCGTGAAACAGATTAATGTGATCCGTAAAAATTATCGGAAGCATCAAGACTTAGCGGTGACACCGATGCAGGAATTATTTCCGCCAGAAGTGATGGAGGATTGTACAGTCTTGAGTGCAAGTGTATTCTCAAGTGTGCAGCTATTAAACCAAGGTGATGGTCAGTTTCACATGAAAGCTCTGCCAAGAGAGGTGCAGAAATCAGCCGTTTACGGGATGCTGTCTGAAGATGTGAATCAGGATGGACTATTAGATATCATTTTAGTGGGCAATGATTACGGAATGGAAATATCATTGGGTAGATTAGACGCACATAATGGATTAGTCGGCATAAATGATGGCAAGGGAAGCTTTAGCTTTATGGAGCCTGGTGAATCGGGATTTTATGTGGCGGATGATGCTAAAGCCCTAGTAAAGGTGTATAATGGAGCGGCGGGCACCATCAACTATGTAGCATCGCAGAATCGAGGTCCACTGAAAGCACATCGCCTTAATGAATCATCCAAGATTGTGAAACTGCAGCCTGATGAATCTTATGCGGAGATTAAATTTCATAATGGTGACATCCGAAAGGAGGAATTTTACTACGGACATGGATTTTTATCTCAGTCATCTAGAGTCATAAAAAAGACGACAGCTATGAAGGCCATTAAAATATTCAATACAAAGAATCAACTGACGAGAGAAATATAGAGCTGAGATCTATCATCTTAATAAGACAATATCTATGACAAAATACATTAGGCTATTCTCTCTGCTGATCGCAGTGTCCTTGGGGCAGGTGATGACAGGACACGCACAGGAGGTAGATCGAATCCAGCTGGGAGAAAGTGACGACCAGGCCACGAGCATCCGCTGGACAGGCAGAATTACCTCCGAAGAAGATAATGAAGCAGTCATTAATGCAGTGATGAGATCCAGTGATGGTATCAATGCGACGAGTGACATTGATGGTTATTTTTCGATACCACTGACACGAGGTGAGCATCTCTTTACACTGACAGCATTAGGATATGCAGATAAATCTATCCAGCTGACGGCCTACTCATCGGCGGATCGGTCCATAACCATGAAGGTCGAGAAGGTCCTCATGGATGAGGTAGTCATCGGTGATCGGGCTGGTAATGAGAGCATCAAGGCCGTCACGCCAGGACTGCAGCGACTGGGCATTCAAGAGCTGGAGAGCCAATCAAAATTCTTTGGCGAGATAGATGTTCTGCGCAGTCTTCAGTCCATATCTGGTGTCAGTAATACAGGAGAAGGCGCTTCTGGATTCAATGTGAGAGGTGGTAATGCGGATCAGAACCTTATACTGCAAGATGGTCATCTGATATTTAATCCTTCTCATGCCTTGGGTTTTTTCTCCCTCTTTCATCCTGACATCGTCCAATACATCGATTTATACAAAGGCGGGATACCTGCTAAGTATGGTGGGCGTACTTCTTCTGTACTCCAGGTAGCCACCAGGCAGGGAGATCGGAAAAAACTTAAGCTTAAAGGTGGCATAGGCATGGTCTCCAGTAGACTGACCTTAGAGGGACCCATTATCAAAGATAAAGTATCATTTATCGTCGCATCCAGATACAGCTATGCTGACTGGGTATTTGGACTCGCGAGTAATCCAGACCTGGACGAGAGTAAGGCCTTCTTCAATGATGTCACAGCTAACATCAATGCCAGAATCACACCCACGACGAACATGGAGCTTAGCTTTCTGAGAAGTGAAGACGATTTTCAGTTTGGCAGCGAGGCCAGATTTGATTATTCTACTTTGTCGGGCTCAGCGAGCCTGAAACAAATCATAGGGGATAATCTGAATGTATCTCTGCAGGCCAACATGGGAAGATACAGCAGCTCCTTATTCGATCTGAAAGGCAATGATCAGTCCATGTACACTAACAAAATAGACTATACCAGAGCTAAGCTCGATGCACTCTATGCCGTGTCTGAGTCTTTTAAAATTAATGTCGGTGCCGAATTAAATATCTATCAGATCAGTCCTGGAGAGATAGAGCCGCTCATTCCTGAGTCTATCATCATCCCCAGGAGCTTGGATCAAGAGAAGGGTAGAGAGATAGCCTTGTACGCAGAGGGCCAGTTCAATATTTCTGATAAGATAGACATCTCCGCCGGAGTCAGGTATACCCGATTTAGTAATCTGGGACCTGACCTGGTATATCTCTATCCAGATGATGAAATCAGGACGAGGCGTAATGTGATAGACTCCCTTGCATTTGGAGAAGGTGATGTGATCGCTGACTATGCTGGATTGGAGCCGAGAGCTTCAGTCAGGTACCAGCTTGCCGAGGATGCATCGATTAAGTTTGGACTGGCCAGAACCTACCAGTATCTCGCTCAGATATCCAATACAGCCTCAGCTACTCCCATAGATGTCTGGCAGCTATCCAATCAAAATGTAGGACCACAATACTCAGATAATGTGTCCCTAGGGTTCTTCAAAAATTTTGTGGATAATCGATATGAAACTTCGCTGGAAGTATTCTACAGAGATATCAATGGGCTCATAGACTACAGAGACTTCGCGCAGCTGCTCATGAATGATCAGATAGAGACAGAGCTGGTCACTGGTATCGGTAAGTCTTTTGGAGTCGAGCTCAATCTGAATAAAAGGCTCGGCAGTCTCACCTGGCAGGCTAACTATACCTATTCGAAATCCGAACGGCAGGTTGAGGCTAGCGCTACACAGCAGGGGATTAATAATGGATCTTGGTTTTCCTCTAATTATGATATACCGCATGTCCTGAATATGAGCCTGAACAATAAGTTCAAGAAGAGCAGCCTGTCTCTTAACTTTACCTACAGAAGTGGCCGACCTACCACAGCCCCGGTCAGCTCATACACGAATGATAATGTACTGAATATCCCGATTTACTCGGACCGAAATCAATTCAGAAATCCAGCTTTTCACAGATTAGATCTCGCTTACACCTTAGGCCCATATGTGAAAGGCGATAGCTGGGAGCACAGCATCACACTATCTGTTTACAATGTATATGCGAGAAGAAATGCTTACTCAGTTTATTTTCGCCAGAACCCATTCGAAAGTGTGAAAGCGATTCGAATAGCGACATTAGGTACCATCTTTCCATCCATCACCTTTAATTTTAGTTTGAAATGAACATAAAGAATCTACGATATAGCATATTGGCTTGCTTCTGTTTAAGCTTATTCTCGTGTGTCGATGAGATAGATCTCAATGTAGATACGGAGCAGCGGACCTTGATTGTGGATGGTTTCGTCTCCGACTTCAATGCCGATTATACCTTGAAGTTGTCGCTGAGTTCTGTCATTGGTATTGGCAACGATAATATTTTGGATCCGGTCCCAGGAGCGACCATCAGGCTGCTGGATGATCGGGGTGGTATATTTCCTTATGATGAAGAAGAGCCAGGGGTGTACAGATTGAAGGGATTTGCGGCGGAGAGATTGACATCTTATCAGATAGATATCTCACTCAGCGATGGACGCCGATTTCAGTCTAAGCCTCAAGAACTCAGGTCCAGCAGCTTGATCGATAGTATATCGTACTCGATCGAGGAAAAGTCGCTGCGTAATAATGCGGGTGACTTTAACAGCCAGCTCTTCATCTCTATGTTGATTTCTACGGATATTTCTGAGGCGGAAGAGCCACCATTTCTCCGTTGGAGAGTGGAAGGCGAGTATCAGCTGCAAGAGGGATTTCCTGGAGCGCTCAATCTGAGAAGATGCTACATTAAAGAAAATCTAGACCTGAACGACATTCGAGTCTTCGATGCATCTGAGCTAAATGGTAATGTACTTTTTGATCAAGTGATTGCAGAGACACCTTATAACTTTAGGTTCGCTGATCAATTTTGTTTTCATGTCTCCCAATTTTCTATTTCAGAAGAAGAATTTGAATACTGGAATAATATCAAGGACATCATAGACATCAATGGAGGCTTATTCGATCCGCCTCCTGGTACAGTCATTGGTAATATCGTCAACGTAGATAATCCATCAGATATAGCGGTGGGATATTTTTCGGTGTCATCGGCATTTTTCACTAGACAATTCATCAATAGCAATGAGCTTGATTTTTTTGTTGAGCCAAAATGCAGTACTCGAGGGTTCAGGGATATACCTTTCGGATGCAGAAACTGTGAAGAGCTGAATAACAGCACATTAGAAAGACCAGCTTACTGGGAGTTTTAGCCAATGGAAGGACCCTTGAGACCTAGCGTATTCAGTAGTGTAGCTTTGCTTATGGGCTTGCTTCTGATCTGTATACAGTGCCGTGATGATGATCATGCGCGTGCTAAGAAGATAGTCACAAGTCAATGCGGAAGTTGTCATGTGCTACCAGAACCACAGTCGCTGACTCAAGATGTGTGGCAAAAGAACATCCTGCCTCAGATGTCTTTCTACTACCAGTGGGAGGGCCAGTCAACGTACCCGTACGCTAATCAAAGCTTCTATCGTAAAAAAGCGGCCTTATCCATGAATGACCGCACCTGGGCTCTTATCGAATCGTATTATCTTGACAACAGCCCTGTAGAGCTTGTCGAAAGAGAAGAATCCGCACAACAAGTCCAGACACGCTTCGAAGAGATCACACTCACAAATATCTGTGGCATGCCCTCCATCACCGCCATGCTGATCGACGAAGATGAAACCATATACTGCGCATGTAATCAAGCACTGGTCAGTATCTCATCACTCAGTCATGTGGATACCATATTAGTGACTAAAAGTGTCATCAGCGATATAGTCAGACAAAACCCAGAAGAATTACTCTTACTCAATATCGGAGAATTAGGTCCTCACGATATAGCTAAAGGCTCGCTGAATGTCTTTGACGAACAGACAGGTACAGAGAAGCCCCTGCTTAGCCAACTATACAGACCTGTGGAAATAAATCATATTGACTCAAGCTACTACATCTCCGAATATGGAAATCTAAAGGGTAGATTTAGTTCAGTTAATCAAGAGACATTCGATCGATCTACACTAATTGAACTGCCTGGATCATATCGGAATTATCGCTTTGATATAGACCAAGATGGGGCTGACGAGACCCTCATACAGTTCAGTCAGAGCCTGGAGGGTGTCTACGTCATGCAGGAGTCCGCTGGTGAGATAGACTATGAGCGAATCATCTCTTTTCCGCCAGAGTACGGCTTCAGCGACCTCGATACGGCCGATATGAATCGAGATGGATACGTCGACCTCATCATCACCAATGGTGACAATGCTGACTTCTCTCCAATAGACAAACCCTATCATGGACTAAGAATATACCTAAACGATGGAGCTGGTCATTTCGAAGAATCCTATTTCTACCCCATGTACGGAGCGACTCAGCTCAAGGTGAATGACTATAATGGAGATGGGTATCAGGATGTGATCGTTTCCTCATTCTTTCCCCGTGATATTTCTAAATCGATTGTGCTACTGGAGCAGAGCGCAGAGCAGCCGATGTCATTTGATGACACTTACATGGAGCATGGACAGACTGGTCGATGGCTTGTTATGGAAGATGGAGATATAGATCATGATGGAGATGTTGATTTGGTTTTGTCATCATTCGTAGCAGGTCCGACGAATCAAAAGCCGAGCGTGCTCAAAGCCTGGCTGGATGAGTCCGTCGATGTGCTGGTGCTGAAGAACCGCCACGTTCGATAGGCCCACCTTAATCTTAGTTTTTATTGTAATTGTCATGCATCACTCAGATGATGAGCATATTTATTCTGATCTTAGGCTCTATGCGCTGGAGGAATCTTTTTTTGATCATTCTATCACTCTGTGGTTCAGCACAGATTGGACTGAGCCAAGCGCGTGATGTCCAATGGATCATAGATCTGACAGACGAGGTGCTTGATGAGAGCGACCTTTGCGAGCGCTGTACATGGGTCAGTCCGATCATCACCCAGGTCAGATCTGCGGGTAGAACATTTTTCTTTTTTAGGTATAGCTGTTCTATTGATCAGGCATTCTCGCGTATGTATAGTGTCGCGGGTGATATCGTAGGGGAGTGTGTCACAGATGGGGATGATGTATCCTGCATGGGGACGGATGCCTATACGGTGTATACTTTTGCAGAAGATATCACTAAGGTGTGGACTTGCTTAAAGGGCTTTGAGTGTGATTTTGCGACTCAGAATGAGATCGAACAAGAAGTGCCAATCGCAATAGATGATTCCAGATGTGCAGAAGGGATCAAGCGACTGAGCGTATCCGAAGAGTATGCTGACTTCCAGTGGTCTGGGCCTGGGATCAATAGCCAAGAGCCGAGCATTGAGGTAGATCGCTCAGCGACGTATGCTGTCACTGTCACTGATCCAGAGGGGTGTGTCTTCACTAGCGAGACTGACATAGAAGTATCTTCACTGGAAGTAAGGGTCAAAGGACCGAATCGGTTCTGCCACCAAGAGTCCGCACTCATTGGGCTTACTGGATTTGTCTCGTATGATTGGTCGACAGGCGAGCAGGATTCTATGATCATGGTGGATGCTGGAGGTACCTATCAAGTCAAAGTGATTAATGAGTTAGGCTGTAAGGGAGTGGGATCATTTGAGCTGATGGAGGACCGGCCGCTATCACTCCGTATCATCACTGACCAGACCGATATCATTGAGGGAGATACCATTAGCGTCACATATAGTAGTGATCCGGCTGCAGCTACTCCTGTATCCTTTCAGTGGTTTGCCGAGGGTACATTGACCTGCAGGCAGTGCAGCAGTGCGACATTTATTCCGCTCTTGGACAATGCACTGATGCTGACAGTAGAGGATGATCAAGGGTGCTTCAGCGAAGCTTCAGCTAGCATTTCGGTGCAAGAACTAAATCTGGACGTTTATGTACCAAATGCGATACACAGTGCCTCCCAATCTGGAAATGATCGATTTATGATCTATGGAGCGAAGAGCATCAGGCGGATCGAACGATTAGCTATTTATGATCGGTGGGGTGATCTGGTCTACATCCAAAAGAAAATCAAAGCTAACAGCCCCAGTAAGGGCTGGAATGGCTACAGTAATGGAGTACCATATACGGAAGATGTCTATAGCTATGTAGCAGATATTTTATTTATTAATGGAAAGCGGAAGTCAATCAGCGGGGACTTTATGTTGTTTCATTAAATTGGCATATCTCAAGTGTCCTTAATAAAAAAAGGCCTGCAAGTTCCCGGGCGGGTAACTGCAAGCCAATTTAAAAGAACAACTTCCGCATTTAAGACGATATACGATGCGTGAGTCACATATTTTTACCAGCATATTTATCAGTTTTCTTCAAATAATTTGCCTTTATTTTATAAAGAGTTGATTTTCAATATTTTATAACTCAATTATTTTTTAGTTTTTTATGAAAATTATTTGTGATTGATTATGATTCAGATGTGACAGGCGGACCCAAGTGTGTTGGAAGAGTCTATCAGTGTCCTATTTCCGTGTTTAGTCATTCCCACCACATCCATCAATGAATGCATGGAATACGGATGCCTGCTTCACTTCGAAGCCTGGCTGTAGCAGAATGCAGGTCGCAGAGTCATAGTCTACATCTCCACCAGCACCACTATCTATGATTTGATCTGATTCGATAGCTCCGTCTACTTCATAGTCCACAGTGTATGATTGACTCCCTGTCAGCCTATTTCCATTTTGCTGCGTATACTCATTCACTCCAGGATCAATGCTGACGACTGAATACCCATTGCAGCCATTAGCATCAGTGATTGTGACTTGATACATACCAGCTGTAATGTTACTGATGCTTCTGGATGTAGCCCCGTTGGACCAAGCATAACTATAGGCTGGGCTGCCCCCAATAGCTGTGGCCGTGGCGATGCCATCACTACCACCTAGACAGCTCACAGCTTTAGACTGGGTGGCATTGGCGATTAGTGGATTCGTCAAGTGAGTGATCGTCACTGAGGCTACAGTGCTACAGGCACTGGCATCCGTGACTGTGACAGCATAAGTACCTGCGCTCAGCTGAGTCTCTGTCGCTGAGGTACCTCCTGATGGCCATAGATAGATATATCCCGAAGAGCCACCAGAAGCACTGACAGTAGCCTCTCCATCTGCACTGTCAGAGCAGCTTTCTTTTTTATCTTCTTGTGCTGTAGCGCTAAGTGCATTCGCGGGCTCAGTGATGCTGACCTGGCCTGTGGCAATACATCCATTAGCATCTGTGGTGGTCACAGCATAGCTGCCAGCGCTTAGATCGAGTAGAGATGCATTCGTACTGCCTGTGGACCACAGGTAGGTATAGTCGGATGTGCCACCTGAAGGAGTAGCGGTGATAGCTCCGTCATCTTCTCCGACGCAGCTTATATTTTGGGTCACAGATGCATCTACGGTCAGGACCGCTGCGGGCTCTGTGACCGTTACTGTAGCTGTTGCTTCGCATAGCAGGGCATCCGTGACGGTCACGGTATAGATACCTGCTGCAAGATCAGTGATGCTGCTACCACTACTGCCTGTAGACCATAGGTAAGTATACCCACCTGTACCACCCGCGGCAGCTGCTGATGCCACACCATCATCTTCGCCCGTACAACTCACCTGCTGAGTAGCTGTCGCTGTCACAGATAAAGCAGTAGCAGGTTCTGATATAGTGAGTGTCTCACTGATAGTACATTGCTGAGCATCCGTCACTGTCACGGTATATTGCCCAGCAGTCAGAACTTCAATGCGATCAGTGCTCGCACCGGTAGACCATAGATAGCTGTATCCAGTCGTGCCACCAGCGCCTGATATTTCCAGCGCTCCATCGCTACCTGAGAAGCAACTCACTGCTTGGATATCTACAGTCTGGATGGTTAGCGCAGCCTGAGGCTCCTGAATGATGAGTTGGATGGTGCCAGTGCAGCTGCTGGCATCTGTCACTGTCAGTGTATAAGGACCAGCTGATAGATTATTAATGGAAGCCGTATTGCTACCAGTAGACCAGGCATAGCTGTAAGGTGCTGTACCGCCTTGCGCACCTCCTGAGGCTGCTCCGTCTGCGCCATTATAGCAGCTGACATCAGTCTGGTTATTAATAGCAGCCACCAGTGATTCATCACATCCATTTGGTGAAAGATTCACACATAGCTTTGCCGCATCACAGAGTGCTGTGCTTTCTGTATCAGAAGTAGCACAGGCCACATTCTCTACGACAGCATAGTAATCTTCTAATATCCTGATGTCATCGACCCACCATCCAGTGACATTCGTATTGTTATCCTGACCGTATACGAATCTGATGTTGACGTCCTTGTTTTTATATGCAGCGAGATGCAAAATGGAATGGACAAATCCACCACTATTACCTGTCCAGGCAGACTTACCCGCTATATCTGGATTGCTGCTGGCACCCAGGGTACCATTGTAGGGAGTCTGGATGAAGTCCCCAGCCTCTACCATTTGCCAGGAGCTACCTCCGTCATCACTGACCTCTATGTAGCCACCGTCCCAGCCTGTCTCAGTGACGTATCTGTGATAGAATGACAGAGCAGGAGAGCTGCCCAATGAGATAAGCGGTGATATCAGCGCCATCGTTTTATTATCCAGATTGCTGGTCGGAGGATTGCTGGCGGGATTTGCTTCATTCGCT
Organism: uncultured Saprospiraceae bacterium; assembly: GCA_937929945.1. GTDB lineage: Bacteria > Bacteroidota > Bacteroidia > Chitinophagales > Saprospiraceae > CALFUK01. The sequence goes on from CALFUK010000190.1 coordinate 20,818, forward strand.
ATGTACCAGGCATTAGAGGCAGAGTTGAAGTCAGTATTTACGATCATCCATTCTGACAGACCACTTCCTCGCAGTATGGATGATGTCCAGCCTGAGCTGCCACTTTCTACATCGTCTTCGAAGCTGATGCTGGGTGGATTTGCTGTAGAGGTATTCACTACAGCGGTGACCGTGCAGATGAATTCTTGCCCCGCATCGAGAGCAGGGTGATTGATGGTGACTGTGTTATTATTGATGTTGGAGCTGGTCGCTGGATCTGGACAGGTCACCGCAGTGATTGTGAATACTGGATCAAAGGTGTCGCTGAGACTGATGTTATCTTGATTGCAGAAGGCATCGACACGCAGGTCATACATCACACTACCGCCATTATTGACTACGCTGGAGTTGACAGATTTTGTCACACTCATCTCTCTGATATCGAAGGCTTCTATATTATCAGAGACGATAGAGGGGGAGCCTTGCTTAGCACTGGCACCCAGGCCTCGATTAGCGAATGCTTGCCAAATGACACACTGGTGTATGCCATCGTAAAGTAGTTCGTCAGCCGCAATGATGGCATCACGCCCATCTACGAATCCTGGGTTACAGGGTTGTAGTTTTAAGCCTTCCATGACCAGCTGAAGGGCTAAATTTTGGCCACCGAAGGTACCTTCATTTCCTATGCTTCCTGCATTCGCAATATCACTATCATAGATGTCAGTGCCGATGCCGTATATATCGATCAGCTTCCAGGTCATATCCCAGAGCATCGTGCACCAGACAGTGCCCACTCCGTGTGGGATGGATATATTGGGATTGTCCGTATCAGCATAAGTGAGCGGATTCGTATTTGTATCAGTGGAGTAGGGGAATGGTCTGATGCCATTGCCAGCAGGTGATTGGCTTCTCAAATAGCTGGCTATGCCTCTTCTTTGAGTAGCTGTGTCATCGGGCTTCATGGTAAGTACGAGTCCAAAGTAGTCACTCCAGCCTTCACCCATTTGCTCTTCTCCCGAGAGGCAGCCTGAGTTAGACGCACCACCTGTGAGTCTGGTGGAGATACCATGACCATACTCGTGGATGATGACACCATTGTCGTAGTCAGAATCTCTGTTGTTACTGGCTATGGTATTGAAGGAGACTTCGATGGGCAGATTTTGCCTGATGGTCTGGCATTGATTCTGTGAGATCATGACGGATGGAATAGTCGGAAATGGAGCGCTACCAGCCATATTGATCGGCGGGCCTGCGACATTGTTACACATGATTACTGCGATGGCGCCAGCATTTTCAGCGTTTATGATTTTTTCGGTGAAGTTGCACCCGCCTCTATCAATCAGTGCGATATTTCCCGATAGAGCGCCATTGTTTTGAAAGGGCAGGTCAGGATTACAGGCTGCATGTGTCGTCCCATTAGTATCTATCACATCTATGACTGTACCGCCAAAATTAGTCGCCGGTCCAAAGCCTGCCGCTGCTGCACTATAGATGTCTTGATAGGGACTTGTCACTGTGACAGTAGATGATGAGGGTTGAGTCCATTCGTACATTTGCATGCGTGGATTAAAGCCATCAGGAGGTGAGCTGAAGACGGCATTATTTGTATCTGAGCCATCTTGCGCATCAGCTAATACATAGTCCCCAGCACTACCGCCTTGGCCATTGTTGTCATTCTGAAAGTTGCCAGCTGCTTCGTCGAAGCCATAGTGATAGCTCACATCATGGATAATGTTGTTCCAGTAAAAGAGATTGGTGACCGCGGGATCAATGTAAGTCGCAGGCGTCTGGCTGAAGTCTGGCGTATAGTCATACTCTTGTGGATCAGTCTCATTGGTAGATGCTCCTGTACCATTATCACCATTTAGATCTTCTTGAGCCCACACATTATTTCCTCGGGTATAATTATAGTTAGTATTGCCATCCAAGTGCCAATTGAAAGGATGAGCTAAAGGATTCAGGTTGTCACTCCATGGAGAGCTGACAATACTCGTAGCACCTCCAGCGTGGGTCGGGGATTCATAGGGCATCGGGATGACTCTATAGTCACCAGAAGCAAGGGCATTGGTGCGTGATGTATGGTGATCGGATTCTCCTAAGATGACTTTATGTATTTCAGGGTTATGATCATGACCGCATGTCTCCTCATGACTGAGATTGTCTGTAACATCGCTGTGCTTACACTCTAGTGTCCAGCTGACCTGTTTGAGGACTTGACCATTCATCGCATCTACTTTAGTGTCCCACCACACTAGGTCATCGCTTTTCTCATACACCACCGACCAGACTAATTTAAGCTCTTTGCCCATCGGGATGTATTCTAATGCTGCAATGATTTCACTCTTGGCAATACGCTGATCAGCCATCATCGTTTTTTGACTTAGACCTCGACTGGTGCTAAGGATATCAAGACGTTCACTGATTTTTTGGCCGTGGTGACCTGCAGCTCTGACGACGGCCTGATTTGGGGTCAGTCTTTTGGCTTGGTTAGTCTCAGCCGGCACCACCATGAAGTTCTCATGGAAGTGAACGACCTTACCCTGGCGGTCTAAGGCCATGTTAGAAATGGCATTATATATTTCTATGCCACCATGAGTCTGTATGAAGTATATGTATGTCACGCCACTCTGCTGACTGGTATGGCTGTCTATGATTTTAAAATTCTTTGCACTGAGTTCAGGCTGGCTGATCGATAATTGCTCAGCTAAGTAGGTATAGGCTTGAGTCGCTTTATCGCCTTGAGCATGGATGGAAGCATGCACAGTGAATAGTAGGAATAGGGGTATAAAGAAAAAGACGTTTTTCATGATTGGTTAGAATTTGACTTGGTGCTGATGTGCAGCTATGGGTATTGACTTCAATGATAACTTACGGATGAAGCTGTAATATCTTCTTTAATTACCGAAATATAAAGTGGAAAATGAATCCTGTTCGTGATGTGACTTAAGTACAATAATATCTTTTGGATTAAGGCAGTTCAGGGATTGGTTGACTCTTATTTTGTCGATAGCTTAGTGTATATAGAAAACTAATACTATATTGGTTACTAACATCGATGCACTGTATGAAAGCTCTATGGTGCTGTTAGGTATCATACCCAAGTGGATGATTAAGCTTAGTTATTTACCAATGGGTATTTTGTCCTGAAATCTAAACACATGAAAAGAAGAAAAATAATCTCAGATGGACTCAAGGGTATCACCATCCTTGGAGTCGCCAGCTGCAGCAGTTCTAAAGGAATAGTGGTAGATAAGCAGTTCACTTCTGACAAAGATAAACTCAAAGGTAAAGTCCAGCATTCGGTCTGTAAGTGGTGCTATAATATGCCGCTTGAAGAGCTGGCAGAAGCCGCACAAGAGATAGGCATGCAGTCCATTGAGCTACTGGACCCTGCAGACTGGGGCGTCGTCAAGAAGTATGGATTGACCTGTGCCATATCGAATGGAGCTAATCTGGGCATCCCCAATGGCTTTAACAATCCCAAGAATCACGAAGAGTTATTAAGGCAATATGCAGCGCTGATCCCACAAGCTGCTGATCAAGGCATCAAGCAGATCATTTGTTTCTCTGGTAATAAGGACGGGATGAGCTATGAAGAAGGCTTGGAAAACTGTGCAAAGGGCCTCGAGCCCGTTATGAAGCTCGCTGAGCAACATGGAGTGATGATCGTCATGGAGCTGCTCAATAGTAAAGTGGATCATCAAGACTACATGTGCGACCACACGGCATGGGGCACTCAGCTGGTGGAGAAGATGGGTTCTACCCAGTTCAAACTGCTATACGACATCTATCACATGCAAATCATGGAAGGTGATGTGATCAGGACCATCAAAGACAATCAGCAGTACATCTCGCACTATCATACGGGCGGTGTACCAGGACGAAATGAAATAAATGATTCGCAGGAGCTGTACTATCCGGCTATAGTCAAGGCGATCTACGATACAGGTTATGATGGATACATCTCACAAGAGTTCATCCCTAAAGGGCCAGTACCCATAGAATCCTTGCAAGAGGGAGTGATGATCTGTGACATTTAACAAAGCTAATTATTCAACACTTATAAAATATTGAACATGTTTTTTAACTCCTCAGGAAATGAAGAAGTAACCTTTGATGCTATAGTCGTAGGCTCTGGTATCAGTGGTGGATGGGCTGCCAAAGAACTCTCAGAAAAGGGACTGAAGACTCTCGTCCTCGAGCGAGGCAGAGATGTTAGGCATGGAGATTATCCCACTGCCACAAAAGATATATGGGAATTTCCCAATAACGATAGACTGACCGACGAAGAATTAAAGGACTACAAAAAACAAAACCGAACGGGATACACCATTCGGCATTCAACTAAGCATTGGTGGGTGAAAGATACCGAGCATCCCTATACTGAGACTAAGCCATTTGACTGGATCAGAGGATATCATGTCGGTGGACGGTCGCTTCTCTGGGGCAGACAGAGCTACAGGCTTAGTGAGATGGACTTCGAGGCTAATGCCAGAGATGGCATCGCTGTAGATTGGCCCATCCGCTATGCGGATATTGCACCTTGGTACGACTATGTAGAGTCACATGCAGGTATTAGTGGTAGGGCAGAAGGACTCGCCCAGCTGCCAGATGGTAAGTTCCTACCCCCTATGGACTTCACCTGTATAGAAGAGCATGTAGCTAAGAAGATCAGAGCTAACTATGATGACCGAATCATGACGATCGGACGTGTCGCTAATCTGACCCAGCAGCATAAAGGAAGAGGCTCATGTCAATACAGAAACCGGTGTATGAGAGGATGCCCTTATGGAGCATATTTTAGTAGTCAGTCATCTACACTACCTGGTGCGTATGAATCCGGTAATATGACGCTACGGCCTGACTCGGTCGTGACAGAAGTCATCTATGACCCTGAGACACAGAAAGCGAAGGGCGTGAGAATATTGGATGCCAATACGAATGAGACAAAAGAATTTTTCGCTAAGGTGATCTTCTTATGTGCGTCGACTTTCGGCTCTACTTCCATCTTGCTAAATTCTAAGTCAAAACGATTTGAGAATGGCTTAGGTAATGACAGTGACCAGCTGGGGCGTAATGTGATGGATCATCACTTCAGACTGGGAGCAAATGCTTCGACAGAAATGTTCGATGATAAATATTTTAAAGGCAGAAGAGCTAACGGGATCTATGTCCCCCGATTTCAGAATATCAGCAAGGCGACTAAGCGCAACTACCTCAGAGGCTTCGGTTATCAAGGAGGAGGTCGTCGTGAAGGCTGGTGGAGAGACGTAAAAGAATTCGAATTTGGTGCTCAGATGAAAGAGAAGCTACAAGGACCTGGTGAGTGGTCCATGGGGCTGATGGGATTCGGTGAGTGTCTGCCATATGAAGATAACCGCATCACGCTCAATGAAGACGTGCGAGACAAGTTTGGCCTACCCACGCTCACCATGGATGTAGAATGGAAGGAAAATGAATATGAGATGCGTAAAGACATGATGACGGCTGCTGCCGAAATGCTCGAGGGAGCGGGGCTGAAAAATGTAGAGGCCTATGACAGAGGAAGCAATCCTGGTCAGGGTATACATGAGATGGGTACTGCCAGAATGGGGAGAGATCCTAAGACATCAGTCCTCAACAAAAACAATCAGGTACATGCATGTAAAAATGTATACGTCACAGATGGTGCGTGTATGACCTCTGCTGGATGTCAGAATCCATCGCTGACCTACATGGCGCTCACTGCCAGAGCAGCCGATCATGCAGTCAATTCATTGAATAGAAACGAGTTATAGTATTGTTATTGAGTTGTTTACATATATGATATTTAGATTATATAAAATGTCTATGCTTATGAATATTGATACATCTTGTGGATGTTTTTTTCATAGACACTTTCTTAATAGTTAAAAAAATATGAAAAGAAGAGAAGCTATAAAATACACCTCGCTATTCGCGGGAGCTGCCCTATCAGCGGGGACGATCTCAGCTATTGTCACTGGCTGCAAAGCTGACCCTGCTCTGGACTGGAGTCCGAAAGCTCTGGCAGCTGACCAAGCAGTGTTGATTTCGGAGATAGCAGAGAGGATTATCCCTAAGACAGATACACCTGGAGCGAAGGATGCCATGGTGAGCAGATTTGTCGACTCGGCTATTGCGACTAATTTCACCTCGGAAGAAAAGTCCAAATTCTTTGATGGCTTGAAGTTGTTTCAGACCATCAGTCAAGATAAATTCAGCAAGTCATTCACAGAGCTCAGTCCTGAAAATATGGATGAGGTGCTGACAGCAGTGGTCGCTGACGCTAGAGGCAAAGAGGAGCACATCTGGCCTGCCATCAAAGGGCTGACCATGACAGGCTTTTTTAATTCTGAAATCGGTATGAAAGAATTTCATAAGTATGATCCAGTGCCAGGAAAGTGGGTTGGATGCATCGATTATTCAGAGGTGGGTGCCATGTGGTCCTTGTGATGGAAGTGACTCTACAGACATTCACTGCATCGACTAGATAATGAAAACTGTCTATGACTTACTCCGTCAATTTGCCTGAGTAAATGATCTAATGGATCGTAAGTCATCGTATCAAAAAATATAAATGATATATGCAAAATCGCAGAAAATTTATCCAACAAGGTAGCTACCTGGCAGCAGCGGGTGCTATGACTCCTTTATTCATGGCTTGTAGCCAGTCAAAAAAGCCAATGGACGGAATTCGAAATAACAGTGCTGCTTCTCAGGATGCCATGTTTTTCAAGATTTCCTTGGCGCAGTGGTCTTTTCACAAGGCTATCTTCGCGGGCGAGTTAGATCACTTAGATTTTGCAGCTAAGACGAGGAGTCTGGACATGGATGGGATAGAATATGTCAATCAATTTTTCTACGAAAAGGCTGAAGATCAGAACTACCTGAAAGAGATGAATCTGAGGGCGAATGACGCTGGAGTGAAGCAGTTATTGATCATGGTAGACCGAGAGGGTGGCTTAGGCACGATCGATGATAAAGAGCGCACTGCTGCCGTAGAGAAGCACTATAAATGGGTGGAGGCTGCCAAGACCTTAGGCTGCCATTCTATCAGAGTGAATGCCTATGGTGAAGGGTCTCGGAGTGATGTCCATGCAGCTGCTGTCTTAGGGCTCGGGGCATTAGCAGAATATGCTGCTCAAGATGGGCTGAATGTCATTGTCGAAAATCACGGAAGCTACTCTTCTGATGGATCTTGGCTATCCTCAGTCATGAAGCAGGTCAATATGAATAATTGTGGGACCTTACCTGATTTTGGTAATTTCTGTACAAAGCGAGAGGGTGGCGCTCTATACGGTGCTAAGTGCATCGAAGAGTATGATCGCTATCAAGGTGTGACTGATATGATGCCCTTCGCTAAGGCTGTAAGTGCTAAGGCCAATGACTTCGATAATGCTGGAAATGAGATCCACACAGACTATATGAAAATCATGAAGATCGTCAAAGACCATGGCTACAGAGGCTACGTGGGTATAGAATATGAAGGTAGCACGATGACCGAAGAGGCAGGCATCATAGGCACTAGAGATCTCCTCAGAAAGGTAGGTGCTGCTTTGTCTTAGTGTGAAATGACTACCAATCAAAGCTAGCACTGTATGCCAGAAGCTAGTTAAGGCAAATTAACGAAAGTACCTTTATGTGAGCTGTTGTCTTAGTAAGCTTCTCCGCCGACAGTATGACTGATGACTCTACTTCACTCCAGATATATATAATCGGTTTGCTAATTATTGTCTCAGCTATTTTTAAAGTAGTATACGAGATAAGTCAATTACTATAATAATGCTGATGCTAGGTATGAAAATAAATCTATGCTTCTCCGATTACAATACCATGGATGCTAACGATGATTTACGAGCCATCTCGCAAGGCTGAATCGAAATTAAGTTTTGTATTTTCTTTTGTTTTATAGATTGTCCGTAACCATTTTAAGACCTCCCCTTCGGTCAGTATTTTAAGATTGTCCAGCTCCTAAACATCTATGTTATGAATATTAAATTTGCAGCCATCGCTCTGGCATTCGTGATAAGCATCTTACCTCTACTATGCTTCTCTCAGCTGAGTCAAGCTGGTCAGCCATATTCATTCTCTAAGTCAATGAGCCGAGATAAAATACCCACTGTCAAAATGAAAGCTGTGGATATGTCTGCTATCCGTAGAGAAGATAAGGTAAACGATAAGATGTCAGGCAAGCCATTTAGATTCGGTGTCGAGCAGACTGTCAATCTCAACTTAAAGAATGCAGGAGCTTGGAATACCCTGCCCAATGGAGATCGTCTCTGGAGACTTGTGATTGAGGATGCTGATGCGAAGTCAATCAATCTGGTGTATGATGAATTTTACCTTCCTCAGGATGCCAGCTTATACCTGTACAGTGAGAATTATCAGCAAATTTTAGGTGCCTTCACTGCTCGAAATAATAAGCCAGATGGAAGTTTTGCGACAGCACTCACCACTGGTGATAAGGTGTATTTAGAATATTATGAACCAGCAGCAGTCAAAGGTAAAGGTGCTATCCAAATAAAGACAGTGGTCCATGGTTATCGATCAGTCTTCACAAAGAGTAATAATGACCTGGGATTCTCAGGAGGATGTAATGTAGATACAGAATGCCCCGAAGGCGATGCTTGGAGAGAGCAGCTGAAGTCTGTGGGTAAAACCATTTCGGGCGGCTCGCTCTGCAGTGGTACGCTCGTCGCTAATACCTCTGGTGATCGAAGGCCTTTATTTCTGACAGCGAATCACTGTGGGTTTTCGAATACCGTCGTAGTATATTGGCGATTCGAGCGACCACAGTGCGGATCAGGCACGCCTGACGATACGCAGACCACCAGCGGTGCCACTATCATAGCAGATGTAGACGGTAATCCTGGCGGTGCCATCAGAAGCTCAGATCATTTGCTCCTGGAGCTTTTAGAAAATCCAGCTGATGCTTATGATGTATACTTCGCTGGATGGGATGCCTCAGGTGCAACGCCGCAAGGAGTGACGGGCATCCATCACCCTGCTGGTGATGCTAAAAAGATCAGTATGGACAGCGACCTGCTGACCAGCACCGATTATTTAGATCCTGCTGTGGACCCTAATGAGTCACACTGGAGAGTGGCAGACTGGGATAGCGGGACCACAGAAGGTGGCTCGTCAGGCTCTGCTTTATTTGATGATGCGACGAAGAGAATTATTGGGCTATTGTCTGGAGGATTTGCAGCCTGTGGTAATGATGATGATGATTACTATGGCAAGTTCTCATTTGCCTGGCTGAATGAAGGGACGACTGAGCCCAGTGAAAGACTGAAAGACTGGCTGGACCCTAATGACACTGGGGTATCAGCGATTGATGGCTATGGAGTGTCTGACATCATATTGAAAGCTGGTGATGCAGTACGGAGCACTTGTGATTCAGATATACTCTATCAATTTGATCTGATGCTATCTGACCAAGTCACAAATGATGTGAGCCTCAATGCTTCAGGGGCTCCTACAGCTGTCACCACCAGTTTTGATATGAATCCGATATCTCAGAGTGGATCATATAGCTTGATGCTTACAGGTATCGCGAGTGCTGCTCCTGGTAGCTATTCAATCATAGTGACGGCGACTGATGGCACGACAACTGCTGATTTTGCCTTCCAGCTGGTCATAGAAAATAACATAACTGCTGAGCCTGTCCTGTTAAGTCCATCGGATGGGACCAGGGTCGAAACCTTAAATCCTGAACTCACTTGGATTGATATCAATGCAGCTTCATATCAAGTAGAAATTTCAACTGATATGAGCTTTAGCACCGTAGTTCAGACTAGTATTTCTAACACCGCCTCAGTCAGTATACCTGACTTAATGAGTAACACCATTTATTATTGGAGGGTCAAGGGGGAGAATACCTGCGGTGAAGGCCCCGCTAGTGCAGTCTTCCGTTTTCAAACCAGCGATATCTCTTGCAGGACATATAGTAGTATGGATACACCGATCAGTATTTCTGACGGCCCGCCTCCTAATGAAATCACTAGTGTCATATCTGTGTCTGATGCAGTTAGCATTTCTGACGTAAATGTATTGGGACTCGAGATTCAGCATACTTGGATTTCAGATTTGCTTGTGAGTATAGAGCATGTCGAGACAGGGACTTCTGCGCTTATTATCGAAAATGCATGTGATGATGAATTCAATATTTTAGGTGACTTTGATGATGCTGGAGACGCACTGGAGTGTCCACCCTCTGGAGGTGTCTATGTCAGTAAGGAGCCGCTGTCAATTTTTAGTTCAGAATCTTCTGCTGGTAGCTGGAGACTCACCGTCGAAGACCAATTTACAGAGGATGGAGGCTCACTCGAGTCATGGTCAATAGAGGTCTGTGGTAGCTTTTCCGATCTGGACTGTCCTCCGAATTATGATTTGACTGGCGCTCAAAGTCAAAATCAGGTGTATGTGAGTGATGGCAAGATTAGTTCAGAGCAAATCATCACGAGCAATGCTGTTGTGGAGTATAATGCAGGCAACTCAGTATTGCTGAAGAAAACATTTGAAACTACACTTGATGTCTCGTTTCATGCTTATATAGATGGGTGTAACTGATCGTATGCGGTATTGATGAAGCTTGGAGGTCGCTTTGATTTATAAGGACGTGGCAGTTTTAGGGCTTACTTGTTCAGTGGCACCATGGATGATCTCATAAATACCCCAATCGATGCGTTTCTGAAACTCCAATTCTGAGATGAACTGAATGATATTAGTAGATACGTGCTTGATAATGTATCCGACGGGTTTCTTCTCGATAATTTGAATTTGTTGAACCATTGGAGTTGATTTCTATAATATGTAAAACAAATTAGACTAAATAGTAATGTTTATCAAATTTAAAGTCGAATGTTCTTAATGTGTAGGCGTATTGGTGAATACCTGTAAGTGATCTGTAGACGACTTTGTTAACATATTATGAATAATACGTATATGATAGTTTCACGTTTGATTTTCGAATAGCAATTTAGTTTGGGAAAAGTTAAAGATGCAAGCTTCTGGTGACACACTTAGGGATGTGTGAAGAGCCTAAAGAATGGGCTGGTACTGCTTAAGGATATAATTTGTTATGATCTAACCCAGGATAATTAATTTTGGAATCGCCCCTTTAGCAAAGAGAAGCCTTTACAAATCATACTGACGAATAACTCCGATATAATTAAAATATTTTCTAGTTTAACATCTCTGGGTTCATGAGGTCGTAGAGTCCCCATTTGACTCGATTATTCAGTAATCCTTTGGGTATGATCTGCTTGGCTTTGGATGAGAGAATGGTGATGACGTAGCCTTTATCAAGCTTTTTATCGATTTTTATTTTTAAGGGCATAGGGTGCTTAGTTTCTACAAATAATTAACGAATGTTAAGTGACTTATCTTATAAATTCAATTGACTAAATTGTCCATAATGTACGTCGAGAGACTTAAGTCATATAATCTGATGTATATTTCACACCATCACAATATAATATTTGTCATAATCCTAAGTCTGAACAGGATATATTTCCCAATAAAGGCAGCTTGTACTGGATGCAAAAGAAGGTAAGAGTCGTATGAGCATAAAAGAATAGCAACACAATTTTTCTTCAATTTCATCAAATTTCCAGCAGTTGGCATTCTCTAATGATGCGGCCTTAAGTTGATTGCGCCTCTTTTATGTGTTGTGATATGTGCTATTGGAGAATATTATTCTCATATTATGATTAAATTTAATATAAAATAATATTTTGATGCGAGACTGGTCATAGCATTGAATCAGTATTTTATATGGCACACAAATAATTGCTTTACTTTTGCAGCCTGAAAGTAAAAGCGTAGTCATGGATTCAGTCATTAAATTATTCGATCTCAGTCAAAAGGTAAACTACAAGACAGAGATATTGTCAGGCTTGACAGTAGCCTTAGCCTTAGTGCCAGAAGCGATTGCCTTCGCTATGATAGCTGGTCTGTCGCCACTCACAGGTCTCTATGCTGCCTTTAGCGTCGGGCTGATCACCTCGATCTTAGGAGGAAGGCCTGGCATGATCTCAGGAGCTACTGGTGCTGTGGCCGTGGTTATCGTCGCCTTAGCTAAAAGTCATGGGGTAGAATATATATTTGCAGCTGTCGTCTTGGCTGGTATCATTCAGATGTTAGCTGGTATATTCCGGCTGGGAAAATTCATCAGGCTGGTCCCTCATCCTGTCATGTTTGGTTTTGTGAATGGGCTTGCCATTGTCATCTTCTTAGCACAGCTCGACCAGTTCAAGATTATGGGAGACGCTGGTGTCCTGCAGTGGATGACTGGCATGCAGATGTACAGTATGTTAGCCTTAGTCTTACTTACGATGTTGATCATTTGGGGATTGCCTAAGATCACCAAGGTCGTACCTGCTTCCTTGACAGCTATCATTGTCATCTCTGCGATTGCCATAGGATTTGGCATGGATACAAAGACGGTAGGTGACATTGCTTCCATCCAGGGAGGCTTTCCACCTTTTCATATTCCTGCGATCCCTTTCACTTTCGAAGCTCTCTCCGTGGTGTTCCCATATGCTTTAATCATTGCTGGTGTTGGCCTGATAGAGAGTCTGCTCACCTTGAATCTCATTGATGAGATCACGGAGACGCGAGGAAATGGTAACAAGGAGTGCATTGCTCAGGGTCTGGCTAACTTTGTGACGGGCTTATTCTCTGGTATGGGAGGCTGCGCTATGATAGGGCAGTCTCTAATCAATATTTCATCAGGTGCCAGAGCGAGACTTTCTGGCATCGTCGCTTCCTTGATGCTCTTAGTCTTCATCATGTTCGGTGCTTCCATCATAGAGCAGCTACCCATGGCCGCCCTGACAGGACTGATGATCATGGTTGCCATCGGTACCTTTGAGTGGGCGAGTCTGAGGTCATTCGGTAAGATGCCTGTCCAAGATGTCATTGTCATGGTCTTAGTATCGCTGATCACCGTCTTTTTGCATAATCTCGCTTTGGCAGTCTTAGCTGGTGTGATCATCAGTGCACTGGCCTTCTCGTGGGAAAATGCCAAGCGCATTAGAGCTAGAAAGCACACGGATGAGGATGGCGTAAAGCACTACGAAATATATGGTCCATTGTTTTTTGGATCGGTTACAGCATTCAATGACAAATTTGATGTGCAGGAGGATCCCGAGAATGTGATCATAGACTTCTACGAGAGTAGAGTAGCTGATATGTCCGGTATCGAAGCGCTCAATAGGATAACACACCGCTACAAAGCCGCTGGCAAGACTGTTCAGCTCAAGCACCTCAGCACCAGATGCAGAAAGCTACTGGCTAAAGCTGATAACATCGTGGACCTCAATATCATCGAAGGTGGTAAGGTGAAGGATTCCAGATCTACCTTTGACCTGGCTTGATACTCGGGTTTAGCTATTTTTCCCATATTTAAGCAATCTATGAGATAGAAGGCGCACTCTTACCTGAAGTATTTGATGAGGTGATGATCCACGTATTACAGACTGGCCATTGAGGAGTTATTGTCATTAGCTGAGCACATCCCCCATCATTAGACCATCTATCTGTAGCTAACACTTAGATGCCCCTTCCTATGAAAGCATCCACAGCTCTTATGAAACGTCTATGACGTGGATGATTAAGACACCCAAGCGGATGATTAAGTCTTAGTTATTAGCTGATTGGCATTTCGCCCTGAAAATTTAAACCTATGAAATGATATGATTTGTACATTATATGTGTGGAAGATTCTTATTTTAAAGGTCTGTTTTAGAGGTTGGTGCGACTTATGAAGCCCCATCCGCGCATTATTAAAATATTGTCATCAAGTGAATAGGCACGAGCAAACAGAAATAATAAAAAATTCATTTCCGTTTCTGACAGATGACGATGTTGTCCAGATCTTGGACATAGCAGAATACAGAGCTTGTAAGCACCGTACAGTCCTCATCAAAAGTAAAGAGATTAACAACACCATATTTTTTATCATGGAGGGCATGATCAGAGGCTACTTTATCAATGATAAGGGCATAGAGAAGAATATATTCCTTAGGCCTGAGCGTACCCTATCTGGCGACCCTAACTCTCTTTTCGAGCAAAAAGAAGCTAAATTCACCTTTGAAGCCATCACTGATTCTAAGTTTTTGTGCTTTCAGCAATCTGACCTACAAGCACTCATGAGCCGTAACCCGCGCATCATGAAGCTATACATGGCTGGCCTTCAGGAGAATATTCAGACGATGGTGATGCGCATCGAGTCGCTTATAGACCGTATGCCTGAGCAGCGTTATGATGAGCTGCTGAGTAAGCATCCTCAGTTTTTCCAAAAAGCTTATCATAAGCACATCGCTAACTATCTGGGGATCACCTCCGTCTCGTTGTCAAGAATCATCAAGCGTAAGCTCCAGAAGTAGGCGTATCTTAAAGTGCAGGATGTCGATAGCTTGACTTATGATAATAAAGGAAGCTCAGCATCAGAACTTAACGAGTGTATAGCTGAATCCCATTCATTCTGTTCTAACTTTAGAAAAAGTATAAGAACATGGAAACACTTTTAAACACCCCTAACATAGATCTTTACGCTGTGCTTGCTATTCTGGGCCTATTCGGTGCCGTAGAGTTTATCTTAGGGCACTATCATAATACACAGCGCTCCAAGGATGACTGGATATTAGAGTCGGTTGGCTTCTTCGTTGTCGCTGGCACCAAGCTCTTGATTGTATTTCTGCTGGTGACCATTGCAGATGGGCTATTCCCACAAGCCTCTAATGCACTGCAGCACTGGTCACTCTGGCTATCCATACCGTTCTATCTTTTTATTGATGATGTAGCTCAGTACTGGTATCATAGGTCAGCACACGAGTATGAGTGGCTGTGGAAGCATCACAGAGTACATCACCAAGCAGAGGACATGGGTATCCTCACGGCATACCGTAACAGCTGGGTATACTATCTCCTGATGCCTAATCTCTGGTGGGGTGGAGTAGCTACTTATTTAGGGCTCGCGCCAGCGGTGATCTTTGGACTGATCTTCAAGCAGATCATTGTCACCAGTACGCATAGCACATGGAAGTGGGATAAAGTGCTTTATAGGGTCAAAGCACTGCATCCAGTCGCATGGGTCATAGAGCATATCTTCATTACACCTGCATTTCATTTTGCCCACCATGGTAAGTCTCAGGCTGATCACATCAGTGATCCTAATGGTAACTTTGGCAATACCTTTTCGCTGTGGGATCAGATGTTTGGTACGGCAAAATTCACCAGGCTTTACCCAGCAGAGTTTGGACTGCAGACCGACCCTGTGGATCCGTGGTACGCACAGCTACTCTATCCCTTCCTGAAGTCGCCGAAAGAAGGGAGCGAAATATCTAAGAGCTACAAAAAAGAAAAACACATCGGTCAGGAACCACTCAGGACAACTTTAGAAGCGGGTAGTTATCTGTATTGTCAGTGCGGCTACAGCAGTGAGCAGCCCTTCTGCAATGGCGCTCATCATGGCAGCAAGTTCAAGCCCTTGGTGCTCGACATCAAGAAGTCGACTAAGGTCTCGCTCTGTACTTGTAAGCTATCTAAGACACCGCCTTATTGTGATAACTCGCATTTGAAAATGGATGTGAATGCTTAGTCTATTCATTTTGCTTGACTAAGTCTATTGCATTACCTTATACTTAACAATCCTGAGCTACAATCATATGTGGCTGTTAAAATTTAATGCTTAAAAATCATTAAAAGCATAATCTTCGCATTCAATAGTGTGTTATCAATAAGATGAGAATACGATTATTCATTTTACTCGGCATACTTTGCTTGTCCTGTCAGGATTCGGTGATGGTAGATGATGATACTCTTTCCAATTATCTGCAAGCGAATAGCGCTTTGAGCTTAGATGAAGTGGTAGCCTGCGCTGGTGGAAATGAAGATGGGCTTTTAGGCTCAGTGTCACAGCCGATCGATGTCTTTTTTTATCCTGTCAGTGGAGCCACAGAATTTAGATACTTTGAGTATAATGGCACCGCAGCGCCTCAAGACTTTTCTAATTATGTAGCCAAAGACCTCAGTAGCGAACCCATCTTCAATGGCTATCTACGCAAGTTCAATAACGGCCCAATCAATGATGATCGATATGGGATTGTGACTTTTAAGACGTCGACTAAGCTGCATGTATCTAATCCGATCAGACTAAAGACGAATACTAAGCCAACGGAGGAAAATTCAACATTGATCACTGTGAATCAAAATGGCGTGAATCCATCATTTGAGTGGGAGGACGGCCTGATAGATGAGAATGCAATTTACTTTCACGTGATTTCTGATTCTAATAATGAGTTCATATCAGGAACTTACACTGTGGATAAGCAGTTTAGCTTTTACGATCTGAGCAATGTGGTCTTTAACATTACTGATACTACCTCCATACCTGCATTAGAACCAAATCGAGATTACAAGTTCACTTTGATGGCAGTCAGTGAGGATAATTGGATTAATCTATATGCAGAGAAATTGTTTTTTACGCAGTAGAGATTTATTGGATTGCCGTAATTCGGAAGGCCAGGGGGGGTATAGTATTTATATGGTCAATTTAGTATTCTATAAATACTATCTTACAAAATGATATTTAGGATGTCAGATGTACTGAGCTCTCGTGGTGCTACATCCCATTAGTAAGGGCATCTATTAATGAATAATGAAAAACATGTTCAAAGGCAATCTAATTGAAAATCAAAAGTACTATACCCTCAGGAGCAAAGAGCTATTATTTAAGATACTTCCTTCTATAGCTATAGGAGTATTTGTCAATTTTAGAGAATTGCCAATTTGGGTAACCATAGGATCAATCATTTTCTATTTGATCCTGATGTATTTCACCGTAAGAAATCAGCGAGAAATGCTAAATCTTTCGACTAAGCGAATCGAAATATCTCAGCACTCAATAGAACTTAAAGAGTCAGATGGTCACCTAATCGAGAAGATCAAAATCGATGAAGGTGTTAGATTAATCGTTAAAGAGGAGTACAAGATGGCTCAAGAGACGATGAAGGATGTCATAGAAGAGATAAAGAGAAATCCTGAAGATCACTTCCTTATCGTTGAGATTGATAATATCCAGAAGAGATATGATTTTGTCATTGAATCCCATTATATGTTGAATCAACTCAATAAGTTAATCCGAATGTGGAAACAGCAGAGATTGGTGAGTCATATATGATATGGTAATTCGGGAATAGCACTGGAAATGCTAAATATCTATAGCCCGGTACGAAGTGCCGGGCAAGGTTATTGACGAGGCGTTAATTTGGCGGATTTTTTTGTAAAAATTGTGACAAATTAAATCTCTGTTTACCTTGTTTTTTGATGATATATGCGATAAACGGGGTAATGTAAAGCATTCATTTTCAAGAGTAAAGTGTTTGAATACCATGTAGTTAATTGGGAATCAATAATTTATATTTAATTCAACTTTAGAATTTTCTCTCCTGAATATCCCCAGTATTGCTCGCTAAAAACCACTATTTTGGTATTACTAAAAAAGCCACATATAAATCATGAGTCCAAAAGTCTTCAAATTCGCTAGAATTATCATCATCTTAGTAGGGGTGACAGCACTCGTTGATGTTGCTACCACACTCTATAGTGGAGGAACATTAATGGACTCTGCAAAGGATCTGGTTTTCGGATTGGGAATGATGTGCTTTTACTTTGTCAAACCAAAACAAGAAGGCTAAATATCTCATAGCTTCCAGATTTTTGCTCTTTAAGGATTTCATGCCTTTATGATGATCAGATTATGATTTTTTCTTTTAACTCAACAATGAAATCAATACGCCTGCAGCCACTGCCGACCCGATCACCCCACTAATATTGCTAGACATCGCATACTGGAGAATGTGATTTTTAGGATCATGCTTGAGCGCTATGTCATTTGCTACTCTGGAGGCCATGGGTACGGCACTCAGGCCAGTTGCCCCAATCAGTGGATTGATCTTCTTCTTAGAAAATAGATTGTAGATTTTCACCGCCATGATACCCCCTAATATAGAAATACAAAAGGCGATGAAGCCACCTAAGACAATCAATAAAGTTTCTCGATTTAAGAACGTTTGAGCTGTCATGGTAGCGCCAATGGCTAAGCCTAAAAAGATGGTAGCAGTATTCATGATGGTCTCTGTGGCTGCCGAGTATAATCTATTTGTGTCAGTCCCGATCTCTTTAATCAGATTCCCAAATAACAACATACCGATCAATGGAGCAGAGGATGGCACTAACAATGTGACGATGCCTCCAAGGAGGATAGGGAAGAGGATCTTAGCAGTCCTTAGGTCTTGTATTTTTAGCTTCGTTGGATAGAGCTTATCCTGTTCTTTCATATTAATGAGCAGTTCCTTCTTGGTGATGGAGAACTTGACCACGAAGGGAATGATGATCGGTACCAGCGCCATGTATGAGTAAGCGGCAATGGCTATCGGGCCCAGCAAGTGAGGCGCTAAGATGATAGAAGTGTAGATGGCTGTCGGGCCATCCGCCCCTCCGATGATACCCAGTGCGCCCGCTTCTTTGAGTGTAAATCCCATGACCACGGCTGCGATCATGACTGAGAATATACCGAGCTGAGCCGCTGCTCCAAAAAAGGCAAGTTTCAAATTACGTAGCATGGGGCCGAAATCTGTCATCGCTCCCACACCCATGAAGATCAAAGGTGGTAAGAGCCCCGTTTTGATCAGGCTGTAGTAGATCAGATTCATGAGGCCAAACTTCTTAGCGATCTGCAAGATGTGCATGTCATTGATCTCAGGTGCCATCTCAGGAGAGATCACATCCATGTTACCTCCAGGAAAATTAGCCAGCAATATGCCGAATGCGATCGGTATGAGCAGTAGAGGTTCATAGCGTTTTTGGATCCCCATATAGAGAAATCCCAAGGCTACAAAAATCATTAAGATGCTTCCTGGAGAATGAATTAATTCTCCGAAAGAGGTCATGTCGTACAGCTTCTCTAGTATTTCTCCCACCTTACTTGAGTTTTATGATTGGCTCGTCTTCTTCTACGTCGTCACCGTGCTTATAAAGTATTTCGACTACGGTCCCGGCATGGTCAGCACTGATTGCATTGATGACTTTCATGGATTCGATGTAGGCTACGATGTCGCCGACTTGCACTTCATCTCCTATCGAAATCGCTTTTTCTGATGAGCTTTTTGTCAGGTAGAATCTGCCTTCTAAGGGGGCTACGATTTCCTTGTATTGTCCTGTATCTCCGGCAGATGCTGCTGTACCTTCGGTCGTCGAGGTGGCATTTCCATCATTCCAGTCGATGTCTACTAGATATGATTTGCCATCAATATTCAGCTTGACCTGCTTGGGTAGATCTGCGGCTGGCAGTCCGCCTGGTGATGTGGCGGCCTTAGATTCAGTTATTTTCTGCGCTAAGCTCTCCTCGAATCTCTCCTTCGCTTTACCAGATTTGTAATCCTCATACTGCGCAGGATGCATGGCATATTCGAATAGTTCTTCGTCGTCTGGTCCAGTGTCCCAACTCTGCTCTTTCATTTTGTCTCGGTACAGCTCGAGTTCATCTGGATAGAGATCTTGCGGATTTCCTTCAAAAAATTCTCTGTCTTGAGCCTTAGCTAAGCTGAGTATTTCTTCGCCTAATGGACCTGGTAATTTTCCGCTTTTTCCGATGATCATTCCCCAAGTGTTTTCGTCGAGCATGGACCATCTTTCTTTACCTTTTTCCATTTGCAGTACATTCATTAGAGCTGCATTTTTCACATATTGGCTGAATGGTGTGACAAGTGGGGGATAGCCCAGCTTAGGCCAGACATACTTGACTTCATCGAAGAGTTTGATCAGCAGCTGGTCTTGTGTCAGTGTAGGTTTATCTCTTTTGGTCATCCACTTATTCAGGCTTGCCAGATTCTTCTCCAGATCAGCCATCAGACTGCCCATCATCCCTCCAGGCAGCCCAGGGCCGATCAGGAGTGAGTTCATGTATCGATTACGCGGATTGATGAAGTAGCCTAAGAAGTCATCCATGAATGACTGGGTCATAGCTCTCACCTCCATGTACGCATTATTGTCATAGTCTGCCACGGAGAAGCCGGCATCTACCAGCATGGCGTGGATTGTCAATAGGTCTGCATGACCTGTGCCCCATGAGAGTGGCTCCATACCTACATCGATGATGTCTGCACCATTGCGTGCAGCCTCCAGTGCTGAGGCTACGGAGAAGCCCGGTGTGGAGTGACCATGATATTGTATGGTTATATCAGGATGTCGATCTTTGATGCCTTTGGTGATTTTACCGATGGATACAGGTCTGCCGATGCCTGCCATATCTTTGATGCAGATCTCTTCTGCACCTCTTTCAATGTACTGTTCTGCGAGATTGATGTAGTACTCTACGGTGTGGACGGGAGAGTGGGTCAGGCTGAGTGCCGCCTGCGCCACCATACCTCCAGCCTTGGCATATTGGAATGACAGCTCGAGATTCTGCGGATTGTTCAGGCCGTCGAAGGATCGGGATATATCCGTACCCTGAATCTTTTTAAGTTTGAACATCAGCTCTCGGACATCTTTTGGTACAGGACTCATCCGGATTCCATTGAGCCCGCGCTCTAGCATTTGAGTCTGGATACCGGCCTTATTGAAGGCAGTGGTCCATTCTCTTACGGAGTGATTCGGATTCTCTCCGTACAGTAGATTGATCTGCTCAAATCCACCTCCATTCGTCTCTACTCGGTGGAAGCAGCCCATTGCGACGATGGCATCTGCTACACTGACTAACTGATCTTTCCTCGGCATGTACTTCCCTGATGATTGCCACATATCTCTGTACATCAGGGCCAGTTTTATCTCTCTTCCCATAGGATTATTGCTTTCTGATTTTTGTTATGCTTGCCTTACCTCCTGACCACTGTGCTATGGCTTCTTGGATTACCTGCTTGGGGATGTGCTCCTTGGGGGCTTCGCTTTCTTCTTTATTGAGGACTAATCCATAGGTATTGAGTATCCTGATCAGGACATTGGCTGACAGCACGACCATCAGTAGGATAAAGAATACCGACGTCATACCTACGAGTAGGATGGTCACCGCTTGACTGATTGTATCACTCATGTAGATGATTATATTTTAATGATAGATGCAAAATAATGTAAGATTCACCTATATTTTGCTAAGATGATAATAGTTAATTCGATTAACTAATTTTAGATCATATAAGTGGAGGATCATAACTCAAAAAAGCCATGTATCTTTCGCATGACACTGAAGGAAAAAGAAGCTGAAAGTCATGATCATGGTCGCTTTCAGCTTCTTGAATAGTTGGCTTATTTATTTGTGCTGAGCTTCGGTAGAGCTTGGCCTTCTATCCATGGCGCTCCTATAGCCTGCAGCCCGGATTCTATGCTGGGGATAAGACTATCCTTGATATTTTCTAAGCTCTCTCTCATGGCTCCAAATTCTGATTTGGCTATATCCAAGCTTTGCTTTTGCGTTTCTGTTGGGCCATAGCTTGAAGAAAGTCCTCTCATGGCAGTCCAAAGTCTATTTCTGAGCGTAGGATTATTTCGTTCTCCGATTTCATCTTTCGCCGGATTGCCATTCATTGTCATGTCTACCTGAAGAAGGCTTTTATCGAGATCAAATAGCTGCTTCACCAGCTCAGTCGATTCTCGTTCTGCACTGTTCATAGCTTTTCTGAGTGCAGTAGCTTTATGTTGCAGGTGTTCGAGCATCATACCAGCTGCAGAGATGGCTTGCTGCGTCTCATCGAAGTCTTGCTTAAATGCCATGACCTCAGAGGCTGGTTTGGGAGTGAGTGCGGGCTCTAATAGTGGCACTACATCAAAAGATTCTGGTCCTGCTAAGGTCGTCACTTCGCCATCGATGACTTTAGTTACTGTGACATTATATGTTCCATAAGGTACTTCCATGCCGCCGCGCCAGCCTCCGCCATCAGCTACGCCAACAGCATTTTTAGATGTCGCTCGGAGATTCCAGCTGACTTGATTCAGCCCTTTGGAAGATTTGCCTTCGATTCTTTTGATCAGTTTATCCTGGCTGTCACGAATGGTGAGCCAGATCATATCTTCGACATTTTGCGATTCTGCCGCCAGAGCATCCCAGCCTGGAAAAGGAATGTTCTGGTTGTTCTTATTCATATCCTTTTCTTTCTTTTTTCGCATTTTCTTTTCATCTGTGAACCCTTCCTTCAGGTAGTACCGGATGACTGCACCATAAGGTGGATTTTCTCCCGTATAGTATGCGGCACCCTGCTGTCCAGCCATATCCCTTCGGTAGAATTTATGGGCATCTTTGATCGGTAAGATTGTAGCATCGCTGGCGATCAGTTCTTGATTCATGTGACGTAGCGCACTGTAGTCATCTAGCACATAGAATCCTCTGCCAAATGAAGCTCCCACCAGATCGTTCTCTCGCTTCTGGATGACCAGGTCTCTGAATGATATGGTCGGCGAGCCTTTTAGCTTATTCCAGTGACCACCGCCATTGATGGTGAAATAAATACCAAATTCTGTAGCGGCGAAGAGCAGGTTGGGATCCACATGATCTTGGACGAGTCTCCAGCACAGGTGCTTATCTGGTATATTGCCTTTGATGCTTTTCCAGCTCTTACCGTAGTCAGTGGTCTTGAATAAATAGGGCTTAAAGTCACCATACTTATGATTGTCCAGTGCGATGTAGGCTGTACCTTCGCTGTGCAGATCGGCCTTGATGTCGTTTACAAAGGCAGTCGCGGGTACACCTGGCAGTCTATTGGTCTCCATCTTGGACCAGCTGCTACCAGCATCTGTGGTGACCTGGATGATGCCATCATCAGTCCCTGCGTAGATGATGTTTTCATTGAGCGGCGACTCTGATAAAGAGGTGATGGTATTATAGTTGGACATGGCACCGACATCCCAGGGATTGTCCCAGCTCTGCACCCTTCCCATGATGGGTAGTGCGATACGCTCTTGGTCTTTTGTCAAGTCTTCTGAGATGGCAGCCCAGCTATCTCCTCTATCTTCTGATCGCCATACGCGCTGAGAGGCGAAGTAGAGCCGCTTAGGATCATGAGTACTGACGACGATCGGAGCATCCCAGTTAAAGCGTTCGAAGTCTTCATCAGCTCCAGCCTGTGGCTGGATGGATACCATCTCACCCGTGATCTGGTCTATGCGGAAGAGTCCTCCCTGCTGTGTCTCTGCATAGGTGATGTTAGGATTTCCATGCTCGGTAGCTGACTGATGACCATCGGCGAAGAGGGTTTTCCACCAGTCAGCATTGCGGATGCCCTGCTGAGAGTTAGTGCGGGACATACCTCCGTGGGATCCATTATCTTGGGTACCACCATATATTTTATAGAAGGGCTTACTGTCATCTACGGCCACTTTATAGTACTGTGTCAAGGGAAGATTATCAATGAATCTCCAGTGCTCCGCTAAGTCAAAACTCTCGTAAATACCAGCGTCTGTCCCCACTAATAAGTAGTCAGGGTCATCTGCTCTGAAAGCGATGGCGTGATTATCTGAGTGCTTGTCTTTTTCTTTCAGACGTCTGAAATTAGCACCACCATCATCACTCACCTGTATGCGGACATCCATCAGGTAGAGTCTGTCAAAAGCATGTGGCGAAGCATAGAGCTCCTGATAATAGTGTGGTCCTGTAGCGCCTGATACGGCATCTGACATTTTGGACCAAGATGATCCCCGATTCGTTGATTTATACACCCCACCTTTGGTGCGATCTAACTCTATCGCAGCGTAGATGACGTCAGGCTGCTGTGGGGATATGGCGATCCCGATCTTACCGAGATTAGATCCTGGTATGCCAGATGTGAGCTTCTCCCAGGTCTCGCCTCCATCAGTGGATCGGTGGATGCCAGAGTCTGGTCCGCCGCCCATATAGGCGGCTACGGTGCGATGCCGCTGCCATGTGGCAGCATACATCAGGTCAGGATCGCGTGGATCCATGGCGATGTCCGTGACACCTGTCCACTCATTCCCGCCGAGTACCTTATTCCATTTACTACCGCCATCAGTCGACTTATACAGACCACGCTCGCCGCCTTTATTCCACAGCGGTCCTTGGGCAGCGACCCAGATGACATCAGGGTTAGTGGGGTGGACGATGATCTCCGAGATGTGCTGTGATTCTTTCAGTCCCATATTGGTCCAGCTGGCGCCTCCATCTTGACTCTTGTAGACACCGTCTCCGAAACCGACATGTCTACCGCCCACATTCTCACCTGTGCCGAGCCAGATGGTATGCGGATTATTAGGATCTATCGTGATGCATCCAGTAGAGTATGATGGCTGATCATCAAAGATCGGGTCCCAAGTGACCCCTCCGTTCGCTGTCTTCCAGACGCCGCCAGAGCCGACGGCCACATACCAGATATTATCATCGTCAGGATGAATGGCTATGTCTGCTATTCTGCCAGAGGTGAAGGCAGGACCGATGCTTCTCAGGCTTAGCGCGGAGTAAAGCTCATCGCTTTCGAGGGTGATTTTATCCTCTTGGCTGATCATTCCAAATGTGATCAGGCAGATGAAGGATATAGTGCTAATTAGTCTAATCATGCTATTATATATTTAAGTGATTAAAGTAATCATTGTTAGGCTATTTATATTTAAAAATGGGGAATATTATCATAGGAAGAGAGAATGATGTCTACCCAAGTATGACTGATATGACCACAGAACACATATTGATTATATTTAATATGTAGCTATTTATTATAATAGTAGAACTGGCTGATTCATTTCTTCAGTGCGGTATTTTTCTTTTCGGATATTCTAATTTTTCGCAAATATGTCGTTTATCTGAAAATAAGATACTATCGTAGATGCAACGAAAATTTTAGTAGTAATCTATTGGTGATGTACTATCAATAATCATCAGCCTTGGGTGGCTAATGAAGCTTGTCAATTATTAATGTTGACAATGACAGCAAATTACCTTAGCTTGGCATTGGACGTCTTTAAGGGGCTATTAATATACCATCAGATGAAATACCTTTTTAGTTTGCTGCTTCTATTTATGTTCTGCACCGTAGGGTTAGTGGGACAGGGAGACCAAGTGTCACTTACAGATGGTGAGAAAATATACTTGCACACTGACAGAGACTTCTATATCGGGGGCTCAGAGATTTACGGCAAGTTATACCTCACTGATGTACAAACTAATCTACTCGGATCAAAGAGTCAGGTGGCTTATGTGGATCTACTGAATGAAGCAGCGGATGTGGTAGACAGTAAGATCGTCAAGCTAATCGATGGTGTGGCTGATCTTTCTTTCTTATTAGCGCCAAGCCTGCCTGGAGATGAGTATATCCTGCGGGCCTATACAAAGTATATGCAGAACGAAGCTGAGGCCTTCTATTTTCGTAAGATAATATACATCAGCGACTATCAGAATCCTAAGCCTACAGAGCGATCTACTGAACAATCAAACCAGGTCATGGTCAGCTTTTTTCCAGAGGGCGGTCATCTGGTCGATGGTCTCTCATCGAATGTAGCAGTCATGAGCAGAGATCAGTCAGATCAAGCGGTACCTGCAGAAATAAAAATCTTAAGTTCGGCATCAGAATCCATCGTAGTACAGACAGACTCTCGTGGCTACGGTCGCTTCTCCATAGTAGCTAAGGCTGACGAGCGCTACAGCGTCATGGTGAATGGGATCAAACATACTGAAGCAGAGATGCCGAAGGTCCGAACAGCTGGTGTCGCCCTACAAGTCGATGTAAATGAGGATCATGCGACTATCCGCGTGAGTAAGACAGCGTCGCCCCGTACAGCGGGAGAATTGATATGCATTATCCACACCATGAATCAGGTGATCAAGGAGGAGGTCATAGAAGATCAGGAAAAAGCATCGCTGGATATACCTCTTGCCCAATTAGCTATGGGTATCAATCACATCACCATATTTAATCAACAGGCGGAGGTGCTGAGTGAGCGTCTGATCTTTAATCATCAAGGAGTGAGTGGCTATAATGTAGACCTCAATCTCGATCAGGAGACTTATGGTAAGCGAGATTTAGTAGAGCTCGAAATAGACGCTTATGATGATGATGGGGAGCCGCTTATCTCCAATCTGTCACTGTCGGTGATCGACCGATATATGACTTATGATAATCCAAACAATCATGATATTAGATCATATATGTGGTTAGGCTCGGAACTAAGAGGCAGGATAGAGAAGCCTCGATCCTATCTTTATGATCTTGAAGATCCTGATATTGAAGGCATTGATCTATTGATGATGACCCATGGATGGAGAGGGATCAAAGAGCAGCAAGATGCCTCACTCATGGAGGCGGAGACAGGACTTAGTATCAGAGGCACAGTCCACAAGAAAGATAAACCTGATAAGCCAGTCAAGGCTATAGGTAATCTGACTGTCATGGATGATCGATTCGAAATACACAATTTCGAGACAGATGAATCAGGTCAGTTTGTGTTGCAAGGTCTCACACTGCGTGACTCGGTCTCCCTCATTTTTCAGGCAGCTGTCGCAAAGAAAAAATCTAAACCAAGAGATCCTGATGATACTGCGCTGAAGGGAAATCGAAATGTAGATATCGTCATTCATGAAAGAGAGGTGCCACAGCGTTCTCTAGTAGACATGCAGGCGCTCAATGCTGCAGCTTTTTATAATGACTTAGAGGTGGATGCTGCCAGCATTGTCAGGTTTAATGAAATTAATATCAATACAGGAGATGCCAGTATTGCTATGAGTGTAGAGTTAGATGAGTTTGAGGTCAGGGCAGAGCGCGCAGAGGAAGTCGTAGCCTACCATGAGGATGTCATGCAGTACACACAGCCTAACGCCAGAATCTTTGCCGATGACATGCCACTGTTAGAATCTTACTTTGATATATATGGCATGATCCGTGGACGCATACCAGGGCTCAAATTCGAGGCTCCCCTCAGTCCTGAGGATGGAAAGCATCGATTAATATTTAGAGGGGAAAGATCATTTAAGCTGGCGAGAGGGGCCCGATTCATGATCAATGGCTCTTTTGTTTCTGTCGGTCTAGCTGAAGCGATTCGGCCGACGCAGGTAGCATTCATAGATGCTGTAAGTAGTCTGAGTCAGCTCACGGCCTATGGCGGAGCGGGGGCTAATGGGATCATTATGATTTACCTGAAGCCGCCAGGAAGCCAGCAAGATCAGACAACTGAGACCTATAATGGTATTTTAAATTACATCTATCAAGGCTATGACACCGTACGACAATTCTATGTTCCTAACTACAGCATAGAAAATGATGAGACTCTAAGAGACGATCGGATGACCCTGCACTGGGAGCCTGAGATCATCACTGATGAGGACGGTATAGCTTACGTACGATTTTACACGGGAGATAGAAATACGATTTATGAGGTAGAGCTGCAGGGCTTGACCATAGACGGATTGCCGGTCACTGCACGCACTAGCTTCTTTGTGAATGAATAGATATATGAGGAATACAATCACCAGTCTATTGTGCTGTGGGATCTGCCTTTGGTTTGCAGAGAGTGTCTCTGCTCAGATGATCAGTCAAGTAGTTTACGACAGCATAGAGCAAAAGCCCATTACTGATGTCTATGTGTTTATCAATGACAGCTCTATCGGTACCAATACTGATGATGGAGGGATCTATCAGTTAGACCTGAATGGTATGACGAATATCAGTATCATCTTTTCCCACTTGAGCTATGACACCTATCAGATAAACTTGGAGCGCCAGTCGAACCTCCGAGATACGATCTATCTATCTCCGTCCGTACTCAGCTTAGAAGAAATAAACGTCGTCGAGAAAGGGGATAAGAGGCTGAGAGCTAAACGGATGAAGAAATTTGTCAATGCCTTCTTGGGAGAATCTAAGGAACGCCGACAAGTATCAATCCTTAATCCTGAAGTCTTGCTGCTTTTCGAAGAAGATGATAAACTGTATGCGACGGCTAATCAGGCCCTCATGATTGAAAATAGGCGCTTAGGCTACACGCTGCAGTTCTACCTCAAGGAATTTGAGCTGACTGAAAATGATGATGTGATATACAAGGGGAATATCAGCTTTAAGCCATTGGAGGCCACAGGTAAGAAGCTGGCTAAGTATAAGCGCAATCGAAGACGAACCTACGCAGAGACTCATCGAAGTTTCTTTAAAGATTTAGTCAATCATCAAGTCATGCCTGAAGATTTCTACATCGGATACACCCAGATGAATTACAATCGAGAATTTGTGGATTTCCAAAGTACTTCAGTTGATTCTTTTCAAATCATTGCTGTCGATACGAATGTGTATCAGATTCCTATACGTAATTATTTCACTGTGCGCTATAGGAAGATCAAAGAACTCCAACATAAACCCCCAGCACAAAGAATGAGCCCTACCTTTACCACTGGTCTGAAGCAAGTAAAAATGCGTCAAGACGATTCGTCGACATCATACATTACTTCGGCTACTGATCAGATCTTAGTCGATCGACTGGGTCGCATACTGAATCCATTGGAGCTGGAAGAATATGGATTTTGGGCCAGTAAGCGCATTGCCTCGATGTTGCCATTTGATTACTTACCAAGTCAGAAAGAATAAGTCATTGAGCCTCTTGCCAGTCTATAGGGCAAACAAGTGAAGGGTGGTGCAGTTTTTTTTTGACAGTAGAATTAATGTCTATTTACCTCAAAGCATACATTTTCCCACTGTACCATTTTTTCACTATCTCCAGTGCGGGCTTATTCTGAACGGTGAAGCTGGTATTGTGTTCATCTATATGGTGGCCGAACCATTTCCATGAGAAGCCTCCAGCGACCCAGGACTCATTCCAGAAGGCTTGAAATAGGGCTTCGTATAAGTTGCTCTGTGCTTCGTTATTAGGCTTTATTTTTTCTCCTTTATCATGCGTCCACGGGCGTCGCCCTGCATAGGGAATATTGCGATAGCCGAATTCGGATAGGAGTATTTGTTTCTCATATTTTTGGCTGACTCTTTTTAGATTTTTTGCAATGGATTTCCATTTCTTTCGTGTGCGCTTGACTTGTGGTGTTTTGCTTTTACTGACGGGAAAATACATGTCGACACCCACATAATCCAGATCATGCCAGAAAGATATTTTTTCATATTCATCCCAGTTTGCAGAGTAAGTCACTTCACCATCGTAGATGGATCTCACCTTTCTGATCAGGGCAGTCCAAAAGGCAGGGCGGTGATGGCTGAATGTTCTGAGTTCTGTGCCGATCGAGAATAGCTCTACACCAGCATCAGCTGCGATCTTGGCCACTTGTAAGATATAGGCTTCATATTCTGATTCTAAAATTCGCCAATCTGCCTCTGTTCGAGCTTTGAGGTCGCCTCTCCATTCCGCACCATCGGTTTTGTCCGCAGGAGTCGGAGCGCCAAGTTCTATGTGAGGCTTGATGAATACACGGAGACCGGCCTGCTTAGCCATGGCGATGCTCTGGGTGCTGGCCTCTAAGGTGTTGCCCCAGTAAGAGGTCTGTTCATCTGGTAATATCTGCAGCGTCGCTCGATCCAGAGTAGCGACAGGTATGATAGCGATCCAGTTGGCATTGGTCGTTTTCAGATCTTCGAACATCTCCGCTGTCAGGTATGGTGTCCCTGGTGCATTGAAGCTCATGCCATTTATCTTCTGTCCATAGGAGATGCCATAGCAGGACAGCAGTATGAGGAGAATGGATGATACCACCGATATATAGCTTATGATGTATTTGATTAGGTTCATGATGACTGATTCATTTATGGTGAGCTGTCCTGTTTAAAAGTATTGGCCTAGACCGACGACGAATCCTCTTTGGTGCTGATTTAGCACATCTACCGCATAGTCGAGTCGAAGGGTAGCACCATATATTCTATGATAAATGATTCTGATACCGCCACCGACGAATATTCTAAATTGATCGGGATCGAAGAGGTCTGTTAGCTGTCCACCTGGATTTCTCCACGTTCCAGCATCAGCGAATGAAACGACTTGGATCCCCCATCGACTATTTTCTAACAGGGCTTGCCGATATTCGGTATTCAAAATGAGCTGTGCGGTGCCTCGATCGATTCGATTGCCGATGCCTCTGATGTTGACATGGCTGTCCGCTACGAAGGGGGCGAATGGAGAATCATTGTTACTGGCCACGCCTATTCTGAATCGATTGGCCAGATTTCCTCTTGCACCTATTCTGGCATAGGTCTTGGCCTGCAGCAGGATGCTGTGAAACCAGCTGCGATCATCAGTGTTATAGACATTCTGCAGCAGGGCATTCCATTCGATTCCTTTTAAGTAGAAGTAATGGTAGTTCAAGTGATTTTCACTGTATTGAAGTTTTGTGAGCCATTTTACTTGTTTTAGTTGATCAGGTCCTACGGAGACATCAGAGAACTGTTCTTGGCTTTTTTTATAATTTTCAATGAAGTATGTAGCGCCAAATTCAAATTGACGATGCAAGTCTAAGTGGCGGATCGCAGTCAAGCCGATGCCGTCATTGCCATATTCATAGTTGACCGTCGCCTCTGGAAAGTAGAGTGGCTCCAGTGATGACCAGGAGCTGATGCTTGCTGTGTAGCCCCAGTCAGATTGCTTGATTCTCTGATTCTTATAATATACATTTCCACTATGTCTGCCATCATTGTTTAGGTAGGCGGCGCTGAGTACCTGGCCTTTTCCCAGCCAGTTGATGTCCGTGAAGCCCACCTGAAACCAGATGTTATCTGTGATGCCCCCTGAGTTTAAGATGGGCAGCAGGGTTCTTCGTTCTTCGATTTCAAATACGAGTTGCTCTATGCCGTCATGATTCTCTTTTCTATAGTCTACGTGTGCGATGCCAGAGAGATTCTTAAGACGCTGTACATCGCTCAGGATGAGGCTATCGCTTGGGTCGGTGCTTTGGTGGGATAAGATGAACTGAGTCAAGTATTCTTCATCTGACTTTTCTATGCCTTCAAATCTGATATTGCCTACTGACTTAGAGTTCGCCTGCTGACCATAGCATACATCAATGGTCATAATGAAAGCGAAGATGAGTAATAGGATATTATAGTGCATCAGAAATAGGCTTAATTGACTGATTATATATTGAATCTAAACCCTACATTAAACGTAGAAGCTTGACCTCCAGTATTAGCTAAGAATTTATTAGTGAAGTCTGTCACTAATAATTCTAATTCCAGACTGGGGGTGAATTGGTACTTAGCTCCCAGACCGTATTGGTAAAAGTAGTCAAAGTCACTTTGCCAGTAGGGAGAAAACCCACCCAGAGTGTATAATGTCGTCTTGGGATTAGGAAGATAGCTGAATATTAATGTTGCTGGAGTCGATAGTCGATTCAAGTGCCCTGCACCTTGGCTGCCTATGTCTTCGATTAATAAGTCTAGCTCTGTGAATAATGAAAAATTCTGACCGATGGAGAAGTCATTGAAAAATTGAGTGTTCCAGGTAGGGCCCGTCCAGTCAATGTAGGGCTGCGTAGAGCTTCCTGCTAGATCACTGCCGATAGGAAATACGAATGAACTTTGGATCGAGAAGTTAGTCCAGCTCTCTACCGGGGCATAGCGGATCTGTGGACCGAATGCTGTCAAGCCTTGTCTGGAAGACCTTGAGTCACCCCCTGATATCACGCTTAGTGGAGAAGAGTCTGCTACATCATTTCTCACTCTTCTGTATCGTGTATTGAATCCGATGTTCCATTTGTTACTGATGCCGTATAAAAAACTAACTGAAGTGGTTAAGAAGGTAGCTCTGTCTGTCAGAGCATCATTATTACCAGTCTGTTGAGTGTATAAATTGTTGAATATCTTAGTTTCTGTAGTGCCTTTGGGGATCACGGAGGATACAACATACCTGGCTGCATTGGCAGCACTGGATGATGTGCCATCAACACTTGAGGTACTGATAGCTTGATCATTCAATGTCCAATCATAAGGGTAGTATGATATTTTTGCATTGGCTGGAATTGCAGTGTTGCGGTATTGATTAATGAATTTGATGACCTCTTCTTTATTGCCGCCAAAATCATTCTGGTACCACTTGAAGATCTGAGACAGCTCTACTTTATTGCCACTATTCTTCAAGAATGATGGATCATTAAGAGCTAAAGTAGTCTGCTGCTCTAACTGAGTGTCTAAAGACTCAGGAGTATAGGCGAAGTCAGTAATCGGTGGACAACCTAATGCGCCACAAACAAGCACGAAGTGTAACCTCGCATCTTGGTATGGTGTGAGAAGCTTTTTCTTTTCTAAATTATTCAGCGTAAAGGATTCGCCTGCTACCCTTACTTTCTTTCGGTCAAAGAAGCCACCAATCGATTGCACCGACTCAAGAGGGTAGCCCTGTCTAGCCTGATTGATGACATGCAGGTTATAGGCGTTGATGTAGAATGCCTTTTGCGTAGCATCAGATGTACCAGAAAGATCAGCATCCTCAACCTTCATGATCAGTACATCTAAGTCTTTACTCGTTTTGAGTTGAGCGTAATCAAGCGTACCATTTTTGACTTCTGCTTGAAAGAATGCGTCGACACTGGTAAAGAATGACTGATTGATGGTCTGAGCGTGGGTC
The DNA here is from genome assembly GCA_937929945.1 of uncultured Saprospiraceae bacterium. Classification (GTDB taxonomy): domain Bacteria; phylum Bacteroidota; class Bacteroidia; order Chitinophagales; family Saprospiraceae; genus CALFUK01. The sequence goes on from CALFUK010000190.1 coordinate 53,335, forward strand.
GCAGGCAGTCCAATTAGAGTGAGGAAAAGGACGGCCGCTGATAGTGAGATGAAAACTGATTTTTTTATGAAATTCATAATATTGTGTTTTGTGATGCTAACTTAAAGTTTACATCGATTGAAAATAATTACTTACCCGTTTTTCTGTCAAGCGGATTTTTTTTGTGTGAGTGCTGGAAACGATGTTTCTATTGAGCTGGCTAGTGAGCTGAAGCCAATCGTCCCATTGAAGACCTGATCAATCTGGCCATTATTGATGATCAATATGATTGGATTCTTAGACACCATCAGCTCCTGTTTCATCAGATGAGATGGCTGTTCTAATTTGATGTAGTTCAGATGATGACCGTAGGCTGCTTGTACCTTAGTCATGACTTCTTCCATCAAATAGTTTTCATTGTCACAGCTGAAGCATATGTATACGAGTACTGGTGCAGTGTAATGCTTGGTTGATTCAAGCAAGTCTGCGATGGTCGTTATTTGATTTTCTGAGTTCATAATTTCGTGTTTCTATCTTTACTACCCTTGAGATCGTATAATAGTTGCCTGGTATTTATGTGTAGGTTGTATCTAATTGATTATCAAAGATGTATGAGCGTTTATTCTTTTCATAAGGAAGATGTGATTTTAATTTAATTACGATATATCGTAAGTTTACGAAAAATAACTGTCGGCTATTGTACATAAAAATTTTAGATGCTAACTCCAATCCAACAATTACCACAACTATCCTATCAGGCCTTAGATGATTTACCAGAGCCAGTCTTTTGGTTTGATGATCAGGGTGACTTTGTCGATGTCAATCAACATGCGACCCTGCACTGGGGATACACGAAGGAAGAATTATTAGAGCTCTCCATTTTTGATCTGAATCCCACCATGACTCGAGATATCTGGGATGAGCACTGGATCAAGAAGATGAATGACCCTTCTACATTTGAGAGCAAGCACCAGAAAAAGGATGGCACCATATTCCCTGTAGATATCACAGACAACTTTGTCACCAGTGAAGGCAAGACCTACTGCTGTGCCATCATCAGAGATATCACCGAACGTAAGCGAGCAGATCAAATCGCACGATTATCTGATTTTACTGTGCAGAGTGCAGGTGATGCTATTTTCTGGTTAGGCTTAGACGGATCCATACTGAATGTGAATCAAGAAGCAGTGACGCGATATGGATATGCCAAAGAAGAACTAATTGATCAGACGATTTTCATGATTGCTCGTGAGATGTCTGCTGGGGCATTTGCTGGTATCTGGGATCGATTGAAGAATGAGAAGCGTCTCGTATTTGAGGGCGAACATTTTACCCGATCTGGAAAAAAGATTAGTGTGGAGGTCAACGCAAATTATTTTGAGTTTGAAGGACAAGAATACACGACCTCCATCGTCAGGGACATCACTGACCGAAAGCGTAAAGAGAGTGCACTGCGTGGAGCACTCTTAGAAATCAGAGAACTAAAAGAAAAATTAGAAGCTGAGAATAATTACCTGAATGAAGAAATAGAGCTAAAAAATAACATCGGAGAGATCATCACTGAGAATGCTTCCTATAAAAAAGTATTGAGCCAAGTAGAACAAGTAGCTGATACAACAACCACTGCACTGATCACAGGAGAAAGTGGAACCGGGAAAGAGCTATTGGCGCGAGCCATCCATCAGCTCAGCCAAAGAGCCGACAGACCGATGATCAAGATCAACTGTGCTGCGCTACCGATGCACATGATTGAGAGTGAACTCTTTGGTCATGAGCGAGGCGCATTCGCAGGAGCAGTCCATAAGAAAATAGGCAAGTTCGAACTGGCTGATCAGAGCACACTTTTTTTAGATGAGATAGGAGAGATCCCCTACGAGCTCCAATCCAAGCTGCTGAGGGTCTTGCAAGAGGGAGAGTTCGAGCGCTTAGGTGGGAATGATTCTGTGCATGTCGACACCCGCCTCATCATATCTACTAATAAGGATTTAGTCAAAGAAATAGAGGCAGGGCGATTCAGAGAGGATCTATATTATCGCATCAATGTATTTCCGATAGAGACGATTCCATTGCGTAAAAGGAAAGAGGATATTCCTCTATTGACACAGTTCTTTTGTCAGAGCATCGGCAAAAGATTGGGTAAGCATATCTCAGATATTCCTCAAAAAACGATTCAAAGACTACTACAGTATGATTTCCCAGGTAATGTCAGAGAGCTGGAAAACCTTATAGAACGAGCTGTGATAACATCTAAGGGCAGCCGACTCAATCTGGTAGATTTTAACCCAAAGCAGAAACAACAGAAGCTTAAATCATTTGTATCATTAGAAGCATATCAGAAGCAGTACATAGCCGAAGTCTTACAGCATACTAACTGGCGAGTGAGCGGCAATAATGGAGCCTCCGTCATCCTCGGTATTCCTCCCACGACCTTATTCTCTAAAATCAAGAAGTTGGGCATCAAGCGCAGTAATGCTGTAGAATTTGACTAAGTCCTATCTGATCGAATTCAGTTGAAATTGGAGAGGCCTAATGATTAATTATCAATCCGTACTCTTTTTGAGTCAGCGCATACCGATGTTCATCCCATAGCTGTCCATCCTTAGTGATGGCATCTTTACAGATGCACTCTTTCTGGAATCCACATTTCGATAGCACCCTCATGGAGCCCTTGTTATAATCGAATATGCCTGCATGGAGTCGCTTGAAATCTAACACTTCAAATGCATATCTGGTCACTAAACTGACAGCTTCTGTCATGATGCCCTGACCCCAGTATGGCTCGCCAAGCCAATAGCCTATGTCAGCGGTTCCTCGGTATACATCCGTCAAGGGTACAAGACCTATCATTCCTGCAAATCGCCCATTGACTTCAATAGCAAAGCTGTACTGGGTCTCCTCCTGTAGGATGAGGCTGATGTAGAAGTCTGCATCTTCTATGCTGTATGGATGAGGAAAGATATCTCTAAGGTTGCGCCAGATAGTGCGATTGTCAGCAAGTACCGCCAGCTCGTCTCTGTCTGAGGGCCTAAGTTGTCGCAGCAAAAAGTGTGAACCGTGTAGCTTCATGATTTTTTATTTATAGACTAAATGCCAGCCAATGATCTCCTGAGTCTGATCCCAACTTACCACCTCCGCAGGCTATGACAAGATATTGCTTTCCATTGATACTGTAGCTGGCTGGAGTCGCATAGGCAGCAGCGGGCAGCGTATATGCCCACAGCTCCTCTCCAGAGCTGCGGTCGAAGGCACGTATTTTATTATCCATAGTAGCCCCGATGAATATTAAATCGCCAGCAGTCACAATTGGTCCTCCGTAATTCTCTGTGCCTGTGATTGGCATGCCCACTGCTGTCAGCTCGGCATGTTCTCCTAGAGGGATCTGCCAGTTTATTTTGGCGCTTTCTACATTGATCGAAGTGAGCTGTCCCCAGGGCGGAGTGATCATCGGGTAGCCGTCTGGGGCATAGAGTTTCTTGTAGCCACGCATGGCATAAGGATAGGGCCAGTCTGAGCTGAGTGCTTTCTCGGTGTCATCTTCACCATTAATGTAGTGATATACGGCTTCGATTGATTCGTCATCTATATAGCCGAATGAGGGCATGATGCCTTTACCATGCTTGATGATCTGCGAGGCTTCTGCGATAGAGATTCTGTCTTTTAGATTCACTAAGGAGGGGATATTACCGTAGAGTTGATTACTTTCAAAAGTCTGTCCGTGACAGCTTTGGCAATGTGCTTGGTAGGTTCTTTCACCTTTTGAGGCTGGCTTTACTTTATCCATCACGTTCAGCCAAGCGACTTCATTAGAGTTGATTATTAGATTGCCGTGCTCAGGATCATAAGCAGCTCCTCCCCATTCGCCACCCCCATCAAATCCTGGAAAGATGATTGTCCCCTTTTCGCTCGGAGGCTCATAGGTACCTGCTGTGTGATTGCTATTCTCCCAAATAGCTTCTGCATAAGCACGTGCTGCAGGGTTGCGTGTAGCAAGATTCTCAGCAGTGAGTTCTGTCCTGGAGAATGGAGGGAAAGTAGTGGGGAAGGGTTGTGTCTTCCAAGCCTGTTCTCCGAGGAGCTCAGAGGATGGGACTGGCTGCTCTACAATGGGGTAGAGGGCTTCTCCAGTCAGGCGATTGAAAATGAAGACAAAGCCATTTTTGGTGATTTGGGCAATGGCCAGGATAGACTCTCCATCTTTCTCCATTGTGAAAAGATTAGGAGGTGCTGGCAGGTCTTTGTCCCAGATGTCATGATGTACAGCCTGGAAGTGCCACACATATTCTCCCGTAGATGCACGAAGTGCCAGTAGTGAGTTAGCATAAAGATTACTACCATGTCGATCACCTCCATAGAAATCATAAGCAGCTGATCCAGTAGGACAGTACACTAAGTCATTTTCGATATCGAGTGCCATACCACTCCATACATTAGCCCCTCCGACACGCTTATAGGCATCCTGAGGCCAGCTGTCGTAGCCTGCTTGTCCAGGCTTTGGGATGGTATGAAAAATCCACTTTTGCTCACCTGTATGTACATCGAAGGCTCTGATGTGGCCTGGGGCAGCACCAGTGCTTTCTGATACGCGCCCACCGATGATCATCAAGTCTTGATAGATGATGCCAGGTGTATTCGCTAAGACGAGCAGGCTGTCATTAGTCCCCAGGCCCTGCTGCAGGTCAATGTATCCATCTTGTCCAAATTCGTCTCTGAGGCTGCCGTCAGAAGGGTTTAAGGCTATCACATATTGACCAGCTCCATAAAGTAATATGTCATGATCTGCTCCTTCATGATACATGAGGCCCCGATTTACCCCCATTCCAAAATTATCGAAGTCGTCACTGTAGGGGTTATAACTCCATAAGAGCTCGCCTGTGGCCGCATCCAGTGCGATGACCTTTAGCGAGGCTGTTGTACCATATAAGACTCCATTTATGACTAGAGGATTACACTGTATCTGTGATCGATGATCAGGGTGTGCTTCTCCTCCATCATACTGCCAGGCTACCTGGAGCGCGCTGACATTATCTCGATTAATCTGATCAAGTGGGCTATACTGAGAAGAAGCGTGGTCTCCCAGATAGGTGGACCAATTGATGAATTCATCACTTTGACTGCCAGGCTTGCTACAGCTGCTCAAGAGACAAAATAGGAAAATAGACACGATGTACTTCATGCTAAGCAGTTATAAGATCTGAATTTACAGAGAGAGCCTTTAGACATGTAACTTTCTTGACTCTCATTATGACTTTGTCAGATACAGATACACGGCAAAATAAATATTTTGTAGCATACCTGTATTTTATTCATAGAATGTCGTACCCCTTATAACACCTTCGAGAGTCATCCGTTATGATGTAAGCTGTCTTGAAGTAAGTCATCTACTACAGAGGCAATCGTACTTTCTGACTTTTTCATTCCATTATTAAAAATGTAGGTTCTATGAAGTTTTTATTGATAGCATTTATTTTTCTCGGCTACTTCACCACCTGCAAAGAGGAAGTAGGCTCGAAGTTAGATCAGATTATCGTATACAGTGCCGATGGCGTAGACATTGTTTTAGATAATGTGAGAGACAGCAGATGCCCTACCGATGCTACCTGTGTCTGGGAGGGTAACGTCATCGTCGACATGATTCTACTGAAAGCTGATGAGCAAGAACCTTTCACACTACATTCAGCGGCTCAAGAAGGCCCCCAAGAGATGAAAGTCTTAGATGTGAATGTCAAATTGATCGACATAAAGCCATACCCTGTTTCTGCTCAAAGAGAGTATGAGCTATCGGAATATGAAGTGGAACTGGAGGTACAGTAGAAAATCATAATTATCCTAATCTTTCAAGACAGAGAACTGGCTTTTATTTAGTTGCTATTTCCTGGCTGACAAGCCTGAATGAAGGCATGAAAGGAAGCTTGCAGCTTTACCTCGAATCCTTCTTTCAATAGGATATAGTCTGCTGCATTATAATATAGATTTTTACCTGCATTGACTATTCCATTAGTCTCAATACCAATATTTGCAGCTTTAGAGCTGTTAAGGGCATCATTCTGCAGCTGTATGACGTAGTCGTCACAATTATTGACATCGCAATGGTCAGGTACGCCATCTCCGTCAGTATCTACTGCATCGTCTCCTCCACTACAGATATCGAGGTTATCACATATGCCATCATTGTCACTATCTGAACTGATAAAATCACCTAACACCTCTAATTCAACAATATTCATAATGTCTGAACCATCATTATTGCCAGATTTTTGGAGGCGTACGTATCGACCCATTTGCCCGATAGGGACTACGACTCTTGCATCATTTGATACATTACCTAATTGGTAGGAGAAATCAGCATTTGCCAGAGCCTCTGTTATATCTGTGTTAGAAGCAAATGGACTATTTGATATGAGTACGTAGACGTTATTCAATCTATTTTGGCAACAATTTATTCTATTCCAAATCACGACCTCATCGATGTCCTGTATTGATCCTAAATCGATTTGTACCCAGTCATGTGTTGATTGGCCAGCGGTGGAGCTCAGATTTGAGACAAAAATACCGTCATTTAAATAATTTTCATTTACATTTTGATTGTAGACAGAATTCATACTGGGTGTACCTGCCAATGCAAGATTTGACTTTGCAGAGCAGTTACAATTGAAATCATATACTGAGATGTCTGTACAAGGGTCTGCATCATCACAAATTTGTCCGAATAATGGACAGCAGGCATCTGTTTCCGGTGCTCCTGCATTAATCCATGCTTGAATTAAGTTAAGCTCATTGGCATCTATCTGGCCTCCCACACGGTCATTCATACTGAGTCCATTTATAGGGCTCCCGCATCCTGCATATCCTTCTATATTTATGATTTGGGCTATTGTATTACCCGTCATTATGTCCATGCCGCATTTGTTTCCTCCTTCTAAAAAACCAGCATAGCTTGTCAGATCTAATCCGCTTGAGCCATTGACACCATGGCAGCCTGTACATCCGTTATCTTGAAATAGAGGGCCAACTTGTGCCCATCCTCCCGTATCACAATCATCATCATTATTCGTCACATATCCATCGATCAGGGATGAACAGCTTTGGCTGCTTATAGACTTATTTCCTAATCCATCTCCATCAGCATCAAAATAATAAGTAGCAATACCGAGACCATCACACACTCCACATTCATCTATTGAGCCACTACATGCATTCGCATTCACATTAAACTTTAATTCTGCAATTGAAGCACAATTACCATTGTCAAATGTAGATACTACTGTTACAAGTACATGCGAGACTAGGCCATGTTCCCTTAATGCAGGCCCAGCAAAACCTGCATAATTATTGGTCTCTGGGGCTCTATCCCATAGAAAAGAAGAACTACTAATTTGCTGCCAACTGACTCCGTCGGCTGATACATCAAATATAATTTCCCTCGCACCTGAGCCACTCTTTCCTGTGATGTTGGCATTCCAGATATGCGTCCCAATGATCTCAATTGGCTCATCAAATTCAAACATAATCCAATGGGTATTACCTCGTAGAGAATTAGGGTTTTGACTAAGCTGGCAAGATTCCCAGGATTCTGTCCAATAATCTACATCCCCTGTACATTGGCCATATAGAGGCGTCCAAAATAACAAGGATGTAACTAAGCTTAATAAACAAACTATAAATGTATATTTCATTTTCATTTATTTCACTGCTTGAACAGCTAATGAGTAATCACTTATGCTAAAAAGCCTATTGGCATCTGACCTGAAGCAGGAGTCCAAAAATTATTGATATTAGGCAAAATGTAATTTAAATCAGAATGTGAGGCTCCAAACCAAAGTGCCAATTCTGCAAAGTATTCATCTGTAGATGTGGTGGGTATATATCTGCCTCCACCCGTATCTAGAGGATTGCCTAAGTAAACTTCTGGATATTGTCCATATATTTTCTGACCATCCACTGCTCCTCCCATGATCAGTGTATGTCCTCCCCAAGCATGGTCTGATCCATCACCATTAGTAATCAGCTTTCGTCCGAAGTCTGATATCGTAAAGGTGGTCACATTATTTGCCACATTCAGTTCTTCCAGTGCTTGATAAAATGATCCCATAGCATTATCTAATGTTCGCATCAGATTGCCATGATCTGCTATATTTTGATCATGATTATCAAAGCCTTTGAGCTTTATAAAAAAAGTTTGGTTCTGTACATTTAGCATGTTGCGTGCGGCAATCGTTCTGGCCACCATGTTTAAATCTTGAGACAGACTATCATTACCAAAATTAGTATTGACAGTCTGAGCATTGGCTAGTGCTGCATCGAACTCTATAGAATTAGACTTAGATCCAGAGATCACATCAGAATAAGCTTGTTTGAAAATATTTTGATAGTTGACATCCATGATATTATCTAAAGTCTGTCGCTTTAGATTTTCATAAAATCCTAAATTGTCAGACTTATTGATCAGTGTACTACCATTTTGAGAATTTTTAATGGTGTAAGACAAGACATTATTACCTCTTTGGAATAGGTTGGTACCACTCAAAGAGACACTCATGGACAAGTTTTGATTAGCATTATTTTGCTGAAGTATGTCTGCTAGTCTTCCGCCCCATCCGATATTTTGCTGGGCATCTAAAGGAAGTGATGTCTGCCATCTATCCGTCTGATGGGAATGTGAGAATAAACCTAAAGGTAGGCCGACCTTATTATTATAATCATTCAGCGTGGTGGGTTGTTGTAATACACCACAGTTAGCGACGAAGGCGGCATTACCATTTTGAAACAAAGATTGGATTTTGGGCATATTAGGATGCAGTCCAAATGATTGACCTCCCGTATTTGTCGCTGAGATAGGTAGTAAATTATTCTTAGGAATTGCCAGATTGGTTCGAGATGCAGCATAGTTATTGTACGGTCCATTGTCCCTAGGCACCAGCATATTAAAGCTATCATTACCTCCAGCTAAATAGATACAGACCAGAGCTTTGTAGGGCATCTCGCTGGCATTTACCCAGCTTCGATTAGCTGCTGCTGCTGACGCTGCTAAGCCCAGGCTAGACATACCAGATAATAGCGTTGTGACCCCCACATGGGCGCAACCTAGGCCCAGGGAATTTAAGAATGATCTTCTGGAATTCATTTTGTGCATCATTTTACTAGAGTTGAATTATGTAGTCTGCTGACATCATGACATAGTATATACAATCACGTACAGCATTCAGGTTGCTGTAGTTATTTATATTTGCTTCATTACTTGCTATCGTCGAGATGATTATATTTCTGACATCGCTAGAGAGCTGGCCACGGCATAGCAGAATATTTAGACGATCTAATAGCTGCGCTGTACCGCCTGATTGATAAATGGAAATTTCATCTGACAAATCTAATGTTGGAACGTCATTATTATTAATGCCGAGAAACTGCCCAGATTTTGTACGGTTGTCAAAGGGTCTGTCTTTTAAGGCATCTTCTACTTCATTGATGTATGATATAGCGGTGACGGTATTTAGGATTTCGAATTCAGGCGATGTCAAGTCTTGGGGAGCGATAAACATATCCTCTGCGTAATCAGGTGTGAAAAAATTAAATACAGACGGCGAATTATTAAATCCCTGTAGTATTTTCTCAACGTATTCTTTATCGTCATTCATCCAGATTTTACCTGAAGGTGTTTCCAAATCGAAGGCTTTGAATAATTGAATAAATCTTTCTAAAGGTTGGATCAATTTACCAGCTGTAGGATTAGTGATATAATCACACTCCCTGGCTTCTGGGTCGAGTAGGATCGCTCTCGTAAATGCTTCCATATCTCCTCGTACACCTTGTCCATTATCTTCGAATATTGTAGCTACTCTCTTTACATAAGCTGGTGATGGATTAGACTTGATTAAGTGTTGGATCATCGTCTTACTAAGAAATGGCGCTACATTAGGATGATTAAAGAGAATGTCAAGTGCGTCATTGATGTCCTTCATTCCTGTTTGTCCAGCTGGTAGAGTCGTCCCCAAAAATGTCTTTTCTCCTTCTGAATGAAAATCATCAAACATTTTCATTGGACTGGTCCAATCTCTAGATGGGTACCCTAGTCCAAAAGAATTATTGTTTGCGCCTGTCTTTTTATTCTTAGAAGCTGCCAAGCCTGTAAATACCTTAGCTAACTCAGCTACATCGTCAATATTGTAGGTAGGTATGGGCTCGCCATTAGAATCAAGTTTGGGAGTGCCGTCCAATTCTAATTCATGTATGCCAATGGTAAATAATTGCATGATTTCTCTGGCAAAATTTTCATCAGGTAGTGAGCCATTGTCAGGGTTAAATTTTCTGTTTTTGTAATGGCTCAAGTAGACACCCATTGACATACTCATCGTGACATTATATAGTAGGTCTTCAAAATTGCCAAAGGCACCCTTATACAGATAATCATAGTATAAGGCGTGGCCTAGGTTATGGTTGATTTCTCGATGTGTTTCTTGGATCACGAATATTTGTGACCATGCGAATGCCATGCGCTGGCGTAGCGCATCTTCTTGTTCCATAATCATTTCATAGAAAGCGAAATCCAAGACCATTTCAAAAGATCTATCATCTCCTTGTATAGGATCAATTTCATTTGTCCATAAGGCTTCTACTCGATCATACATGGATCCAGAGGTCATATTGATCTGTTCATCCAGCCATGCTTCGATGCCTATTGATTGCATATGTAGTATGTCTTCATATGAAGCGCCTAAGGTAGTCTGTGATAGAAATCTGGATGATTCTTCAAGCGACAATGCATCAGTTGCGCCTTCGACTACTTTGACTTCATTATTAGAAGAAGTAGAACTAGTTACTTTCATTCCCTGTGTATGTCCAGCGCCATAATGGTCCTGATAGAGTTGTGCCTCCATAGGATGACAACAAGCAAAAAATATAAAAGCTAAATAGAATTGCTTCATCTTATTCTAATTTGATCGATACGTCTTTAGAAAATTGCGTAAATCATCACCTAAGTGACTACTTCGACAGGCCTAATAATTTAGTCACAACTACATACCCAATTGGATGGAAGTTAGACTAGAGATTTTTAAAAATTTAAGGCGTAGGGTGTAAATAGACCTTTGATATGCGAGTATAGTACGTAAGGTCAGACCAAATATATTGTATTTTGATGAAACTGTAAAGCTTTATTAGTTCATTTCTGAAACTATAATTCAGATTCGATAGAAATTTGGATTTTTAGAATTTTTCTTATCGTGGAGTACACATTATTTAACATATCGTATTGATTTGGATCATAATATATATAAACAATCGTATGCATATGGGGCTTTTGTACAGGGCTCAGATTCAGATAGGAAGTAGTATGATTTTTCGTAGGCCAAGGTTCAGAAGTAATTCTTATTTCGCTTACGATTCTTAAGGCGCTATAATCTGTACTGACAGGTATTTTAATAATGCCTACACTACTTGATCAAG
>CALFUK010000191.1 GCA_937929945.1 uncultured Saprospiraceae bacterium
TCGTCAGCGGAAAATCATCGGAGGCACCATCATCGCACCTAATGCGGGCGAACTCATGCAAGAGCTAACACTGGCTATGGAGGCTGGTCTTCCGATCGATGCCATTTATGACAAGCTCTATGCTTATCCGGTGGCGAGTCGCATCAATCAGCAGGCAGTGATGGGTGTGATTCGATATGATGAGGCTCATTGAGGGTGTGTACTTTTTAAGTGTTGGGGTATTCTGACCCTACTTGTCTGTAAGGCGAGGCTTATTTCGTATCGTTGAAGCCATTCTGAATCTACCTGTTCGGCAAATAGGCTTTTCTTTAAGCGTATGAGTCATCCTGAACTTGTTTCAGGATCTTGCATAGTGCGCTGCTAATTTATCAGTTCATCCATTTGCATTCTACCCGCCCGCCTAGGCCAGATTCCGAAACTAGTTCGGAATGACACACGCTTACATAAATCTAATCCAGCGACTGATTCTCCATACCCGCTTTGGAGACGAGCTGGCTGTATTCTTCTGGCGTCAGACCATCCAAGCAAAAGTCGATGGGGTTAATGGCTTTGCCATTGAGGCGGACCTCATAGTGCAGATGAGGTGCCGTAGAGGTACCAGTACTGCCTACAGTGCCGAGATTCTGGCCTCGCTTTACTTTTTGCCCTTTTTTCACCACGACATTTTTCATGTGAGCATACAGCGTGGTGTAACCATAGCCGTGGTCTACGACGACGCTGTTACCATAGCCTGACTTCCTTTTTTCTACTTTGATGATTTTACCGTTTCCAGTGGCTTGGACAGGGGTGCCTCTTGGAGCTGTGAAGTCTATGCCATAGTGAAACTTCTTGATTTTGTGGATCGGGTGTATGCGATAGCCATAGCCAGACAAATAGCGGATGTTTCGTTTGAGTTTTGTCTCTTTTACTGGCTTGATCGATGGGATGGAGGCCAGCTTTTCTTCCCACACCTGAGCCATGTACTGAATTGTATCAAGGGATGAAGTCTGGAGATTTATTTTTCGTTTTATTTTATCGACTTTTTGCAAGGTCTCTTTGATGAGCGAGCCTGAATTCTGGTAGGCCGTCAGGCCAGCATATTTGTCATGCCCTCCGATACCACCGTCCCAGATATTCTCATCAATGACATCCATCTGAAAAATGGTTCTGTGAATTTCAGAGTCTTTTTCGTGCAGCTGTGTCAGCTGCTCAGAGAGTGATTCGTAGTCTTTAGTGATGTTGGAATAGTGGTATTCCATTTGATTGAGTTCACGCTTCAGCGCTCTCTCTTTAGGTGAGGGCAGAAAGATCCAGGCCAAGGCAAAAATACCGATTGAAGTCAGCACCACTGCAGAGGCAAATCCGAATAATCTAATAACCTTTTGCTTCGTCGGTGTGGTGACTTCCTCGTATTGAAGTGTGTTCTGATTGAACACATATTTTTCTTTATTCATTAAGAAGGCGGTGTTATTTATTAATTACAATAAATTTGCACTCGGGTTTTCGGGATGGGATCAGCATGGGGTCTGAGGCGGCAAAGTTAATTTATGAACCCATACTGACAAAATATTAGAACATATATATTTATTCATATATGTTAGTTGATATTGTTATATGTATTTAACTGCTGATCAATTATTTACATATCATTATCCTTTGTAAAGCATAAGTGCGACCAGGACCCATATTTATTATATTGTATATCGTAAAATGAGTAATATTTAATAGAGATGAACGCGAACGAAATCAGACAAAAATTCTTTGACTTCTTTGAATCGAAACAGCATAAAATAGTCGCCTCGGCACCTATTGTCAATAAAGATGACCCCACACTGATGTTTACGAATGCCGGGATGAATCAGTTCAAAGATTACTTCTTAGGGAATAAGCCCATCGTCAACAGCCGAATTGCCGATACGCAAAAATGTCTGAGGGTATCAGGCAAGCACAATGATCTCGAAGAGGTGGGCATCGATTCGTACCATCACACCATGTTTGAGATGCTGGGCAATTGGTCATTCGGAGACTACTTCAAAAAAGAAGCCATAGACTGGGCCTGGGAGCTACTCACTGAGGTCTATGGTCTGGATCCGACCCGACTGTACGTCTCTGTCTTCGAAGGAGACAAAGCAGAAGGCCTTGAGCCAGATGAAGAAGCCGCTGGATATTGGTCAGCTTATGTGCCGCAGTCTCGCATTCTCTATTTTGATCGCAAAGATAATTTTTGGGAAATGGGAGACACTGGCCCCTGTGGTCCCTGCTCTGAGATACACGTGGACCTGAGGTCAGACGAAGCCAGAGCTGCCATGGACGGAGCCACGCTGGTGAATCAAGATGATCCCCTCGTCATCGAGGTGTGGAATCTGGTCTTCATTCAGTTCAATCGAAAAGCGGATGGCTCACTGGAAGATCTGCCCGCTAAGCACATCGATACAGGCATGGGCTTTGAGCGCCTCTGCATGGCACTTCAGGGTAAGAGCTCTAATTATGACACGGATGTATTCACACCCTTCATCGAAAAGATAGAGGCCAGCTCTGGGATAAAGTACACAGGTAGCTATGAGCTTTCTGCAAAGACGGATATTGCCATGAGGGTAGTCTCTGATCATTTGCGTGCGGTGAGCTTCACCATAGCTGACGGACAGCTGCCGAGTAACGGTGGTGCTGGCTACGTCATCAGAAGAATACTGAGACGAGCGGTGCGGTATTATTATTCCTTCCTCAATATTAAGGAGCCCTTTCTGCACAGTCTGGTCGGGCTGTTGGCAGAGCGTTTTGGAGATGTATTTCCAGAGATCGTCTCTCAGCAAGAGTTTGTCACTAAGGTCATTTTAGAAGAAGAAAAATCATTTCTGAATACTTTGGAAAGTGGTCTGAAGCGCCTAACTGGTATTGATACCTCTACGGGGCAGATAGATGGTCGGACGGCCTTTGAGCTCTATGATACCTATGGCTTTCCCATTGACCTGACCCGACTCATCGCGAGTGAGCAGGGACTGACGATTGATGAGGCAGGATTCGAGAAGGCACTGCAGGCACAGCGAGACAGAGGCAGGGCTGATGCCCGCAAGGAGACAGGTGACTGGATGGAGCTGTCAGATCAGATGGAGATCGATTTCATCGGATACGATCAGCTACAAGCGGAGGATATCCAGGTGATCAAGTACCGCACCATGAAGATCAAGGACAAGGATCAGTACCAGCTGGTGCTGAATAAGACACCATTCTACGCAGAGGGTGGTGGCCAGGTAGGGGATAATGGCCTGCTGTGGTTTGGAGATGAGAAAGTACCAGTGTTGGATACGAAGAAAGAGAATGACCTGATCATCCACATCGTAAAGCAATTGCCAAAAGACATCAGCACTCCTGCTAAGGCAGAAGTCAATGGAAAAAGACGAGCTCTGGTAGAGAATAATCACAGCGCGACCCACTTACTGCATGCAGCCCTCAGGCAGGTTCTGGGCGATCATGTGCAGCAGCGAGGATCACTGGTCAATGATAAATACCTGCGCTTTGATTTTTCACACTTTCAGAAGATGACTCAGGAAGAGATAGCGGAAGTGGAGCGCATCACGAATGAAAAAATCCGTGAGAACGTCAAGCTGCAAGAGGATCGAAATATACCCATCAACCAAGCTAAGGAGTCAGGAGCGATGATGCTTTTCGGAGAGAAGTATGGTGAGACGGTGCGCATGATCACCTTTGATCCCAGCTACTCGGTAGAACTTTGCGGGGGCTGCCACGTGGACGCCACAGGTAAGATTGGGCTGCTGAAAATCACCTCAGAGTCAGCCGTAGCGGCGGGCGTCAGGCGGATAGAGGCTGTCACTGCTACAGCAGCTGAGCGCCACATCAATGCAGAGCTGGCAGAGCTGCAGTCCATCAGGGCACTATTCAAAAATGCGCAGCATACCACGAAGAATATCGAGGCCCTGCAAGAGGAAAATAAATCCCTCAAAAAGGATCTGGATAAACTGAAGAGTAAGCAAGCCGGTGATGAACAGAAAGATTTACTCAGCCAATTCAGCTCCGAGAAAGGTGTAAATTATCTCGCGGCAGTGCTGGAGCTGGATGATGCGAAAGTGGTGAAGACCATGGGCTACAATCTGGAAAAAGAAAAAGGTGACTGCCTCATCTCGCTGGGCTTCATCAGCAAGGGCAAGCCGCAGATCATGGTCATTGTGAGTGAAAGTCTCACTAAGGATGACTACCTGCATGCGGGTAAGATCGTCAAGGAGCTGTCTCAACACATTAAAGGCGGCGGTGGCGGACAGGCATTTTTTGCTTCGGCGGGGGGCTCTGATAGCAGTGGCCTGGAGAAAGCCGTGCAGGGGGCTCATAAATTCATATAAACTGACATCAGCTCGTCCATATATCAGTCGAATGAAAATACACAAGCGCAATAGCCCATGATCAGAAATGCGATCATCGGGCTCTTTGTGACTTTAGTCTGTCTGAACTTATACTTCCGCTTTAAGCTGATGCCGCTGTTCAAAGTATTGCATCAGAATAAGGTCCCAGTGAATGCCACTTATATATTTAACACGGATCGGATGGAGCGAGAATTGATCCCGCATTTTCCGGCCTATGAAGCACAGATTAGACTCTTGACGAGCCGCATTCGCAGATCTATCTTTCTGGCATTTGGGATAGTACTCACCATCACCGCTTTAGGGATCATGCTTTATTTTAATGCCTGATCCATCTTGACATATCGCAATAAGCATAGAGATCTGATCATCTATCAGCTGCTGGATTTTCTGGCGGGCATGCTTGCTTGGATGTTGTTTTTCATTTACCGCAAGCAGTTAGAGCTGCCGGGATTTGCTTGGCAAGGTGTCTTTCAGGATCGCAATCTACTGTTGGGTTTGATCGTCATCCCTGTCTTCTGGTTGGTGCTGTATTATCTCTTTGATAAGTATGATGATGTCTATCGATTATCCCGAGTTTCCACACTATTTAGGACAGTATCCATCAGTTTTTTTGGCGCCATTATATTACTCTTTACGGTACTACGGGATGACCTGGTCTTTCAGTACATTGATTATTTTCAGTCCTTTCTGCGCTTATTCAGTATCCATTTTTTGATCACGGTGTGCTTTAGAATGTGCTGGCTAAGCTACACCGCCAGGCAGCTGAGATCGGGTAGGGTCAAATACCAGACGCTGCTCATTGGGGGCAGGGAAGAGGTCTTTGATTTCTTAGCAGAGTTAGAGCAGCGGCCCAGAGCACATCGCTATCATTTCGTGGGTAGGGTGGGAGTTGCTGATGCATCTACAGAGGATACAGATGATGAATTATCCTTTCTGGGCCTAGTGGAAGATATAGCTCAGATCATGCAAGAGTATCCAGTGGAGGAAGCCATTATTCTGATGAGGCATGGAGAAGACAGAGCCATGCAGTCCGCCATCCAAGGCCTCCTGCAACATCAAAAAGATATATCCGTGAGTGTCAGCGCACATATGTCAGACATTGTGCTGGGGCACGTCCAGATGAGCCAGATCGATGGCCTGCCACTGATTCAGGTGCGGCGAGATCTCATGCCTCGCTGGCAGTTGATTGTGAAGCGTATCATGGATGTTTTAGGCAGTATGGTAGGATTGGTGCTTCTCTCTCCGGTCATGCTGTATAGCGCGCTTCGGATCAAAGCAACTTCAGCAGGGCCCGTGTTGTTCAGTCAGGAGCGTATCGGTCGCTACGGCCGCCCTTTTCAAATGTATAAGTTTAGGTCTATGCATATGGATGCAGAAGACGGCGGTCCAGAGTTAGCTCAGGAGGATGATCCACGGATCACGAGCTGGGGAGCGACCATGCGAAAGTGGAGGCTGGATGAGATACCCCAGTTTTGGAATGTCTTGAAGGGTGATATGTCGCTGGTAGGTCCGAGGCCGGAGCGGCAGTATTACATTGATCAGATCGCAGCACAGGCACCCTATCATCAGAAACTGCTTCAGGTACTGCCAGGGATGACCTCTTGGGGCCAGGTGAAGTATGGCTACGCCTCCGATGTGGATCAGATGCTGCAGCGACTGAAGTATGATATCCTCTACGTGGAGAATATGTCGCTGCTTTTAGATTTAAAAATTATGATTTATACTGCCTTGGTTTTGCTACAAGGTAAAGGCAAATGACCATCTTTACCACAGTAAGAATTGATTGATTTAACATGAGAAAATTTGGATTGATCGGCTACCCATTGAGCCACACCTTTTCACCCAGCTACTTTGCAGAGAAGTTTAAGCAGGAAGGCATCGAGGATGCTGAATATCAGGCTTATTCGATCCAGGACGCAGAGATGTTTTTGGGTTTGATTACAGCGGATCATGTTGGCTTTAATGTTACCATTCCCCATAAGGAGGCTGTGATCCCTCTGCTCACTAGTCTATCAGATGAAGCCAGCCAGATCGGTGCGGTGAATACCATTTTAGTACAAGGAGACGAACTGATCGGGTATAACAGTGATGTGTATGGCTTTCGCCAATCGCTGGAGAGATGGGCTGGGTCTGCCCTAGCAGATAGAGCTTTGATCTTGGGCAGTGGTGGAGCTTCCAAAGCGGTGCAGTATGTCATGTCTCAGCTGGGCATAGCCTATCAGATCGTATCTCGCAAGGCTGACTACTTGCAATACTCGGAGCTGACTCCAGCCATCATAGACTCACACCGATTGATCATCAATACCACTCCCTTGGGTATGAGTCCTCAGGTGGACAGCTGTCCACCTATCCCCTATGAGTATCTTGGTAGTTCACATCAGCTCTATGACCTCGTATATAATCCCGAGAAAACTTTATTTTTACAACGAGGAGAAGCGGCTGGGGCCATGATCAAAAATGGACATGACATGCTGATCTTACAGGCTGAAAAATCTTGGTCCATTTGGAATCAAACAGAAGGAGAATACTAAATGAAAATGTCAACTACACATAAGCTAGATTTCGATAATACAGAGACCGCTTTCACACAGAAGTCTGATCAGGAATTGAGGAATACCTATCGGATGTTTAAGCTGATGAATAATCCCCGACTGGTCTCAGTCATGTCTGTGCTGGGATCATGGGCTGTGAAGTGGAGACTGCCGCTACACGAGACGCTGGTGAAGCAGACCATCTTTAAAATATTCTGCGGTGGTGAGACGCTGCTGGAAAGTCAGACACTAATCGATCAACTCGGACAGCATAGCGTCAGTGCTGCGCTGGACTTCGGCGCAGAAGGTAAAAGTGATGATGATGATCTTGATGCCGTCCTCCAAGAAGTGCTTCGGGGGATCAGATTCGCCGCCTCTAATGATACGGTGCCCGTGGTCATCACGAAGCTTACAGCGCTGGCACCTAATGTCGTCTTGGAAAAAATGCAGCAAGGCGAGACTATGAGCCCAGCAGAAGAAGTGTCTCGGCAGAAGCTACTCTCCCGACTGGAGCAGATCGGCTCACTGGCAGAAGAGCTGGATGTCAGAATCTTCATCGATGCCGAAGAGACATGGATGCAGGATGCAATCGATCAGCTGGTCTATGATATGATGCGCGAATACAATCGAAAGAAAGCAACCATATATGGCACATTTCAGATGTATCGAGCGGATGGATTACAGTTATTACAGACTGCCTATGAACATGCGCAGAGGCATGACTACAGTCTTGGGGCAAAGGTCGTCAGAGGCGCCTACATGGAGAAAGAGCGCAGACATGCAGCCGAGAAGGGTATCCCTTCTCCTATACATGCCACGAAGGCTGCGACTGATGACTGCTATAACGCTGGTGTCCGCTTTTGCTTGGAGCATTATCAGTATATCGCTTCCTGCACTGCCACACACAATGTCCAGAGTAATCTCCTAATGGCAGAGCTGATCGACGAGAGATCCATTTCTAAAAATCATCCACACCTCAATTTCTGTCAGCTGCTGGGCATGAGCGACTATGTGACTTATAATCTCGCAGCCTCTGGCTACAATGTCGCTAAGTACCTCGTCTACGGTCCTGTCAGCGAAGTCGTACCCTACCTGATCCGCAGAGCCCAAGAGAATACCTCAGTGACTGGCGAGATGAGTCGAGAGTTGAGCTTGATTAAAAGAGAAATGGCACGACGTAAGTTGCAGTAGGTTTTTATTTGCTGATTTTGTTGATGGGTTGATTTTGTTGAATCGTTGATGTGCTCATGGGTAGTTTGTTCCCCTTTTCAAGGTGAATACAAGGGCCTACTTTTGATTAAGAGCAATCCAGGTTTGGTCTCTTTTTACTTTGGTAACATTCAGAAATTAAGCTAGAGAAGATTTCAAAAGTATGATAGGCCTCAGTGCCTTCGATAGTCGGGCCATTATTAAATCCGCGCAAGGACGCAGCCTCTGTTCCTTCAGTATCAGAGGTACATCTATCCTTACCAAGCATGCCTTAAAAAGTGGAGCCAGTTACCGTGCATGATCGATTCGATGTCTGCTGTGCTGTAGCCTCGACGGGCTAAGAGCGGTAGTAGCTGCTGCAAGTCGCTGATGTCATCCATATCCTGCGGACACTGCTCCTTGCCAAATCCTCCATCTAAGTCGGTGCCGATACCGATGTGTTGGCAGTGACCGACCAGTTGGCAGAGGTGATCGATGTGATCCACCACATGCTCCAAGGTCAAACCACTGGACTGTGGTGTTGTGACACCTCGCTGCCAGTCAGGGATGATCATCCAAGCGTCTAAGGCCATACCGATCACAGCACCTCGATCGACCAGCGCTAAGACTTGTTCATCAGAGAATTGGCGATTGTGCGGGACCAGTGAGCGACTGAGAGAGTGCGATGCCCAGACAGGACCCTGGAAGTGATCCAATGCCTCCCAGAAGCTCTGGTCACAGAGGTGCGTCGCATCCAGGATGATGCCTAAGCGATCCATCTCAGTCAGTAGTTCTCGGCCTATAGGTCCAAGGCCTCCCGTGCTATCTGTCCCGTAGGCATAAGTGCCAGGTCCATAGTGAGCTGGACCAACAGCTCTCAGGCCATAGTCGTAGGCTGTCTCCAGGAGGCTGAGGTCATAGATGGAGTCAGCTCCTTCCAGAGATAAGATATAGCCGATGGTGCAGTAGTCGGGCTCTGTG
Source organism: uncultured Saprospiraceae bacterium (assembly GCA_937929945.1). GTDB lineage: Bacteria > Bacteroidota > Bacteroidia > Chitinophagales > Saprospiraceae > CALFUK01. The sequence continues at coordinate 9,053 of CALFUK010000191.1, forward strand.
CTCCAGCGCTGCAGCTGCTGGTCTAATGCATCTATGTCAGTGATGGCTATCAGCTCTCCTGCCTGCTCCATGGCTCTGTACCAAGCCAGCTGACCTTGGGTCTGTGCCCAGGCTTGCTCTGGGCTATTCCATCCTGGGAGTGGATTAGAGGGCTTGACATACCTGGCTATTTGGGTGGCGACGCACACTGGAATATTACCGCGACGCATTGCCTCGAAGCTCACCGTGGCCTGGGCCCTGCCTGGTAGATCAGTGAGTGATTGTTCTTGGGCCCTCATCTCGGCGATGGAGAGACGCAGGTCCCGATTCCATTCCAGAGCATTCATGCTCAGGTCGAGATGGGCATCTATAATGATCATTGAATAGTGGGGCTTATTTTAATAAAAATTGAGCTTCGATTTCTACCGGGATATTGTCGGGTAGAGAGCCCATACCGACCGCCGACCTCACACCCACGCCATGATCCGGACCCCACACCTGAGCGAATAGTTCGCTGCAGCCATTGATCACATAAGGATGAGGCTCGAAGCTCGGGACACAGTTCACCATACCCAGGACCTTGATGACTCTATCGATGCGGTCGAGGCTGCCCAGATTTTCTTTCAGTGTGGCGAGAATTGCCAGCCCTACGATCTGAGCTGCCTGGTGAGCTGCTTTTTGATCGAGGTCCACGCCGACCTTTCCGATGAGAAGGGTCCCATCAGCTTGCACAGTCCCGTGACCACTCACATAGACCTGCTGGCCTAGCTGTAAGAAGGGCTTATACACTCCCAGAGGCTTAGGAGCAGGAGGTAGAATCAGCCCCAATGCTTCGAATCGTTCGTCTGCTGTCATAGCTTGTTACTTTTAATGCAAGATACCATTTAGTGTTAGGACTCCCAGCAGTCCGACCACTGATACGATCGTCTCCATTACCGACCAGGTCTTTAGGGTGTCGATGACCGTCATATTAAAGAATTCTTTAAACATCCAGAAGCCTGCATCATTCACGTGGGAAAACATCAAGCTGCCTGCACCGGTAGCCAAGACCATGAGGTTAGGGTCCGCACCAGTGGACGCGATCAGCGGGAGTACGATCCCTGCACTGGTCAGGCCCGCTACCGTAGCTGAGCCCACACAGACTCTGATGACTGCCGCGATGCCCCAGGCCAAGAGTAGGGGAGAGGCCGGAATGGTCTGCAGTCGCTCACCGATATAGCTGCTCACATCACTGACGATCAGGATCTCCTTGAGTGCTCCAGCGCCCGCGATGATTAGTAGGATGACCGCTATCCCTTTCACAGCTTCTCCATAGATGGCGCTGACCTCGGCGATCTTGAGTCCTCTTCTGATGCCTAAGGTGTAAAGAGCGATCAGCACTGTGAGCAGCATGGCAATGACAGGATTGCCAATGAAATTTATCACACCATTCACTATGGGAGAGTCGATGGGAAGCAGGTCTATGACAGCGGAGGATAAGAGCAGAATCACTGGGAGCATTGCCGTGAAGATGCTGGTAGTCAGTGAGGGTAGCTCTGCTTCGGCGAATGTCTTAGAGGCCATCATAGACTTCAGGGGCTGAGGATTGTATTTCTTAAGCGTCTGGCCGAAGAGCGGACCGCCGATGATGATCGCTGGGACGGCGACGATCAGCCCATACAGCAGTGTACGGCTCATGTCTGCGCCAAAGTCCACGACCAAGGCTGTCGGAGCAGGGTGCGGCGGCAGATAGCCGTGCGTCACAGAGAGGGCAGAGAGCATGGGCAGGCCGATGTATAGCAGCGGTAGTCTGGTGGTCGCTGCGATGGTGAATACCAGTGGAACCAAGATCACGAATCCCACGGAGTAAAACATCGGTATACCGACGATGAAGCCAGTCAGGACCACTGCCCACTGGACATAGCGACTGGGGAAGGCAGCGATGAGGCTATTGGCAATTTGCTGGGCAGCGCCACTCTCGGCGACCAGCTTGCCGAGCATCGCGCCCAGTCCAAGGATGATCACCAGAAATCCCAAGGTATTACCTATGCCGTCTTGGATGGCTTTAGTGATGGTGTCGATCGGTAGCCCAGAAGAAATACCAATGAAGAGGGAGGCGACGATGAACGAGATAAACCCATCGAGTTTGAAGTAGCCAATCAGCAGGACAAGAATCAGTATTCCGAAGAGGACGATGGTGATCGGCATAGAAATATTTTTTTCGATGAAGCTTCTAAACTACAGAATTTGTGCCTGAGTCAGGCGCGAGTCTGAGTCAATTCGTCTAAGAGGAGTGTAAGACAGTATGCGCAAGAGTTCGCACTGCTACAGCTTACTTTTGTTGTCATCTTATAGAGACAGATAACGCCAAATTTTAGATTTGGCTGGTAAATCATTTGATTCCGAGTACCAGACAACTTGTCTTTGATGCGGCTGTATCCTTTCCAGGGCATAATCTTAGACAGATAATAGTATTTGATGTCGAAACGATTTAAAATGTTTAGTACAATGAGCTGCTAAAGTAGATCTTATGCAGAATGATCAAGTTATTGCTCTATGTAATAGATTGAAAATCAATTCATTAGAGCTTAGCTAAGTGCGGCCACCTCATCCTCTGGGGGCGCATATTGCCCCGTGCTTAGTAGGACTAGCGTACAGGCTTCTGTGACAGTGATGCCAGCTGCTGCTGCGCGCTTTGCGAATTCAGGGTTTTCTGTTCCAGGATTGAAGATGATGCGCTGAGGGGAGAGGCTCAGGAGGTATTCTATTTGATCTGATTGGCGGGCGGGCGAGAGATACAAGCTGATGGTATGGATGTCTTCCAGCGCTGGATGGCCCGTAAGCAGCTCCACATCACCGACGAGTCCTGCTTTCAGCCCGATGGCTATGACTTCGTATCCATAGTGTCGGAGCCGATTGATGGCAGTGTAGGCGTATCGCTTTGGATTGGTGGAAGCACCGTAGACTAAGGTTTTCATAAGCATATGACTTGTTGCTGGGTAAATCTATCATTTTCTGTGGTAATGCATCTACATCGAGCTTGCTAAGATGCCTTCCTCGGTGAATGCTTAGCATAATCATCTATGGATAAATATCGGAGCATGTTATCTAAAGGGGTAAATGGAATAAATTCCTATAGGGATGCTCAGTATTGACGTAATATGTTGAAAATGAATGATTTAGAAATTAAAAATCGCACACCAGCAAGCCAGTGTGCGACAAAAAATACCAATTCCCCTTAGTATTCTACTTAAAATGGTTTTTGGTCAAACCATATTGTATTATGCTGTATGGTACAGGGGAGCACCTATTCAGCTTTGTTTTTGGTTCGGGCGGCAGACAATCTACGCTTTTCGATCACGCTATAGATAGCGACTCTTTCTGCTGACAGGCCGAGCTTTTTCGCTATTTGAAAGAGTGGCATACTCTGCTCTGC
>CALFUK010000192.1 GCA_937929945.1 uncultured Saprospiraceae bacterium
CGAGCGGCAAATACAGCCTGCAACAACTCTTCTAAGAATATGCCAAAAACCTAACATCAAAAGCGTCTCTTACGCCAATTGTCTCATTCTCTCAGCAGCAGTATGATATTCTTTCGTCAGCTTCTCGACCATCTCCTTCACCGACAGTACAGCATCGACATTGCCGATGCCTTGGCCACAGCCCCAGATGTCTTTCCACGCCTTCGCATCCGTATTACCGCCAGAGCCAAAATTCATCTTGCTCGGATCACTTTCGGGTAGATTTTCTGGATCAAGGCCAGCATTCTCAATGGACTTCTTCAGGTAGTTGCCATGCACGCCTGTGAATAGATTGGAGTAGACGATGTCTGCCGCTTTGCCATCTACCACGCCCTGCTTATAGTCTTCTCCTGCTCTGGCCTCCTTAGCCGCGATAAAGGCACTGCCGATGTAGGCCAGATCCGCGCCCATGGCCTGTGCGCCCAAGATGGCTGCCCCAGAAGCGATGGACCCAGAAAGGGCTACAGGACCATCAAACCAAGCTCTGATCTCCTGCATCAAGGCAAAAGGAGAGGTGACACCTGCATGGCCTCCCGCACCTGCCGCTACGGGTATCAGCCCATCAGCGCCTTTCTCAATGGCTTTATGCGCATAGCGATCATTGATGACATCATGCAGCGTGATGCCGCCCCACTCGTGCACTGCCACATTCAGATCTTCTCGGGCCCCGAGGGAGGTGATCACGAGAGGCACTTTCCACTTAGCGCAGGTAGCCAGATCTTCTTCCAGTCGATTGTTACTGCGGTGTACGATTTGATTGACCGCAAAGGGCGCTGCTTTCTGCGTGGGATTATCCCGATCATAAGCAGCTAATTCTTCTGTGATCTGGTGTATCCATTCGTCCAGCTGTGACTGCGGCCTGGCATTCAGCGCCGGGAATGAGCCGACGATGCCAGCCTTACACTGCTCGATCACCAGCTCTGGGCCAGAGATAATGAATAAGGGCGACCCGATAACCGGAAGTCTCAAATGATCGAATAATGGAGAAGGTAAGGACATAAGTCTGGATTTTACTTTTATGATAATGTATGCTCAAGCTCAAAATATAAAGCTTAGACTGCTTAGACGAATCATTGCATAGCCTGCGTTGATATCTTGATATGAATCAGATTAAGGATAATTTTATTGTATCACATTAAGCAGATTTCCAGCTGCACAAAATCCCAACATAAGAGCCTATTTTCACAGCATGGATCCAGAGCACATCATACAGCAGCAAGTCGAAGCTTATAATGAGAGAGACTTGAAAGGCTTTGTCAAGCTATTTGCCGCAGATATCAAAGTCTACAATTATAGTGAGGCAGAGCCCAGCATCGACGGTATTGAGGCATTTAGATCATCCTATGAAGCTGTCTTTCGGGACTCGCCCGCGCTGGCAGCCCAGGTGATTAACAGGATGGTCATTGGAAATAAAGTGATCGATCATGAGCACATCACTGGAAGAGCTGGAGTCGAGTTTTTGGAGATCGTCGTGATCTACGAAATCAAGGATGATCTGATCCAAAAAGTGAGCTACATCAGGACGAACTCATAGCGTGCTCCACATCCTCGGAGCCAAGCTCCGTGAAAACAAAATAGCCCACCACCAAGACTGATAGGATCAGGTAGGCAGCAATGAGGTAACTACCTCCAGGTATCAGCTGGTCTATCTGAAACCAGGTGCCCGTTCGCCAGATGATGGTCAAGCCCACGACTGCTTTCACAGACTCCAGCCAAAAAGAGCTGACATCTCGATCCATCAGTGTGGTGTATGCATAGACCATAAAGTAAAGAAAGGCGCCATAGATGAATACCTCCGGCGTTCCGATCGCTGCAATCTGATAGAGCAGCTGAAATAGAAAAAACAGTAACATAGCAAACTGAAACCAGGACCACAACTTGAGTTGAGTCGAAGCCGGGGTATCATACTTCTTCAGATTGTAGGGGTCCACCGATTGGACAGGATACTGTGCTTCTACATCTTCTGGTCTCCAGCCAGTGGGCATGAACCAGATTCTGAATTTATCCCACCAGCTATCGGCTCTCCACGCATCTTGAATCAATAACCATAGATGGCTCAGATTGATTTTAATCGGATTCCAGGTGTTTACTTGGCGGGTGATGCCGTACACACAGGGCTCTTCATCCAGCTCTTCTTGATAGGTGCCGAAGAGCCTGTCCCAAATGCAGAATACGGGTGAAAGGTTTTTGTCTTTGTAGATCTCATTGACAGCATGGTGTACCCGGTGCTGAGAGGGCGTGACGATGATGTACTCCAGCCAGCCGAGCTTGCCGACATGGATGGTGTGATACCACACCTGCACGTACAGATGAAAGGGTGTGACAATGGCAATGACCTGAGGTGGCACGCCGAGTATCGCCGCAGGGAGCATAAAGAACACACTGATGTTCACAAACTTGGAGATCGACTGACGCAGCGCCGTAGCCATATTGAATTCTTCTCCAGAGTGATGGATGACGTGACGATTCCAAAAAATATTGACATGGTGTGCCAGGCGGTGATACCAGTACGTGGCGAAGTCCATGCCCAGCAGTGCCAATAAATAAGTGACCCATGTTGTCTCTCTTTCAATCAGTGCTAAATGCTCAAACATATAGGCATAGCCAATGATCACTGCTGTGAGGCCTAATACGCTTTTGATGGCGTTCGTCATGCCGGCACTGAGACTGGAGATGGTATCCATGGCTCTAAAATTAAAATTGCCTTTAGCATAAGCATAGATAGCCTCGCCGACGATGAGGACGAAGATGGCTGGTATAAGTATTAGGAATACGGTGGCTGCGTTTTGCATAAGCGATCTTTTACTGTCTTTAGATGCCTTTTGGTGGAGACATATTTACGAAAGATAGCGACTATTGAGTCATCTCGTACTATACGATTGTTTACATCTATAGAATCGTACAAGCATTCATGGAGGGATAGCTAATCAGCTACAGGCGCCTAAACGGAAGGCTCAGGCCGATATTTTTTCTGCATACCCATCAGGAAGTTTCTCAAGAACTGATCCTTGCATAGCCGATATTGGCTCTGCGTCGGCTTGCGGAAGAAGGCACTGATCTCATGCTTGCTGATGGTGAAATCCTGCTCATCGTAGATGGCGATCATATCTTCCACTTTCAGATTCAGCGCTATTTTTATTTTGCGCAGGATGAGGTTGTTGGTAAGGGTTTTTTCCGCTACTGGCGCTGGCCCATCACGCTTACCTCGCTTCTCGATGATGAAACCATTCAGAAAGTGCGCCAGGTGCTTGTCCATGATATTCTTGTAGTCAGGGTCTTCTTCTTTTTTGAGCCAGTCACTGATCTGGGCGCGAGTCACCTCCAGCTCACCTTGCTTAAAGAGCTTGATCATCTGATCATCAGAATAGTCAAAGGTGTAGCGTATCTTACGAAGGACATCATTATTCGTCATGGGTCTGGGCTTATTTTGTTAGCTCATAAATGTATTAAAAAGATACTGGACTTAGTCTTGCGTCCATAGCCTAAGACCAACTCATATAATAATTCCGAAAGGAAATAACATCTTCGATACAGCCTCCTGAAGACACAATTTCAATATCTAGTTTTACGGCATCTACTTAACTGTTTCGGTCTAGAGACTTGATCACACGTTCCTTTTCTTGCGTCCATTCACATTTTTACCTTCCATAACTAAATAAAGCAGCAGGCCGATGATGATCCAGATGAGCTGCCGCAGCCTGCGCAACAGTGAGAGGCTGATCCAAATGGTGTTATTCACCATGCCTACCACGGCGAACAATATTTTATTACTGTACTCCTCAATCCCGATCTGGCCTGGGACAAATACGCCAAAACTCTTCAGTAAGATGATGCCCATATCCATCATCAGTGCCTCGTGATAGCTTATCTCCACCCCCATAAAGGAGAATAGAAAATAGAGCTCTAGCGATCCTACCATCCAGTGGGCTGCAGCGATGAAGACCACCAAGAGCATCTTCGCCCGATGGCGCTGGTAGTGCTCAGACACCAGCGCAAATGTCTCTTGCAGCGATGTCTTGAACTTAGTAAAGCGAGGGCCGCGAGTAAAGGGAAACGACAGCAGCTGTGTCCTCTGTGTCAGGATGAAGAGCAGGACCAAGGTCCCAGGGACAATGATGCTGATCAGGATAATCACGAAGAGCTGCTGATTAAAACTCTCAGATAAAAGCATATAGCTGATAGCTGCCACCACAAAAAGAAGCACCTGCACCATGATAATAATACTCCTGGAGAGAATCACTGAAGAGAATGCTGCAGTGTATGGAATGCCTCGCTTCTGGAGCAGGTAGGCTTTAGTGGATTCGCCACCGATGAAGTTAGATGGATTGACCAGCGTCACCGCCTCGCCTATGAGCCGGATGGCAAACAGCTGCCTGAGTGTCAAGTGGTGGCTGTATTCGTCACTGATGCATAGCTTCCAGGCCACTGCCCCAAGAAAATAGGCTATGGCTGTGGCTGCGATAACCCACAGATAGGATAGTCCAACCTTGCTGATGGCAGCCAACACTTCCTGAGGATCAATGCTGGAGGCAAACCACACCAGACTCGCTAAGAGCATCACTAATACCAAAATCTTGATCCACTTCATATATTCAATCGGACTGCAAAAATAAACAGAACAATGAGTTAATCAACGATCGATCAGAGGACAAGTGATCTATCTTAGCAATACAACCAAAAAGGACACCATATTTCAACTTTTAAGACAGAAATTGTATTAATGTAGCATAGGTAATCATGGCAGAACGACAAAAATTAAACATCGTATGGCTGAAGCGGGATCTCCGCTGCACAGACCATCAGCCGCTAGCAGCTGCTGAAGCTGCGGGACTGCCCTATGTCATCATCTATATCTATGAGCCTGAGATGATGGCCTATCCGGATTACGCTGATCGCCACGGTCGATTCGTCTATCATTCCATCCTGGACATGGATGCTTATCTCTCCGCCTTTGGGCTGCAGGTGAAGCTCTTTTGTGCAGATGCTGAGACCGTCTTCCAATATCTGCTGGAGCAGTACGATGTGCAGAGCGTATTCAGCCATCAGGAGTCAGGGATACAGCTCACATGGCGGCGCGATAAGCTCATCTCTAAGCTACTGGCGTCACGGCAGGTCAGGTGGCAAGAATACCAGCGGGATGGCATCATCAGAGGCATCAGAAATAGAAATGGCTGGGACAGTGCCTGGCATCAGATCATGGAGCAAGGCCTCACTCAGAATCACTTTCGCGTACACGATGCCATAACAATAGACCATCCCTACCCGCTGCCAAAAGAACTGATCAGCAAGTGGACTGCTTACCCCAATGATATGATACACGCTGGAAGTAAGAGAGCTAAGCAGTACCTCCACTCCTTCATGCATGGCCGTGGTAAGAATTATGCGCGCCACATATCAAAGCCTCTGCTCAGTCGTAAGAGCTGCTCCAGAATCTCTCCCTACTTGGCTTGGGGCAATATGAGCATCAGACAAGCCTTTCAGTTTGTGCTGCATCATCCTAATTATCCAAAAGCCAAACGAGCTCATGCTGGCTTCTTGACTCGACTGAAATGGCACTGCCACTTCATCCAAAAATTTGAAGTGGAATGTCGCTATGAGACCGAGTGCATCAATCGCGCTTTCGAGCTCCTGCCCCACGAATACAATGAATCGTTTGTAGCCGCCTGGGAGCAGGGCCTGACGGGCTACCCGATGGTCGATGCGAACATGCGCTGCGTGATGCAGACTGGCTGGATCAACTTTCGGATGCGGGCCATGCTGGTGTCCTTCTTATGCTTTCATCTGGACCAGGACTGGCGCTCTGGAGTCTATCATCTGGCCAGACAGTTCTTAGACTACGAGCCAGGCATCCACTACCCTCAGTTTCAGATGCAGGCCGGCACCACCGGTGTGAATACCATCAGGATGTACAATCCCGTGAAGCAATCCCAAGACCATGATCCAGAAGGGGAATTCATCAAGACATGGGTGCCTGAGCTGAGAGATGTGCCTGTCCACGCCATCCATGAGCCATGGAAGATGACTCCCCTGGAGCAGAGCTTCTGCGGTGTCACGATTGGAAAAGATTATCCTCTGCCTATTGTGGATTTGGAAAGCAGTGCTGCCACCGCCAGAGATAAGATCTGGACTCATCGCAAGCACTCCCTGAGCCGAGTGGAGCAGGTGCGTATTCTAAAGACACATACCAATCGGAGAAAAGTGACCGATTAACTGGAAGTGTTTACCAGGCAAATCGTATCAATCAAATAGGTGGTCTACTGGCTATATCAGAGACAGTTCGTAGATGGTTTTCAACTGATTGGCGACAATTATCTCGATTCGTTCACTGTTACATAGGGGCAGTGACTCTGTAATAACTCTTCAATGTACAGTGCCGAATCATTCTTATATAGAATGGCTAAGACTGCTGAATCGGCAAGATTATTTACGTAAATTGATTTAAAATTAGAGATTGTGAAGGTATTTTGGACAGCGCTAATAATCGGCATTATCACTTCCTTATCTGCTCAGGTAAAGGTGAATCCGCATAAACCAACAACTACTAATGACTATCGAGGCAGCAGTATCATACTGCCTAGACTAGGACCTGTGGCCCATCAGCGCAGTGATAATCAGAAGATAGACGTCTATCAGTACGCAGAGCCGAGAGCTGTGGACATCCAACCAGAAAATGCAGGTGAGTGGGCCACGCAAGGTGATCGTTGGATCTGGACTGTCGATGTCGCATCACCAGGAGCAAAATCAATTAACCTAGGCTTTACAGAATATGAGATGCCCGAAGGAGCGGCACTCAGGATCAGATCTCACCAGACAGGGCATAGCATCGGACCCTTTACCATCAGTGATAACGAGGCACATGGCCAGCTCTGGACCCCCATCATGTTGGGAGACCATATGACCATAGAGCTCACTGTCCCAGCCTCGCAGAGGCACCTGACCAAGCTCAAACTCAGCTCGGTGAATCATGGCTTCGTAGATGTGGTGAGTCGGTCACTGTCTGGCAGCTGTAATATAGATACCAGATGTGGTAGCGAAGATGGCATTGCACTCATTGATCGATTCCGAGATCAGATTCAGTCTGTGGCTGCGGTATCGAGTGGTGGTGGTCGATTCTGCACAGGCTTCTTGGTCAATAATGTACAGAATGATTCTCGGCCTTATTTTATCACGGCAGCCCATTGTGGCTTCACTCAGAATAATGCAGCATCTCTGATCGCATATTGGAACTATGAGAACAGCAGCTGTCGGCCCGTCAATAGCTCTGCCAGCGGTAGTGATGGAGATGGCTTACTGAGCCAATTCAATACTGGTGCTACCATGGTCGCCACAGCGGTGAATGGCGATAGAGACCCCGAATCAGTGGACTACACCTTACTGCTACTCGACGATCCGATAGATCCTGACTACAGTCCCTACTACGCTGGCTGGGACATCAGGCCTGTCTTACCAGACTCTAGTTTCGTAGTACACCATCCTAATGGTGAAGAGAAAAGGATCAGCTTTGACTATGACTTTCCAGTGTACACCATATTCGAAGGTGACACCGTATTCATCAGGGTCAATGACTGGGATCTCGGTACCACGGAGGGAGGCTCTTCGGGTGCACCTCAGTTCAATATGAAGGGCCAAGCCATCGGCTTCGTGAGCGGTGGTCAGGCGGCATGTGGCAATGATGAGTGGGATGAATTTGGCTCTCTCCGCCGCAGCTTCCAGGGAGAAGGTACGCCTGAGACCAGCCTCGCTGACTGGCTGGATCCTGCAGGTACGGGTCAGCAAGTCATCAATGGCATCAACGGCTCATTCGTCCTAGCACTATCACAATTTAGCTTTGAAGTGTGTGGCGGCAATCAGAATAGCATCACCTTAGACATAGACGTTGATCAGAATTTTATCGAGCAGGTTACACTGAGTACACCTAATCTTCCAGCTGGTGTGGATGCCAGCTTCGAGCAGAATCCCATCGAATCGGGAGGAAGTACTTCATTAACAATATCAGGACTGGACCAGCTTCCGTCAGATAAATACTTCATCAGCATATCAGCGACGGATGGGACTAATACCAATGCGAATGACATCCTGATCGATCTCGATGCTAACGCACCAAATCAGATTGTCATGGAGCAGCCCATAGACATCAATGAACCAGTCAGCCCCGTAGCGACTTTCACATGGTCCGATACAGAAGCTGCCCTCTACGACTTTGAAATTTCCACTGATCTGTCATTTGCAGATCCTGATGTCATCAGGAATGATATTGTCGAGAGGCAAGTCGTCACCAGCGAGCTGGTCCAGAATACAGAATATTTTTGGAGAGTGCGTGGTAAAAATCTCTGCCAGACCGGCCCGTGGACTACGCCTGTACTATTCAGGACATCCGGGCTGAACTGCATCGATAGCACGCGGACCGATCTAAATCTGATCATCACAGAAGAAAGGCTGGACACCACCATTTCTACCATCACCATAGAGCAGGACATCACGGTAGGAGCCGTCACGATACCTATCGTCAGAGGTGAGCACACCTGGACAGGAGATCTGTCTTTTACGCTGATCAGCCCCAGCGGGACTAAGGTCATACTTGCAGAGTCTAACTGCTCTAACGCTAGATTTCAAAACTTTGCTATTGGCTTCAGCGATATCGGCTTGGCGAGTGGAGACATACCCTGCCCCTTCACAGATGGCATGCTGTATCAACCAGAAGAACCTCTATCTGCCTTCGTTGGGGAGAGTGCATTAGGCGAATGGCAGCTGATGATCATCGACCAATTCTTCATGGATACGGGAGTCTTTAATGACTGGTCGCTGCAGATCTGTGGTGAGGGCGAAAATGACCTCTTTACTGGATTAGCATCAAGCGCCCTCGATCTCTGCAATCAAACAGGAAACATCACCAATGAAATCACTGTAAGCTCTGCGTTCACTGGCGCTGTAGATCTGTCAGTGATCAGTAATGTAAGTGGTCTGAACTTCGATGTCTCTCCTTCGCAGGTGATGCCAGGAGAGACCAGTACACTCACCGTATCGGGAGATTTCGCGAGTGTCAGCTCCAGCTCCTCAGTCGCGATACGTGCTACTGACGGCGCACTATCGAGTTCTACGAATCTCATTTTGTCACTAGATGGTGCACCTGCTCCTTTTGATCTATCCACTCCATTTAATGAGTCTGAGAATCTCAGTGGCATCATAGATTTCATGTGGGAAGCAGCTGCTGGTGCTCAGTCCTACGGCTTACAGATCAGTACAGACTCGCTGTTTACTATTGTTGATTTTGACGTGCCCGAGGAGACGACCACAGTTAGCTTTGACCTTAGCCAGCTGCAGTTTGGTATACCCTATTTCTGGAGGGTTAACTCTATTGGAAGCGACTGTAATCGGCTTTCATCAGTTTTTAAATTTAGCGTCGATCTTCCCGATGCGACATATGACATAGAGGGCGCAGGATTTGAAGTATTCCCTAACCCGGTGACAGATGAGCTACGAATTAGCTTTGATCAGGCCATCAGCGAAACTACGTCTATCCAGTTGTTTGATTTAGGCGGCAGCATCATACGGCGCAATGTCCTGCGACAAGGAGTAGATACACACACGCTCTCGGTATCTGACCTAGCTTCTGGACTGTATTACCTCAGATTTATCAGGCAGGATCAGTCAGCTGTTGTCAAGGTGGTGAAACAGTAGATAATCATATGCTGAATAAATCTTATTGAAGGGTAGCCTCCATATTTCAAATTCCCTAACATAAGTTCTATCAATGATATAGATGATAGTGCACGACCGTGACGAATCATAGCTTGGTGTATTCACTGAAAATTCTTCACACCCAAAGTAGAATCGAATTATATTTTTATCCAAGTTGGCATACAACCTTTGCTAGGTGAAAAGCATAGTACTTCATGAAGTTGTCGTATTCTTACTCAAATAAATTATCGTTGTCTTATGTTGATTCGTCTTATTAAAGCCCGCTTATGTCTACTATGTTTAATTGCGGCTGCTTCGTCAGTGAGCTCACAAGTAGCATTAAACCAAACTGATAATTTTAGCAATGGGACAACTCAAAACTGGTCTAAAGGGAATAATTCACCAGCTGGTTATTTGACAAATCAAAATAATCAGTTGCAAAATATTTCTGACGGTTCTGGACAAGGAGGAAAAATAACCATGTTTAACTCCAGCCAATGGGCAGGTGATTATGTGGGAGCTGGGGTGACCTCCATCAAGATGAATGTGACAAATGTATCAAGTAGCTCACCGCTACATTTACGGCTCGTCTTTGCAGGCTCAGGGGGCCAAAACTTTATTACCCAGTACGCGTCTAAGAATGCGGTTATTATTCCATCGGGAGCTTCTCAAAGTATTGTATTCCCAATCGAAGATATGGACTTGGATAAGCTACAATCATTTTCTACAGCGACATACCAGGACATCTTCTCTGCTGTATTGAGCCTACGCTTGATACACAGCGTCAACGGAGGCTCTTCTAACGGTAGTGCCGTTGTAGCTACACTAGTCATTGATGATATCACTGCCTGTGGAAGTTCAACTAATAATCCACTTAGTACACCATATAACGAGACCTTCGACGGAGATCTTTCGGATGATGGCAGCCAGCCTTCTATATTTACCCTGACAGATGGCAGTAACATGATTAGCTCTTGCCAGCGAGGTAGTCCTCGGGATATTGACTACATCACATTTAACATCCCTCAAGGCAAAATCTTGGAACGTATTGATCTTTCAAATTTTAGTTCTATCCCTTCCAGCAATTTAGGCTTTATAGGGATTCAGAGGGGAAGTACGTTTACTGAGCCACCAGGAGGAGCCAATGTAGCTAATCTTTTGGGAGGCATAGTCTATGGCTCAGCTGAATCAAATTCTAATGTTTTGCCGGAGATGGGCATGCTCAGTGGGGCCATGGGATTCACTCCAGCTCTCACAGCTGATGATTATTCACTATGGCTAAATCAGGGTAGCGATGAATCTTGCGTGACACTTGATCTCATTGTCGGCGATGAATGTCCTGTGAATCGATCATTTACAAATGAAGTCATTGAGACAGGAGTCTTTAAAGCCATTAACAACATCAACGCTACGACAGGTGTAGGTATCAGTCCCAATGCAAATGTGGCTTTCGAAGCAGGGCAATGTATCTTATTAAACCTAAATTTTGATGTCCCGCTGAATACGACATTCACTGCAGACATCATTCCCTGTAATTAA
>CALFUK010000193.1 GCA_937929945.1 uncultured Saprospiraceae bacterium
CTTACTTCTGGCTGCCTTTGCTCGAAGGGCGAGTCTATGTATTGCAGCAAGCCCAGCTTACCCAGCTTTGGGTCTTGAGCCTGCAAGATGATGAGGTGTACCTTAGCTTTATCAGGCGCGCCACTGGGCGGAAATCGGTAGTCCGCTTCCAGCTCATTATCATACCAGATAGTCCAGCCAAAGACGGACTGATAGAAAGCCGCTGATTGTTTCGCATTTTCTACTATGAAAGTTGTCCGTTTTAGGATTCCTACATCCATATCTTTTTCAATTTTTTATTTGTGATTACTTAGCTATCATAAAGATCAATCATCCAATCGGATATATAATTTTCTTTATCATAGAGCCATCACACTGTTAGTCCAAAAAGGATTTGACATGTGATAATATCATTTCTGGCGCTACCTCTATGACACCAAATCCATAGTCGGGTAAATCAATGAATTCAAATGGTAATTTCTTTTTAGCCTTATGGGTCATGTCCCATAAATCGTCATTGGGATTCAGGACCAGCACAGGATGATCCACTTGAGACATTCGTGAGCCCGTAGGATAGCTGAATGCTGCTTGATGGCCCCAGGATACCGTCTCACCCGCCTGAAGCTTAGCCATAAATGTCCCTTTCACCATTTTGAGAGTTTGGCCAGGACCTCTGTAAGATAGAGATACGTCCCACTGATCGCAGACATAGGTAGAGTCTTCAGCCTCCATAGCTCTTGGCCATGGGTTCTTCTGATACACATCTATAATTTCTTGATCAAACCAAGGTATACCCACCATGATGATTCTTCTAATGAGCTCTGGCTCCAAGACTGCTATTTCAGTGGCAATCAATACGCCAGTATGATATCCTACTAAGTCCACTTCTTGGATTCCCAGGCTATCCAGCATCTCGATCATGGCAGCCGCAAAATCCGAAATGGATGGCCGCTCCAAAGGTCGATCTGACATACCGAAGCCAGGCGTGTCTGGAGCATACACCTTCCGATCTTGCGCTAATATGGGTTGAAAAGCATGATACATCTGAGATGAGTTAGGACTCTGATGAAATAAGATAACGGGCACGTTCTCTTGGTGGTCATCTCGCTCCGGCCCGGCATAGCGGACATGGAGCTGCCCTGTAGATATGGTTTGGTAAAATTTGTGCTGACTGACAGCATCATGCTCCTCTTGATCACCGACTGACTGGCAGGCAGCTACACGAAGCAGGCACATCATGCATATCGTAGTTATGTAAACTTTCATGATCATTACAGTCATCTTGTGATGCTGGCTAACTGAGCCAGAGCACCAAGGGCAATTTATTAAGCCACTTAATAGTTAATGAAGTTAACTATTTATTTGTAATTCTTCGGATTGTCAATCTTTAAAATTGATTCTTATGATAAAGGCCTGCTATAGTAAATCCTCCAGAGGTCGAGGCTGCCTTAATCAAAGAAGTCTCTGGCCATGGATGCGACAAACTGCTCCGCTACTTCCAGCATTCCAAAGCCATAGTCAGGTGCCTGTACAATCTCTCTTTGCAGCAGCGGCTGAGCCCTCGAAGAGATATCCCAAAGATCGTCCTTGGCATTGACAGCGAGGATCTCGTGTTTGACTTTCGCCAGTCGCTCTGCCATGGGATAGAGGAATGCCGCTCTGGGGCCCCACCATGCCTGATCACCCGATTGCAGCTTCGCGATCAGGGTGCCTTTGACCATTTCGAGAGTCTGCCCTGGCCCGCGCCATGCCAGTGATTTCTTCCATTCATCACAGACGTATTCTCGATCATCAGGCTGCATCTGGGCTGGCCAAGGATTAGCAAAGTAGGCATCCCTTTCTTCTTGATTAAAGACGGGTATCCCGATGATCATCAGCTTCCCCACTCGCTCTGGTGCTATCAGAGCCATCTCGACCGCAGTCATCGCTCCCGTGTGATAGCCGATGACATTCGCCCGATCCAGCTCCAGCGCATCTAAGAGCTCGATCATCCAGCCTGCAAAATCCTCGACTGATGGTGCTTCGTCTGGCTTGTCAGACATACCAAAGCCTGGTGTATCAGGAGCCAGAACTCGACGGTCTTTTGCCAGCTCTGGCAGCAGTGCATGGTACACCTGAGCCGAGTTAGGGCTGTGGTGGAGCATCAGCACAGGCGGCTCCTGCCGCTGCTCACCTGTGGCAGGCGCACCATGGTACACGTGTACTTGCCCTAGCGATGTCTTTTCGTATGACTTCCATGTATGACTCATTTTTGTTTTACTTTTCTGTTTAGGAATTATCATTTTGTGTTGCTTTTCCTCTCTTTGGCATTAGTTTATTTCTGCACTTATAGCTTTTAGTCTCATTGGATGACAATGATGCTATACTCAGCTCAGCCATCTCTACGAGCTTACCGATCTCAGCCCCGCTCATCATCAAATCAAAAATCATCGGATCAAAAAATCATCACATCAACAATTCGACAAATCAACAATCACCTTACCACAACTCTTGCCCTCTAATAAATACTTGGAGGCAGCAGCGATGGATTCTATTCCAACAAAGCTGGTCTGATCCACTTTTACTTGTAGCTGCCCTTCTTGGTACAAGCTAAAGAGCTGATCTCTTGCTGCCTGGTGATCATCCTTGTACAGGTGATTCATGAAGCAGCGGACGGAGGCACCTTTCCAGTAGATGGACTCATAGACTCGTGGCTGAGTGACCCGCTCAAACTGCTCATCCGCCAGCTCACTGGCTACGCCAATGACGACCAGCCTGCCCCGATCTGCCAGCTGGCTCAGCATGGTATCAAACATAGACCTGCCCACAGAATCAAAGGCGACATCGATGCCACCAGCATATTCTGCTGCCAGCACCTCTGCTACAGATTCGCTGTGGTAGTCAATGATGCGGTCACAGCAGGATAGACGCTTCAGCATCTCAGCTTTCTGAGCGCCTCCACAGATGGCGACCACGTGGCATCCTTTCCTGTGGCAGAGCTGCGCTAGGATATGCCCCAGACCTCCGGCGGCGGCAGAGATCACGACTGTCTCGCCAGCAGAAAGCTCTGCTTGCTTTTCGATAGCCAATACAGCAGATACCCCCGTGGGACTGAGTGTGAGGTATTCTGCAGACGCCTCCGGAAATGCTATGGCATCTGCCTCAGCCACCAGCTGGTATTCTTGATATGCGGTACCGACTTTCACAGTGCCCACGGCATCACCTATCTGGAATCGGCTCACCTCATCTCCTACAGCAGTGACAATTCCGACGGCCTCTACTCCAAAGACAAAGGGGAATGCTACATTGATGTAAGGGACTGCTCCACTGTATAATTCTCGGTCATATACGGCATTGATGCCGATGTAGCGATGCTTCACTAAGATTTGCTGGGCGGTGGGCTCTGATACTTCTACGTGGTCTATGGTGGTGGCTTCAGAGAAGTTTCTACTGAAGGAGTTGATCACACAGCGTTTATTTAATAGTGGCGTCATGAACTGTGATTTGCGATGAATGGACAGTCAGCTTCTTTCTCCACCAGATCAAAGACAAAAATGAACTTAGCCACTGCTGACAGAAATGCCATGATCATCCCCAGTTCTAAAATCTCGCCATCCGTAAAATACAGATTCAGATCATCGTAAAGCTGAGAAGTCAGGGTGCATTCTGTATTCTGCAGCGACATGACATCGGCCAGCCGCAGCACTGCCCGCTCCCGATTGCTGAATGGCCCCTGCATGTAGTCGCTGACGCTATCTATCTGCGCCTGAGTGATTCCCGCTGCGAGCGCATCCACTCTATTTCCCTGATTGCAAAATTTGCAGCCATGCAGCGATGACAGTTTTAATCGTAATAGTTCTTTGATCTTGGGATCTAATCTCTCGGCGTAAAACAACTCTTTGTAGAAGCGATCAATGTACCAATGATACAGGTCTGGATTATGCCCCATGACTTCGAAAAAGGTTGCCTCACCTCTCAGCTGGATGGACCTCTCTCTGGCCGCTGCCATGTCTGGGGACAGTTCCTCTGGCTGCATTCTTTTCATGTGTGGATTAGGACCTTTCATTCGTTTCTCTTTTTGGTCTTTTTCCTGGAGCCTGTACGGCCTGCCTCCTGAAATAATTCACACTGCAGACCGTCAGGACTGTAAGTGATTGCGAAAGTATACAGCGTCGCTCTGCCAAAATAATTGATCGGTACTGGCTTCGATAAGAACTCGTAGCCCTCAGCCACAGCGTACTCATATGCAGGTGTAAGATCTTCATATAAAAAACCCAAGTGATCGATATCTGGCCTGAAGACCGAGGGATCTCGCTCTAAGACAATGGTCGAATCTAGGCCTAAGGCATCAGGAGATGCTAAGACAAAGGTATGATCCGCTACATTCATGACAGTATATCCACCCTGGTCCTCCAAGACTTCTCCCGCAAACACATCGCGAAAGAAATTCACATTGGCATCCATGTCCTTCACTAACAAGAGTAAGTGATCTATGGCATATCTTGGTTGATCCTGCTCCTTAGATTCTTTCACTACAATCAGATTATAATCAGGTCCATAGCAGAGGAGGGCTCGGGAATTATCGTGAGGCATCTTAAATTCATCATTGACTATCCGTACTCCATGACTGCGAAGCGAGTCAAGTGAAGCATCTAAGTCTCCAGTGGATAGCGCCATCCAGTGAACTCCATACCGAGGCGGATTATTGGCTGAAGGCTCTACAAGAGTACGCTCCCAGCGTTTCGGGTCCCCCACTTTTATACCAGGGAATGGACCTTGCTCAGAGATATTGACCGTCGATTGGCCTGATTTAATCAATTGAAAATCTATGAATTTAAAGGGGTTAGGGCTCTCCTCGAGCATCGCACTCGTATTAAAATTTTGCTCAAAAAAAACATTACAAGCCTCACGGTCCAAGGTATAGTAATGGATATCATCCAGCATGATCGGCTTTCGCTGATTCTGAATGGAATGATTCTCAGCCTCAGCAATATTCTTTGGTTCTGATTTGCAGTGTAGCAATATTAAGGACAGAAGTATAAAGTAGATGTAGTTCATTCTATTCGGCATCTGAGCATGATCAATCTGGTACAATCACATATTTATAAATAGTGATCATCACGAAGATGTTATAATTTGGTTTCATCGCATAGTGTTCTTTTAAAGCAAACGCCATCTTTAAACCAGTGCCAGGTCCTGGCTCTCGTCTTTCGATCTGGCCCTATGACTATCGCCTCGTGAAATCTCGCTCCTGGTAGATCCTTGCGGTCCAATTCTAAGAGAAATACATTCTCGCCAGACTGCCAGCCATAGCCACTAAATGTCTCCGTATCCCAGTAGATCTTGTCATCGACTAATACGCCTGGAAATTCAACTTCATACACTCTCCCATCCTCCCACTCAAATCGATTCTTTTGGATATAGACCACATCACCTGCATCAGGAAAAATACATTCCACGCGGCTCTTGTGAAAATCTAAGGTCTGTCCATCTAAATCAACATGCCGATAGGTACCTGTCCACACGCCTTCGTGATCATAGATTTGGGGCATTAAATCGAGTAAGGGGTTTGACATAGGCTTAAAAAATTAGCAGAGTAAAACACTAATCCATTGATCACTAGCATAACAACTAAAGAGCTGCATCATACTAATGAAATGAATTATTCACTCTAATTCTAAGGGTGAAAAAATGAAACCCTACCGCAATACTGTTGTATCGAAGTAGGGTTTCTATGCACAATTACTATTCTTAGTATCTACCGATCATTTCGACACGTCGATTCAGCTTTCTTCCGGCTGCTGTATTATTATCAGCTGTAGGATTTGCTTCACCGTAGCCTGTAGCTCCCATACGACTACCCGAGACACCTTTCTCCATCAGATAATTTAGTACCGCCACAGATCTTCTGCTGGACAAGTCTTGATTCTTATCAGCATCTCCTCGATCATCAGTATAGCCATCAATAGAGATATTTAAATCTGGATATCGATTCATAATGGATACGACTTCAGCCAGTATACCATATGAGCTGGGCTTAATCACATCACTTGCTGTATTGAAATTGACCTCTCTCGGCACACGATTAAATACGGCGACTGCATCTGAAGGCACCACCTTAGGACAGCCCGAAGCATCTATCGCTCCACCTCTGTTAGGGCACTTGTCATCGATGTCTACAATACCGTCTCTATCAGAGTCAGGACAGCCGTTGATCGTTCCCTTTACTTCAGGACATCTGTCTTCACTATCTTGTACGCCGTCTCCATCACTATCCACGAATGAGGGACAGCCATCAGCGCCATCACCATTCTCTTCCAGGCACTTATCATCTTTATCCGCTACGCCGTCTCCATCTCCATCTGGACAACCTTTGATCTTACCAGCTACCGTAGGGCAGTCATCATTTTTATCAGCGATGCCATCGCCATCACCATCTGGACAGCCTCTAAGAGTTCCAGCAGCATTAGGACAGTCATCATTTCTATCTGCTACGCCATCACCATCTGCATCAGGACAGCCAGATACGGTTCCTGCTGTATTGGGACAGTCATCTTCTTTATCTAAGAATCCGTCACCGTCACTATCAGGGCAGCCAAAGCTTGCCGCTGGACCAGCAGCATTAGGGCAGCTATCCTCACTATCAACTATACCATCCATATCTGAATCAGGGCAACCATTGAATTCCTTAAGGCCTGCATCATCTGGGCAAGCATCTTTCTTATCAGCGATACCATCACCATCTCTATCAGACTTACCTTTCAAGCCAAAATCATAGGTCATCGTACCGAAGAATCTTCTTGGTAGTAATGGCAAACCGAATATATTCTCATGTACACCTTGATTGTTGAATTTATTAGCCACATAGAGTGTAGGCTGGCCAGCTCCTCTGACACTGATCGCACTGGATATCGTTTTGTTGTTTAGTAAGTTAGTGGAACCAACTCCCACTCTGATATTCCCAAATTTCACGAAGGCATTCGCATTCGTAATACTTCTACCAGGGTACTTCACTGTGTTATACGGATCAGCCCATCTATCTGTGATCATATTATTATGAATATTGAATCCAAATTTGCCATTAGAATAACCCAATGAAACATTCCAGATAAGAGGCGGCATGTCCGTCAGACCGTTACCTTCGAAATCAAAGTCTTCTGTTATAGTCGCCTCAGGATCTGCGGGATTAATGTATGTGATAGTCTGTCTGAAATCTTTAACTTCTGTGTCCTGCAGTGTAAGACTGGTTCTAGCATAAAGCCCATTCAGTGATTGAGGCGTATATATCAGACTCATCTCTGCACCTTTAATAAAGTTATCCCCTGCTGGTACCTGGGTTGCTATGGCTCCAATGTACGTGGCCAATCTTCTGTTCGTAATCGCATTCGCGAATAAGCCGACATCGAAACTGAAATCGCCAGAGGTATTTCTGTAGCCGATCTCCATACTACGCGTTCTCTCATTCTCTGTCACTTCTGGTTTATCTAATGTCCCTGGTACTGGACCTTCTCTAACTGGAGTATAAGTACCAAAGTCAGGTGCACGATAAGAGAAAGAAATATTTCCATAAAATGCTGAAAGATCCGTTAGCAAATAATTGAATCCAGCAGAATAATTTAATCCACTGTGATCAAATTCTGCAGCCAGTTCCTCTGATGTACCTTTATTATCAGCCAGTTTAAGCTGTATGATATCATATCTAGCTCCAAGATTCAGCGTGAGCTTATTATTGAATCTCATCTCATCTCCAAAGAAGAATGAGGTTGTATTTTCCTTACTCGTACTGTTTCTAAATGAAAGTGCACTGACTCCAGGAAAAAATGGATTGATATTCACACTACTCTGAGCTGACTCTTTACTGGAGGTGTTAATCGAGTAGAGTCCTCCATCAGCTGAAGCGGTGAATGTAGATCTACCTATGAATCCACCTAATGTAAAGTTATGCTCGCTGTTACCAGCTTTGACTACTTTATTGATTCTGATCTCATCCAAAAATTCTTTCGCTCTCGTCCCACCGTCTGTGCGTCCTCCACCAATGATAGCTCTTAGCTGCGTATCACCGAAAGTAGCCACTGAACTATTGCCAGATCCTCCTACATTATTTATAGGAAAATCAAATGCCACACCGACAATGATATTCTGTACTCGCGCTTTATTACTTAATGTCCACCCATCACCGAGATCAAAATTTTGATTTGATCCAAGATTCCATCCCTGTGAGAAGTTACCTCTTCTGAACCAATCATCATAATTATTAGAAGCTACCTCACCTTCTGGATAGTTCACAGGCCATGCTTGGCCTTCCCAGGCATTACCCTTACCCAGAGTTACATCTCTGTTAGACCAGCCCTCAGCAGGTTTTGTTAGATCATTTATTGCATAAGGTATATCCAAGTAGTTATTGACATCTAAGTCGATGTACCCGCCGTATAGTCTGATGTTGCTGCTCTTACTGATTATTTTATCAATATTAAATCTGAACTGTCCCCCCTTGTCACCGGCTGGACCATCTCTATATCCATCATCTGTCAAATAAAATCCACCAATGTTATATCTCCATGACTTATCAGCACTAAGCGGACCATTAATATTAGCATCAAGTTGATACCAGTTATGATCACCGATGGTCGCTTTTAACTTACCTTTGGATTCTTCACCGCCTGTACGAGAGATGACATTTACTGCTCCAGCAGCTGAACCCCTTCCATAAAGCGTTCCTGCTGATCCTCTCACAATTTCTACACGATCTACATTCAGATCTTGACGAAAGGCACCATCGGGCACCATCTCTGGACTACCAAATGACTTAAGTCCATCAAAGAGTAGTGAGGTGTATAAGAAGCCATTAGTCAGACCATCAGGAAAACCTCGGATGTAAATAAAGTTTCTGGTTCTACCTGCTTTGTTCTGGACAAATACACCTGGCGTGAATCTTACCAAATCACCTAAACTGGTAGGATCCATCCTTTCTATTTCTTTTGCGGAAATGGATTCAATAGCAGTCGTAGCCTCTATTCTTCTAATAGGCTTACTGGTGGCTGTGATAAACACCTCTTCCAGAATATTAGCATCTTCTCGCAATGAAATATTGTATTGTCCGCCTCTTCCCACATTGACTTTCTGAGTCTCATAACCTGTGAAGCTAAACTCAATGGTAGAGTTCTCTTTCACCTGTAAAGAATAAGTACCATCAAGATCAGTGTTAGTACCGTTAGCAGTACCTTCTTCAAAAACAGTGGTACCGATTAATACCTGTCCTGATGCATCAGTCACCGTACCTGACACAGTAACCTGGGCCATAACAGACTGCACCATCAGAAAGAATAGTAGCATGAATTGTAAATGTTTTGTTTTTTCCATTTGGTAAAATTTTAGTATTGTTTATTTATTGTATAGGATTTAACGAGCTGTTTCTGAATACTTATGGCTCGGTCCTGTTTGCTTTTACTGTCCATTGAAGCTAAGGCTGATTTTACTTTATTCCAAGCTGATAGCAGGTACTCTCCAGAATGTTCTGGCAGCGGGAGAGGGCCTGAAAGCTGCATCTCTTTAACCGAAGGTTTTATTTTTAGAAATGCGATTGGTTCATTAGTTCTTTCGGCCAATAAATCTTGAGAATACTGGCTCTCACTATGCTTTGTGATGTTCACATATTCTGACATCACCCTTAGCCTTTGGCTATGATCCGCTGGAATTTGATGCGAAGAAATATTCTCTCCAAGCTCATATTTAAAGATCCGATCTGTGTATTTTTTTAGGATACTTCCTTCCCATCTGAAGATCGTAGCCGGAACAGTCAGCGCCTGAATGTAGGCTGCTTTCTCGTGATCAAATGCTGCTCGGTAAGCTAAGTCATAATCTGTCCCTGCTCTGAGATAATCCAGAGCGATACCATGCAGCACCTCTGCTGATGGCACAGGCCCATTGAGTCTATGTTCATCATCCTTAAAACACCAAGGGAAATACTGAAACAAGTGAGAGACGATGTCCCATACCTGATCCAGATGACTCCCACTAATATCGGGCTGTAAGTCTGGAAAATAATCCGCCTTAATCGCCTCACGCTCTTCATCTGTGAAGTGAGCACAGTTATCCAAAAATAAATGAGACACTGCTTCTGGAAACTCTATTCCCAATCTGATCGCTATCTGAGCACCGGTGGCTGATCCATAGATGGCGCATTGATCTATTTCTAA
>CALFUK010000194.1 GCA_937929945.1 uncultured Saprospiraceae bacterium
GCAAACTCTGCTGTACCACCTCCATAAGGAAAAGGGCTATAGAACCCTAAAACTGACATAACATCTATAACGATAACACCAAACTCATCAATACCCGCTGTCTGGATAGCATTAATTGCTGTAGAAAAATTCGTTCCTGAATTTGTTTGTCCATCAGTGGCTAACACTACAACTTTGGTCGACCCCATTGTGCCATTATTAAGAATTTCATTAGCGGCTTCTATGATACCATCACCTGAATTAGTCTGGCCAGAAATTTGATTAATTGCATTGATTGATGTCGTAATAGCTGCTATATCCGTTGTGGCATCAATCAGCATATAAGGCACATGTATCGTAGTTGTATTTTGTGCATATTGGACAAGCGCGAAGCCTACAGAGCCATTGCGAGGCAAATTAGAGACACAATTGCTGATTGCATCTTTTTGTAATTGAAACTCACTATTTGATATACTAGCTGAACCATTGATAGCTATAGCTAAATCGGTTTGAGCAGAGAGCATAATGGAAAAAAAGAACAAAATAATTAGAGTTGTAAATCTCATGGTTGAAGAGGTTTAGTTGTTAAAAAGTTAAAGCTGGAGATGCTTCGATAGTAGTAGTTCAGTGCTAATATAAAATAAATCGGCCTAAAACTTAACCATTATCAAACATAATTTACAGTGAGATCTAAGGCTGTCAGCAATAATGTGCTTAGAAATGTATGTATATAACAGAAAATAAAGTGCTTATACTTATGACAAGAACAACATATGATGATGCTATTTTTTTTAATCACCGATCATTCTACTTCCACTTTCTGCTCCAATGCCGTCTGAGAACTACCACCTACAAACACACTAAATGCACCAGGCTCAAAGACCAAAAGCCCACGATTATCATAGTAGCTCAGATCTGCCTCAGTCAGATTAAAGTCAATGGTAATAGATTCTCCTGCAGTGATCATCACTTTTTCAAAGGCTTTTAACTTTTTGACTTGCCGGGTCACTTTGGTAATGTGGTCTATGATGTACAGCTAACCTGGTAGACTTCTTCTCGTGAGTTAGGAGAATGTAGGTGAATCAAACAAGGCATCAAATTTTTCGACAATCGTTGGGTTATTTAATTCTCGTACTATTTTATTAGATAAATCAATTATAGATTTATTATTCTGAGGGGATTTCTGGCTTAGCATTGCAGCTTTTTCTATAAATAGATCGACCCAAACCAAGTCTTGCCTATAAGCAGTAAACAAAATGGAAAGAAAAATGTAGGATTCGTTTTTTAATGTAGAATTAAAAACAGCGTCGATTATAGCAGCCTGTTTTGCTATAGGTTTTAATAAAAATACTTGACAATATTTCTCATAGACATGATGCTTAATAGTATAGTTTATGTATTCCTCACCATTATTTAGAGTGATTACAATGTTGTTCTGTTGTTGTTCTACATTATCAACATCTGTGGCAAAATGATCATAGTACCTTTCCTCATCGTAGAGATGAATATCCTTTATTACATAAATTAGATTTTTCACGTATTCGGGATATTCCTTTTCCTTAGCCCTTATATTTTTTATTTGATACCAACTGTAGAATATATTCCCAATTCCAATTATTAGAATAACTGGAACGACTATTCTGTAAGCTAATAGATTTAAAGGCTCATCGACAAAGTTTTTATAGGAGTATATAAAATTAGCAGAATATATGATTAAGCCTGTGGTGAAACAAATCAATGGCAAATGATATGAATACTTCCATAGCCCCAAATAAAGCATAATTGTTACAAGTGTGATTATATTTTCTAATAGTTCAAATCCACTTGATAAAACGGAGAATAATAGATATATACCAGTAATAATAGCCGCACCAAGGAGAATAAAGGAAGACATGTCAATACGACTCTGAATTGACTCTAACTCCATTTCGATGGAAATGAGTTTACCTGAATATACCTTAAAAAGACTTTCTGGATAAAGCATTTATTCTATAATAATATTTCTAATCACCGATCATTCCAGCTCCACCGATCATTCTACCTCCACTTTCTGCTCCAATACCGTCTGAGAACTACCACCCACAAACACACTAAATGCACCAGGCTCAAAGACCAAATGCCCACGATTATCATAGTAGCTCAGATCTGCCTCAGTCAGATTAAAGTCAATGGTTTTAGATTCTCCTGCAGTGATCATGACTTTCTCAAAGGCTTTTAACTCTTTGACTGGCCGGGTCACTTTGGCCACATGGTCTCTGATGTACAGTTGGATGACCTCTTCTCCATCCACATCACTACTATTCTTGACAGACACAGAGACGTCCAGTTTTCTACCCACGCTATCCACAGATACTGACAGATCACGGTAGTCAAATGAGGCATAACTCAATCCATGCCCAAAGGGGTAGAGAGGTTCATTAGACACATCAGTGTAGTGCGACCAGAATACGGCATCGCTCGGTCCTGGTCTACCTGTATTTTTATGATTGTAGTAGATGGGCACTTGGCCCACATGCCTTGGAAAGGTCATCGGTAGTTTGCCGCTGGGATTATAGTCACCGTAGAGGACATCAGCGATGGCATCACCACTTTTGGTGCCGAGGTGCCAGGCTTCTACGATGGCGGGGATGTGCTGGTCGGCCCATTCAATTGCCAGAGGTCTCCCATTCATGAGCACGAGGACGACATTAGGATTAGCAGCATGGACTCTCTCGAGTAATTCTTGCTGCATACCAGGCAGGTCAATATCGGCCCGGCTTCTCCCTTCTCCGGTCTGCATACCGTGTTCGCCCAGTACCATGATGACGACATCGGAGCTCTCGGCTAGGGAGACTGCCTCGTCCATGCCAGAGGCATCTTCCTCATTGATGTTGATATCCATGACGAAAAATTCCTGACCGCTGTAGAGCATCACGCCCTGACTGTAGTTGATCTCATTGCCAGCGCGTGCTTGCAATGCTTCCACCACAGAGCTGGCAGAATTGTCGTCGGACGCCAGTCTCCAGTTGCCGAGTGGACTGTTCTTAGAATCTGCTAGCTGGCCGATGACAGCTATTTTCTGACCTGACTTTTTTAATGGCAGTACATCAGCGTCATTCTTTAGGAGGACGATGGATCGCTTAGCGACTTCGTGAGCTACCTTGAGATGAGCGCCGGTGTAAGTACGCTCTTTTTCCCGAGCTTCGTCGCAGTAGCGATAGGGGTCTTCGAAGAGACCCAGTTTTTCTTTCGCCTCTAAGACTCGCCGTGCACTATCATCGATGATGGAGAGCGGCACCTTACCCTGCTCCACGAGTGCTTTAAGATGCTTCGTGTAGAGAGCTGATTCCATGTCCATGTGACAGCCAGCATTAGCAGCCAGCTCAGCTGCGTGCTCCCCATCTGCTGCGTGTCCGTGGTCGATCATCTCTCTGATGGAGCCCCAGTCTGAGACCATGACACCGTCAAAACCCCAGGCATCTTTGAGGATGTCCTGTTGTAGAAATTCATCAGCTGTGGCTGGCACACCATTCAGCTCATTGAAAGAGTTCATGAAGCTGCCCACTCCAGCGTCGACTGTCGCTTTGAAGGGAGGCAGGACGACGTTGTATAGTGTCGACAGACCAATGTCTGCGGTATTATAGTCTTTGCCAGACTCAGCAAAGCCGTAAGCCGCGAAGTGCTTTGTGCAGGCTAAGACAGTGTGATCCGCCGCAAGATCTTCTCCTTGGAAGCCTTTGACTCTGGCGACGGCTACTCGGCTGCCGAGATAAGGATCTTCACCCGCACCTTCCATGACACGTCCCCAGCGAGCATCCCGAGAGATATCCACCATGGGCGCGAAGGTCCAGTTGAGCCCCGCTGCTGCGGCTTCCTGAGCGGCTACGGCTGCTGCCTGCTCTATGTAGTCCATGTCCCAGCTGGCGGCTTCTGCCAGTGGTATGGGGAAGGTCGTCTTGAGACCATGGATGACATCAAAGGCAAAGATCATCGGAATGCCCAGCCGAGAATTCTCCACAGCTAATTCTTGCATCCGCCTCACCTCTTTGGCGCCTCGTACATTGAGCATAGAGCCTACTTCACCAGCCTTTATTTGGTCGTATTTCTTTTTGTTGTCGCCCCCTTCCGGAGCAGGGCCCGTGACATCGAAGAAGCCATTGTATTGGTTCATCTGACCGATCTTTTCATCCAAGGTCATTTGGGCTAAAAGAGACTCTACTTTCGAGGAGCTTTTCGTGGAAGAGTTGACTTGCTTAGACATACTTTGCTCAGCAGTCTTCGGGCTGCAGCTCATGAGTATAAGGATGACAATGATCGAGGTATAGATTGGTGTAGATGACATAGACGTCAATGTTTGTTGAATGAATCGCTAATGTATGAACTAATCAAAGGTAAAGTATATGTCTCTGTAATTTAGTAAGCTCCTCGCTTAAGTTCAGTTATCTTAGGCCGATAGAAAAGCGGCTGGTTTAAATATTCAAATTGATGAGAAGTTAACCCATTGATTTATAATAGTATTTCATCTGAGTGGATGATTAAACTAGTTGTTTCCAGAGTGGCATGGCAGATTGCCTAAAAGTGTCAACATATGAGAATAGAACCATTCAAACTAGAGCGTTATTACAGCGATTATGAGATGACGGTGAAGCATCCCATCTGTAATTCTGATTGCGAAGCCATGATGATCAAGGACCTATTGGCTTTGGAAGAAGGAGCGGCTGATCAGTTTCAGGATTTGTGGCTGGGCTATACGGAGACACAGGGGCACCCAGAGCTGCGTCGAGATATTGCTCGTACGTATAGTGGTATTTCGGATGATCAGATCATGGTCTGTACGGGCGCCCAAGAACCCATCTTCCTCTTCTCACAGTCCTGCCTGTCTGCTGCTGACCATGTCATCGTGCAGTGGCCTTGCTACCAGTCGCTCGAGTCTATACCAGTCAGTATCGGATGTCAGGTCAGCCAATGGAAGGTTAGCTACACAGATAGTAAACCAAGTTTTGATATAGCGGAACTAGCGCAGCTGGTGACGGCTCGGACGAAAGTCATCTACCTCAACTGTCCGCACAATCCTACAGGCCATCACTTTACGGCCGATGAGCAGCAGGCCATTATAGAGCTGGCGAGAAAGCATGACATTATGATCTTCAGTGATGAGGTGTATCGAGGTCTGGAGCATGCGCCTCGCTATAAGATTCCAGCCATTGCGGATGTCTATGAGAGAGGTGTGTCTCTGGGCGTCATGTCAAAGACCTATGGCCTACCCGGCTTGCGGATTGGCTGGATAGCGACTCAGGATGACACAGTCTTAGATCTGGTAGCACAGATGAAGGATTATACCACGATATGTAATGCTGGTCCCAGTGAATTCTTAGCGGGAGTCGCCTTGCGAAATGGCCAGCAGATCATTGATCGTAACCTGAAGTTGACGCTTGATAACATGGCTTTGTTTGATCAATTTTTCAAGAAGTATCAAGACCTATTTGCGTGGTATCAGCCTCATGCTGGCCCCATTTCTTTTGTAGGCATGAAGAAAGAGCAAGATGATCGGGCCTTTGCCCGAGCGGCTATAGAGCAGCAGCTGCTGGTATTACCAGGATATATTTACGATTATCCAGGATACTTCAGAGTTGGGTTTGGTAGGCGTGATGTCGGTGATTCGCTCTTGCTCTTTGAGCGTTTTGTCCAATCTTACTATAAGTTGTAAGTCTGTAAGAAGTGGATGACGACTATAATTGGCGTACGCATCATTCATGATAAGAATGTCATAAATCGTGGTAGAATTTTGCATCTATAATTTAGCTTTGCATCACATAATAATCCAGTCAAAGATGCCCATGAAGATCAACTTAAAATTTACTTTTCTCTGTATGATTGTTTGTTGCTTCAGCGCGACTGTGGATGCTCAGATATCAGGCCGAGTCATCGATGGCGAAAATGGCGGAGCTATCGAATACGCCACAGTCGGCATTTACTCCAGCGCTGACAGCAGCTTTATTAACGGAGTTGTCACTAATGCGGATGGACGATTCAGCATGGATGATCTCCGGGAAGAGAGCGTGTATCTACAAGCCCAATTCATGGGCTACCAGATGTATGAATCTGAAGCGCTGAGTGCTAAGGAGAGCCTTGATCTTGGAGACATCGCTTTGACGATCGGGAGCATTGCCTTATCAGAAGTGGAAATAGCTGCACGCAAGATGAGCACGATACAGAAAGTAGACAAGCAGGTCTACAGTGCTGATCAATATCAAAATGCAGCAGGCGGGAGCGCGACGGATGTCTTACGGAATTTGCCTGCCGTATCGGTGAATTCATTTGGCGAAATCTCAGTGAGAGGGACGCAGGGCTTTCTCATGATGATCAATGGACGAGCGGTACAGAGTGACCCAGCGATTATTTTACAGCAGCTGTCAGCTAATGTCATTGAAAACATAGAAATCATCACCGCACCATCAGCTAAGTATGATCCTGATGGAAATGCTGGTATCATCAACATTACCACAAAGAAAGGACTGGATGATGGCGTATTCGTAAAAGCGAATGTTCTGGCTGGATTGCCAAGCGTCGAGGCCTATGACAATCGGAGGACAGCCCGCAGATATGGAGCGGACCTCAATGTCAATGTCAAGCAAAATCGTTGGGACCTGTCAGCAGGCCTGGACTATCGGCGCTATGATCGATCGGGCAGGAGAGAGGGTTATGTGAATACTCTCCTGGGTAATGTTCTGACTGAGCTACCTTCAGATGGTGAGCGAAGCTTTAATGAGGAGAATTATGCAGCACGGCTGTCAGCGCAGTACTCTCCCAATGAGCGTCAGACCTGGACTGTTGGGATGTATGCAGGTAAGCGGACAAAGGAACGCACAGCGGACATCCTCTACCTCGATCAGCAGCGGACCCTGATACCGCAGGATGAGCTGAGAGATCCGACGAGTTACTACACCAGGTACCTACAGACGGAGGCAGTCTTTGGGAGAGGTGATGTGATCAATCAGCTCACCTTTTTCAACGAAAATTTGAGGGTGAGAAAGGGAGATTTTTTGATTGGGTCCATTGACTTTGAGCAAAAATTGGGAGATGGCTCTCAGCTCAGCTTTTCGGGATTGTACGAGCGGACGATCTTGGGTGGACCTACGGACAATGTCAGTCTGGCTTTTCCAGGCCTAAGTCAGGTATTGCAGCTGCAGTTCAATGAAAATGATAACCCCTTAGATGGTATACGGCTACAAATGGATTATAAAAAACCCATAGGAGAGCTTGACTGGGAAGTAGGCTATCAATATCGATACCTGAAGCACCCTGGCGACTTTAGTTATTTTGATCGTGACTTAGTGAATGATGTATGGATCGAAAACCCACTTTTCACTAATTCAATCAACTTAAGCCGATCCATTCACTCCGTCTACAATCAGCTATCAGGTAATGCAGGTCCTTTGAGTTATATCGCCGGTATCCGGTTGGAGTATTTTGATCGGCATGTGGACATCGCTCGGCCTGACGAGAGTTTCACTTTAGACCAGTTTAATATCTTTCCCTCTTTGACCTTTGGTTACCGTCTGGCAGAAGGGTTGACAGCTAAACTCGCCTATAGTCGTCGCATCGAACGGACCACCACGTTCAAGATGACACCATTCCCGGAGAGAGAGCACTCTGAGACATTAGAGCAGGGTGATGCGGAGCTGCAGCCAGAGTACATCGACATCATTGAGGCAGGCCTGGCCTACAGCTGGGATGATCACTCAGCCTTTGCGAATGTGTATTACAGAGGCATTGATAACGTCATCAATCGGGTGAATACCGTTTTTAATGATACGATCCTCAATCGCATCTATACGAATGCTGGCCAAGCGACAGCAGTGGGTCTGGAGATGGGCACTACCGTATATCCTCATGCGAATCTGGGCCTCTCGTTTGGTGCGAATGTATTTACGTACCAGATAGAGGGAGATTTATTTGGAGATGAGATTGACAATTCTACCATCCAGTATTCTATGAATGCGAATGCGAACCTTAGGCTGAGCTCCTCATTCAAGGCTCAGCTGGCGCTTAATTATCTATCAGAGAGAATCACGGCGCAGGGAGTGGATTCTAGATTCTACAATCCATCGCTGACCCTCAATAAGTCATTTTCTAATGGTCGCTACACGGTGGGCCTGCAGTGGCTCAATATGGATTTGGGCCTGCTCCAGTCCAATGAGCAGCGCATCACCACCGCCAGAGAGACTTTCTATACGACGACGAACTACGTCTATGAAGTCGACATCCTGCAGCTGAATTTCAGCTACCAGCTCAATCAGCCAAAAACAAAAGTCAAATTGCCGCAGAGTGAGTTTGGTAAAAAGGAATTTTAGATCAGGGAAGCCATTTTACCATTAACTATGAATGAGCTTACATGGCGTATGCTTTTCTGCTAGTCTGCAGTTCGAATACGATGCTTATGCCTAATAGCTAAGAAAATTGTCAATCACCATACCATAGGCCCACCAGAAGACATCAACTCCACAGGAATATATGGTCATACCAAACTATAATTCAGAAGCGTGCTGTATCCTAAGACTGCGGTCGGTCAAGGCTCCCCCAAGCTGGGTCATATAACTACCCTTTAGTAGATGAGTGATGTAACGTGGGGCATTGTTCAACTCAAATATATACACCATAAGGTATGACTTTATATGTAAGCTTTCTGTTTATGTATACATTCCTTTGAGTTATTGAGAAGCAAAAGCCAAAATTGTAGCTAAAGAGAAAATTATCTATATTGTACCTAATTAGGTACTATGCCAACCTTCTATATAATTGACGGAGTTAAAATTGTCCTCTATTTTGATGATCACAATCCACCGCATTTTCATGCTATTATAGCTGAATATGATGCTTTAATTCGAATTGAAACGCTTGAAATATTAGAAGGCGATTTACCTAAAAGCAAACAGAAGAAAGTTTTAGAATGGGCTAATAAACATAAAGATGATCTCCAAGAAATTTGGGATGAACTAAACTAAATGTCTAATGAGAAAAATTAATTCAACTCCAAGAATTATTAGAATCAATAAAATCGATGGATATAAAATTTTTTTCGCTCTAAATAATGGTGAACATAGAGTGATCGATTTCGACCTATTATCCCAAAAACTCAAATTCGAAGAGAACGTAACGAGTAAACAAATATTGAATAGTAAAATATTCAAAACCGTTTCAATTAACAACAATACCCTTTGTTGGAAAACTGTTAAAAGGAAAATCAAACTTAAATCAGGTAAAGAATTCAATATCTCATTTGAATTAGACCCAATAGTGTTATACCAAAACAGTGAACCTGATGTCAAAAGAAATGCGAGATATAAAATTGGAGAAATAATAAAAAAGCAAAGAATTGGTGCTGGATTAACGCAAGAACAATTAGCAGCAAGATGCGGTACTACACGAAACTATATATCAAGAATTGAAAATGATAGATCTGATCTCGAATTAAGTACTTTGAGAAAAATAATCGAAATAGGGTTAGGCAAAAAATTAGAATTGGCAATTAAATAAAGAAGAATGCTTATTTATAACATGCTGTGATCAGGGAAAGCTAAGTCTACAGTTCAAAAACGATGCTTATGCCTACGATGTAATAAATTTATCAA
>CALFUK010000195.1 GCA_937929945.1 uncultured Saprospiraceae bacterium
AGGCCGATTCTTCGGCTGTAGAAGGGCCGATTGGCGTTCTGACCAAAGCCATTGAAAATGTCTGCATTCTCTAAGAAGAATTGACGTCTCTCTGGGAAGAAGATACTGAATCGAGTCAGATTCGTCACTTGTCTGTCCACATCCACTTGAGAAAAATCTGGATTGATGGTGAGATCAAGATTGAGCCCTGTAGTCACTGCTATTTTAGCATCTACACCTGCAGTGAGCTTATGATCAGATGCTGGGTCTCTATTTTGTTGTTGGTCTATTCTGGTGCTGACATAAGGAATGAGTGCGATATTCTTGCCTCTGGACTGGGGGGCTTCTTCCCAGATCAATTCTCCGAAATAGCCGATGTCGATGCCATCAAATTGTCTAGGGACAGGAGACCAGACATGCTGCTGATTGACACCTGGCTCATCTCGATAAAAATTAATGCCCCATACCTTCTGATCTGATTTGAATCTCAATGTCTTAAAGGGGATAGCCATCTCCACAGTCCACTTGTCTGCATAAGTCTTCGTCTTGACTTTCCACTTATTGTCCCATCCATCATCCACATCATCAGGTGACATCAGCGCTTCCGTTACCGCACCTGCTACATTGACCCCGAAGGCGAAGCCATTGGACTTTTGGTTCTGAGGATCGATGACCACCGCGAATTGGTCCCCACTGCCAAAATTATCGCGTTTGAGCGTGTTTATGACGTAGTCATTATCATCATATAGAGTGGCAGCGATGTAGAGATTCTCTTGATCATACACCAACTGAACTTCGGTGACCTGTTCGGCCAGTATCCCATCCAGTGGGGACTGCTGGTAGAAATCTGCGTGTTTCTCTGCTGTCAGCCAGATAGGCTCGTCTAGCTCACCGTCTATATTGATCTTCTCTGATGTTCTGACGATGCGAAGTGATTTTTTACTTTCTTCAAAGTCAAAGGCATCTTGTGCCACTATAGTCTGGGACAGATAGATGAGAATGAGGATCTGCGTAAGGTATTTAAGCATGATTCAAAGGTAATGATCCTCATGCAAAAGCTCTTTTTTCTGGTTGTGCGTATTCTGACACATGGTGGAGTATTGAGCACAAGGGGGCAGAGCTTATTTTACTTTCTTCTATTAATGACTAATTTTGTGTGAGATCCTAAAAAGACATTATGCCGATTAATATACCAGAAAGCCAGAAAGAGAGAATTGTGATTGTAGGAGCGGGTTTCGGCGGATTTATCTTGGCACGCAGACTCTGCAGATCTCAGTACCAGATCGTGCTGCTCGATAGGAATAATTATCACCAGTTTCAGCCACTTTTTTACCAGGTAGCTATGGCTGGTCTGGAGCCGAGCTCTATTTCTTTTCCCCTCAGAAAGGCATTTCAGTCAAATAAGAACATTCACATCAGGGTCGCTGAACTCTTAGAAGTGAATCAAGAAGATAAGCAGATCATCACCGACTGTGGCTATGTTAATTATGATCATCTGGTCATCGCTACTGGCGCTACGACTAATTTCTTTGGCAATGAGAATCTCCGAAAGCACGCCTTTCCTCTAAAATCCATCAGTGAGTCGCTGCATTTGAGAAATCACATATTTCAAGATCTGGAGAACGCCCTGCTGACTCGTGACTATGATGACAGACAGGGATTCATC
The DNA here is from genome assembly GCA_937929945.1 of uncultured Saprospiraceae bacterium. Taxonomy (GTDB): domain Bacteria; phylum Bacteroidota; class Bacteroidia; order Chitinophagales; family Saprospiraceae; genus CALFUK01. Next base: position 1,646 of record CALFUK010000195.1, read on the forward strand.
GATGTGATCATCGTCGGAGGTGGTCCTACTGGCGTAGAGCTAGCAGGGGCTCTGGCAGAGATGAAGAAATATATCCTGCCCAAAGATTATCCTGAGCTGGACCAAGAGGAGGTAGACATCTACCTGATGCAGAGCGGTGACAGACTACTCCCTGGCATGTCTGAAGTAGCGGGTCAGAAAGCCAAAGTCTTCTTAGAAGAGATCGGCGTTAACGTCCAGCTGAATACACGCGTGATGGACTATGATGGCAGCTATGTGTATACGAAGGACGGGGCTAAGATCCGCACGGATAAGGTGGTCTGGGCTGCTGGCATCAAGTGCCCTAAATTCAAAGGCTTGCAGGATGAGCTGTATGCCAGAGGCAATCGACTGATTACCCATGATGACTGTCGAGTCAAAAATACTGTGGACATCTATGCCATTGGTGATGCGGCCAGTATCACCAGCGAGGCCTACCCCTATGGTCACCCCCAAGTCGCCCAGACAGCCATCCAAATGGCGAAGCATCTGGCGAAGCAATTCAAAACAGGAAAGCAAAAATCATTCAAATACAAGGATCTGGGTTCTATGGCCACCATAGGACGTAATCGAGCGGTGGCTGATCTCGGTAAGCGCAGACTCACTGGCTTCTTCGCCTGGGTGATGTGGCTGTTCGTGCATTTATTTGCCATCGTGGGTGTGAAGAATAAGGTTTTTGTCTTCTTGAATTGGATCTGGAATTACTTCACCTATGACCAGTCACTGAGATTGATCATTAAGCCTTATAAGAAGGAGGAGTGATTTTGTTGATTTGCTGATGTGCTAATTTGATAATGTGTTGACGTAATAATTTGTTGGGTCGAGAATTAAATTCGATGCTGTGTCATTCTGAATCTGACTTATGGCTAAGCAGGCTGCTTACAGTATTTGTGAGAAAAAAGTAGCCTTTGTAGATCAAGCTTTAGACTAATTGAACTTCATTTAATCCGTTCACTTTATAATCGGTCGCAGGACTATATTGCGGTATGCTATGTGGCCATGATCTCCTTGGAGATAGATAGGGCCTGGTGCGAAGACATCTGAGATGATGGCTCCTCCTGTTGGCCCTTGTACGGGCTGATTGTCGATGATGGTCTGCCCATTGAGGATGACGGTGACGTGTCGATCGAGTAGGGTGATATCGACATCCTGCCATGTGCCTGCAGGTCGCTCTGCAGCTACGCTGGGCGTGATTCTGCTGTAGAGAGCACCCATGTGGTGGGAGTCGAGCTCCTTGCCATAAGAGTCGTATACTTGGACTTCGTACATGCCTTTCAGGTAGATGCCACTGTTATCTCCTTCTGGCACATTCACCTCCAGTCTCAGGTTAAAGTCTTCGAATTCTTGGTCCGTCCTCAGGTTGCCATAATAGATGTGATCTTCTCCTTCATGTTGTGTTGGTACATTTCTCAGCTCTCCATCGATGGCGCGGAAGCCGTTTTTGTGCCCTGAGTAGATGATGCTCCAGCCCGAGAGGTCTTTGCCATTGAAGAGCTTTATTTCTTTGCCATATTTGATTTTTGATAGATCTGGTGCTGGACCCATAGCTGGTAGTTTTTTACCAATGCAGGCTTGGGAGACTTCGCCCTGACCATCCCAGCGGGGTCCTTGGAAGTGTCCTGTGATTTCTCCTTTGACCTGAGTAAACCTGATGACATAGCTGAGGTAGTGCTTCCGCTCTTTAGTATCTGGCAGCTCCTTCTCGAACACTCTGGTGACCACCAGGGTATGATCATCAGCCAGGTAGGCATGTCCTGCTGGTAGGACACTGCCTCCTTCCCACATCACGGATGCATCCAGGTACCCATTGTCTTCATGGACATGGAGCCAGCCTACATTACCACCCTCTATGTCCAGCGTCCACATACCTATGAAGGGATTCTCCTTGTCGACTGTATTCTTAGCTTGGATAGAAGTATACAGCATGACGCACAGCGTGCTCAATAATAGGGTGGTAAGACGTCTCATAGATGATGAATTTATGATTGAAAATAGCGATAATAAAAGTGATTTGTCAATGCTGATAAATTTATTTTTAGAATAAGCGTCTCTACGCAGTATGAGCTATCATTCTACTTGAAGGATAGTGATGGTTTGACCATTGAAGTTTATCTCTTCTGATGATTGCTTGCCTATGAGTAACATTCCGATGGGAGACTGCGGTGAGATACAGTAGTACCGCTGGCCATCGATCTCCACTTTACCCAGTCCGACGGCAATAAAATAATCTCCCTGAGTACTCCTGATTAAGCTCCCCATCTTTATGGATTCAGATGTAGTGGATAGGTCGAGACTTAAGAGTCTTTTATGTTCTACCATGGCGCGAGCAAGCTGCTGTTTGTTTTTATCTTCTTCTATCTGAAGCATGGCCCTGCTGGTCTCATATTTATCACCGGCACTGCTCTTCGTCTCTTCATTGCGAGCTGTCACGACGGAGTCTAAGACGGATTGGATGGTCTTTATTTGTTGGTTGATTCTATCAAGGCAGGCTTGATGTAGCTTTGATTTAATTGGATGGTCCTCTGACATGATAACAAGGTAGCTATTTGATCACTTTTATCTGTCATCGCTGATATGATGTTATATGTGTGTGACCATAAGATAAAACGTGAATACAGGAGCCCGAATCGTTCAGCTTGCTGTTCTCCTAATAATTCGAATTATAAGCGTATTTTGATCTACAAATCAAGACTCATGTTGATACCAATGATCTTTCTTGTGCTAAGTACGGGCTTCGTCGTGAGCCTGCTCTGGTCACTGATGCAGATGATGAATAAGGATTGGGATCAGGAGTCCTTCACTGGGAAGTCTGTCATATCACTATTTAAGATACCTCTTTTGTTTTTCTTGTGCTTTCTCATATTTATTGTCGTGATCTTGCCCAG
>CALFUK010000196.1 GCA_937929945.1 uncultured Saprospiraceae bacterium
TTCAGCCCACCTATAGCAGTGTAAATACCCGTGATCAGTGCCAGCACATAGCAGGTCTGCCACAGCTCTATCATGGGGAAAAATATTTTTATCACCAATGCTCCTGCGTACAGACTACCAGCAGTATCAATCAATATACTAGTCACAATAGTGACCGCTGAAAAGAATACCCTGGACCGCCGATCAAACCTCAGCTCCAAAAACTCTGGAATGGTCGTAATCTTAGATTTCAGATAGAGGGGAACAAAGACAAAGGCTAATATGATCAGCGGTATGGCTGATCCCCACTCATACACTGACTGGACGATTCCTGTGGTATAGGCAGCTCCAGCAAGCCCCACTAGGGTGGTACTGGATATATTGGACGCAAAGAGAGACAACCCGATAAATCCCCAAGTCAGAGATCGACCACCGAGAAATAAATCTTCTCCAGTCTTGGCACCACGCCCTACCCAAAGACCAATGGCGAATACCACTAAAAAATAAGCAATGATGACTGAAATATCTAATCCACTGATCGATTGACCCATGATAATTTAATGTTTTGTGATGGTAATAAGCCCTCCTGTAGGCACTTGAATTTCGCGTAAGTTTTCTGCGGCATCTCCCTCTTGTTCAGAGATCAAATTGCCTTGACAATCTTGGACTTTGAGCTGATAGCTTCCTGTGGTCCAGGCCGTCTTGATGACTATATGTTTTGATGATTTTGCATTGATAAGTGATGTAGTATGCTCCTCAGAAAGTGATACCACAAGATCATCATATACACCATAGATGGCATGATCATTCAGTGAGGCTTTCAGCAGTGGATAATTATGCAGCGGGTTATAAGGGGTGAATAGGCCATCCATCAGAATAGACTCATGCTCTCTCCAGAAGGCTGTGTAAAATCGCAGCATATTCAGGTGCTCCTCCGAGGTCTCTGTCAGCATGACGGAGATCTGAGGCACAGCAAAAATCGCATTTAAATATTGCAGGGACGCCAGCTCCACACTCTCTGTACGATTCCAGGTGAACATGTCTGCATGCACTGCCGAGTCACCACACATGAGCTTCACATCCGTCGTCCTGATGCGATTAGATACGGGATCATTCGGACAGTCAAATGCACGAAACATGTTTCCGAATTTTCTCATAGCTGGACCGATGTATCGCTGCCTGAACTCGATAGCGACATCAGCTTTCACTTTGGTTAGTTCTGTTTTGACATCCGTCAGCAATCGGTCTACTGCCTCATTCACATTAGCATAGTCTCGACCATCTGCCTTCGTAAGAGCCGTCTCAGGATATACCTGAAAGTCATCGATGAAATCTAGCTTAAAAGCGTCTATCCCCCACTCCTTGAGAGCGCCCACATAGATATTGATGAGGTGCTCTCTGACCTCGGGATATCGTGGATCAAATACGGGGGCCCACCGGTGATTCTCGGTAAGGAATTTTCCTTTGAATTTTTTATAAGCTTCAGAATACTTACCACAAAAGGGTACCGAAAACCAGATACCGATCTTCATACCCAAGTCGTGTATCTGATCAGTAAAGCCCTTCATATCCGCAAAGCGATCCGGCTTCCAGTCGCCAGTGTAATCGTAGCCTCGGTTATTATCCATGGTCTGCCACCCATCATCTAAGATGATAAGATCACATCCGATGGACTTCGCAATTTTACACTCTGCCAGCAGCTTAGCCTCATCTAAGTCTTGGTGAAACTGGTACCAAGTAGAATAAAGTGGTACTCTTGCCAGTGCAGGTGTATGACATGGCTTCATCTCTGGGAAGCTCTCCCACCAGCTGGCTATATCCCTGATACTATCAGCAAATGAAATATCCCTGGTATCCACTCTGATCTGAGTCTCATATTCTTTAATCTCTGGACTGGCTTCTGTAAAAAAGCTCAGATGGCAGTACAGATGATTGTCTTCTTCTCTTAATAAAGCATTAGACTCCACTAAATTAATGGTGTCAGAGCAGGCGAAGCTCATACTGTTCTGATCATCATGACCAAATACACTGATCAAAGGTGCGTCAACTGAAATACGCGACCTGAGATGAATGAGCTCCCAATCGTACTGCTGCCGCTTATCATGTAGTGCGCCACTCTTCCAGACGCCCTTCATGTTAATATAAGGGTGCCTCCATCTCAGCGTAATCGGTCGAGGAGACATCGGCGCCGTCGATTTAAAGCTTAATTTATAAGTAGATATGCCCTCACTTTGATCTATGACTTCCAATTTGACTTCTGCCGACTCATTATCGTGCTCTACCGTCATTTTCGGAAAATCCTCTATTTTAATTCTTCTATCCATATTGCAATTAATATACTTCTTTAGCCAATACCTGATCTTCTTGGTAGTAATGGCTGGCATCAAATATTACTTCTTCTAATTCTTTGCGGTCAGCCTCTATCGTGCTCTGACCCCAGTGTAAGAGCTCAGCTAAATCTGAAGTGATCTGCTGCTTAAGCTCTCCTACGCTCTGCATATCAAAGTAGAGTCGACCCGTCCTGCGGATGAAAAAATCCACCGAACGATTAACCATTTCATAATGTACACAGAACCAAAGCTCCGCTCTGGCGAGTGCTATCTCCGCGCTATCATCATAGTGCGTCATTCGCTCCAGAATGATCTTAGACTGCTCTCCATATGTGGTGATTAAATACCACCCATAGTATGCATCCATGCCTAAGGCCTGGACTTGTTTTTTCATTTCTACAATGCGCCTACTTACTTCTTCAGCACTTTGATAAGGCGATTCTGTGAGAGCCAGTGTTTTAGTTTTGCATGATACAGAATCTTTCCCTAATTTTTTAATGACTAAATCCACGATGCGCTGTCCCATCTTACGATAGCCAGTGAGCTTACCCCCAGCAATGGAGATCAGGTCAGACGTGGAGGTGAATATCTCATCCTTACGTGACAGCTCCGAAGGTGACTTACCATCTTCGTGAATGAGTGGTCGCAGGCCTGCCCAGTTAGACTCAATATCCTCGATCGTCAGTGCTACAGTCGGGAAGGCATGCTTCACCGCTGCTAATAAATACTGAGCATCGTCCTGAGTCGTAATGACGTGATCGAGCGATGCGGTATAGGTGGTATCAGTCGTACCGACATAGGTCGCTCTGCCTCTCGGAATCGCGAAGATCATTCTGCCATCTGGTACATCGAAGTAGACTGACTGTTGTAGTGGTAGCTTATCATGCGGTAAGACGATATGGACTCCCTTAGTCAGGTGCAGTCGCTTGCCCGAAAGTGACTTATTCTTTGATCGCAGGCCATCTACCCAAGGTCCACTCGCCGAGACCACTTGCTTCGCTCGGATGCTAATCTCTCTGCCTGTAATCTCATCTCTGGCTAAGACTCCTCTGACCTTGTCATCTGTGTAGACGAAGTCTTGTGCAGTCACATAATTAAGCGCTGTGGCACCGTGCTGAGCTGCTGACTTAATCAGCTCGATCGTCAGCCTGGCATCATCCGTGCGGTACTCTGCGAAGTAGCAGCTGCCTTTGAGCACTGATGCGTCGAGCAGTGGCTCTTTCTTAAGGGTATCAGCTTTAGATAGCATTTTTCTTCTATCACTTTTTCTCACACCTGCCATGATATCATAGACCTTCACTCCTATCGAGGCTGCCAGCTTGCTGTAGGTCCCATTCTCTATGATGGGCAGCAGCATTTTTTCTGGTTGGACTAAGTGTGGCGCTAGTTTATGCACGATAGCTCTCTCAGTCCCTGTCTCCCTGACCAGGCCAAATTCGAATTGCTTAAGATAGCGCAGTCCCCCGTGGATCAGCTTAGTCGACTTACTGCTCGTCCCAGACGCAAAATCTCTCTTCTCGATCAGAGCTGTAGACAGACCACGTGAGGCTGCATCAAGTGCGATACCACAGCCCGTAGCCCCCCCCCCGATGATCAGCAGATCAAACTCTTCGCTCTGAAGTCGATCCAGATTTTCCTTACGTCCAATCGATGAAAATTCACTCATACTCTTCTGATTATTCATATGTTAATAGTCCTGCTGCGTCTGTTGAATCTATTCGTTTAAATAGCTCTAAGGGGCCTTTATTATTTCCGACCAAGAACACGCGCTCTTCGTCTGCCATATTTATTTCTTTGACCGATCTAGCATCACCCGCGGTCTGCATACCACTCACATCTCCAGTCTCAATGAGAAAGGTACCATCACCTCGTCCCAGCAGCTGCGCTCCCTGAAAAGCATCTGACCGACCCAAGCTGACATCAGGGGCATAGTCATTACCGACCAGGATCGCATCCAGGTGATCATCACCATTGAGATCCGTGATCAGGATATCCTGGATGGCAGAGAGCTGGACAGCTACTGGCAGCTCACTCAGGGTAAATGCACCATCACCTCGATTTTCCAGATAGCTCGTAGCAAAGTGCTCTGCCTCTAATACCATCATCCCTTTCTTCTCTGGCCCTTTAAACAAGTCAGCAAAGGTGGCTGAAGCGTAGCTATGATAGTCCTGAAATCTATTTTTGATGGCTGGTATTTGCTTGACGATTTTATCTCGGGAGACAAGGGGATATTCTTTGCCATGTACATAGTGAGTCATGATCGGGTCTAAGCTGCCATTCTCATCAAAGTCATTCGCATAAAGTCTGACAGGCTCAGCCGGACTCGCCTGTAGGTGCATATTCAGGCCAGCATTAGCCACTATAAAATCTAAGTCTCCATCCTGATCAAAATCACCACTGGCGATATCATTCCACCAGCCTGAAGAATGATCGATGATAATCGGCTCAGCGAGGGCGCCATTTTTATTATAAAAAATAGTGATGGGCATAAACTCACCTACAATGATCAGGTCGGACACCGTGTCTCCATTTGCATCTGCCCAGATGGCATCAGAGACCATCCCAACATAGCGAAGTGTTTCTGGTGTCACGTCACTGAAGTGCCCGTCGATATTTTCCAACAAGTAGCTGCGCGGTATTCGAGGATATTCTCCTGGGCTCACACGGCCGCCAATGAATAAGTCCAGATCACCATCACCATCAAAGTCATGGGCAGTAATGCAGCCACCACTGGCATCCGTCTCTGGAAGTGCGGCAGCAGCATGATGAAAGCCATCAGCATCCTGCAGATACAGTCTGTCCTGATACACATCAGAAGCTCCAGCACTGACGACTGATCCACTAACGACATAGAGGTCCAGATCACCGTCCTCATCAGCATCAAAAAAGAGTGAGGCTACATCTTCGCGCTCAGGGTGAAAGGCAAAATTCTGCTGGCTAAATGGCGCACCAGCATTCTGATAAAACAGCTGAGCTGAGTGTCCAGCTGCTCCTCCTACGAATGCATCATCCAGTCCATCACCATTGATGTCAGCGACGGAAATGTGGGGACCAGATAAGCTGTGCTGGTGCGGCAGCAGTGACTGCTGATAGAAGTCTACCTGGACATCCTCCTGATGCGTATAATCAATATTTAAATCAACAGCTTCATAGGTGGGTATCTTATTTTTAATAGGCTTATCATCCACAGCATGCGTTGCATCTGCATGGGCCACGCTGATGATCTGATCTGCCCTTATATCTTTCATTATTTCAGTGGCACCATCTGGCCAAATGATTTTAATGGAATCGATCAGATCAGTGGCACCCAGACCTAGATAGAGTCGCTCATCCACTGTACTGAGATAGCCCTTGTAGATTTGGTGTTCTACGTATTGGATTTGGTCACCATGATAGACGTGTACCTTGGTTCCGTTTTTCAGTATCTGCTCATTCTCTTCCAGATGGATCGCTACATAATGCGCTTCAGGTAGACGTTCAGCATGATTTTCGTAGATCAAGGCTGGTTGGGATACATTACTGATGATCAGATCCAGATCACCATCGTTATCCAGATCAGCATAGGCCGCGCCGTGTGACACTGTAGGCTCATCCAGCCCCCACATTCCAGCTACATTTTCGAACCGAAGTTCACCCAGATTTTTATATAAATAGTTAGGGATGGAGGTAGCAGGCTGCTCAGCTATCATGGCTACTTGTTCCAGTCGCTTTGCTTCAGGATTTCCAAATGGATTCGCATTCGCATAGTTGATATAGTCTAAGCTGCCCATATCTCTCTTGAATCCATTCGTGACATAGAGATCCTTTCTACCATCCAGATCAAAATCTGAGAAGAGAGCACTCCAGCTCCAATCTGTCTGATGGATACCGCTCAGCTGCCCTATCTCGGAGAAGCTATTCCCTCCGCAACTCAGCTGCAATGTATTGCGAGAGTACTGCGCTTGGTAGCCCGTTTTTATCATGTATTCGAAGCGATCATAATTGTCAGCGCTCATGATCATCTTCTCTCGGTAATTATCTTCGGGATACATGTCTAGCACAAAGATGTCAGAGTAGCCATCATTATTGATGTCAGCTACATCGATGCCCATGCTGGCAAAGCTGGTGTGCTGCATCCGACTGGAAGCTTCATCTAGGAATGTGCCGTCTTGCTGATTGATGTACAGTATGTCATTCGTGAGAAAATCATTCGTCACGTATACATCTGGCCAGCCGTCATGATTGACATCGCTCACATTCATCCCCAAGCTATATCCTTCGAGGAGTATGCCTGCATCAGCCGACACATCAGTGAAGCTGCCATCTCCATTATTGCGATAGAGCTTATCTGTACTCTGAGCTTCACCATTTATTTTCTTTGATCGAATGTTATTCACATTATAAAGCTGATAGTCTGTCGGATTAATAATGGTGAACATGTCCAAGTCACCATCAAGATCATAATCAAAAAAACTGGCGTGGGTATTCTGCGACTCATCAGCTAGACCATATGTCTCAGCGGCCTCTACAAAGCTGACGGTGATATTGGCTTCGGATGAGTCAGTGGTCCCTTGATTAATGAAGAGTAGATTCTGTCGGCTCTTATCGATGCCGTGACCAGAGACCGATAAATAGATATCAGGCCAGCCATCCGTATTGATGTCGACTACGGATACTCCTGTCACCCACCGGTCAGTCATCACTCTGGCTGCAGTGGTCACATCCTTAAATGTAAAATCACCTTGATTCAGATAGAGGCGACTGCTCTCCAGATTTGCACCAAAAAATAGATCCTGTAAGCCATCTCGATTAAAATCCGCGACTCCGACTCCAGCACCGGTATAGAAATTGGTAAAATTCAAAACGTGATTCACTTCATCTTCCAGCACGACATTACTAAAGTCAATGCCTGTATGCTCACTGCTGTGCTTTTGAAACAGCGGGTCTTGCTGCTGACAAGCACTCAGGCAGATCAATAAAAAAAGCATGGAAAGCCACTTAGCGGGGCTAGCGGCCTTCCAATTACTTTCTATATTATGCACAGGTAGCATCATTTAATTCTCATCGTCTACAGTATGATATCTGTAGCTATTTTATATTCTAGTATAGGGCCTTCATTTTGGCTGACGGCTATGACCTTCTCTTTATTTTGATTCTCTCTGATGTCAATATCTCTAGCATCGCCTGGTACGTAGAATCCACTCTCTGCAGCTGTCAGCGACAGCATCCCACCTGACCCATCACCGATGAGCATCAGCCCATGTGCCGCGTCGGACCAGCCCATATTCGTCTCTGTATTATAGTCATTCATAGACAGCAATAAGTCGACGTGTCCATCTCTATTAAAGTCTTCGGCAAGGATATCATTCACAGGTGCCAGCTGTGCTGCTATGGGCAGCGGCTTCATTGACCAATTGCCTAGATCATTGAATAACACGATGCTTCTCAGCTCCTCCACTTTCAGGAAGGCATCAGACTGCATGGGCAGCTCAAAGATGTCTTCCATCGTAGCCTGACCGAAAGCTGCGTAGCTCAGAAATCTCGTTTCTAATTTGGGGAGCTGTCTAAATACATCATCTCGTGTATGCAGTGGAAAGAGTCGGCGTGTGCCTTCCTTATCCTCGGCGTAATGACCGATCACAGGATCGGGACTCCCATTTTGATCCAAGTCTCCAGTATAGATCACGAGTGGCTCTGCCGCTGATGCTTTTATTTTTCCATTAGTCCCATGATTAGCGAGTACGATGTCTATGTCGCCATCTTCATCAAGATCCGCTATCGCCAGTGCTCGCGCTAGACCTGATGTATGTGGTATCTGCTCTTTACTGAATAGACCTTGGTCATTTTTGAAAATGGTGACTGGCATCCATTCGCCTATGACGATGAGGTCTTCCCATCCATTCTGATCTACGTCAGCCCATACCGCATCAGTAATCATCCCCAACTGGGCTGTTCCTAATCGATCGATCGCTACGTCTTGTATGCCAGTATCAGTATAGCTCAGGAGGTGGCTCGCGGGTGACATCGGATATTGGCCCGGCATGATCATCGACCCGACAAAGACATCTGTGTCACCATCATGATCGTAGTCACAGGCTGCGACCACTCGACTGCTGCTGGCAGGTAGCTCGATCTTCTGATGCACTAGGTTTCCTGATCCATCATTGAGATACAGCTGATCCATGAGCTGAGCAGACTGAGCTGAATATTCTGACCCACCCACAGCCGTGTACAGGTCTAAGTCAGCATCGCCGTCTATGTCTAAGAAGGCAGCACCACAAATCTCATAGGGGGCATCTGGTAGCTCTATCATTTCTGATGATGATGCAGATATAATTTTAGAAGTGGTCCCGATGGCTCCTCCGACTAATAGTACAGATCCACCATCTTCGTAGAGATCAGCAGATGCTAAGCATGGTCCCAGCCTCGAATATCGACGAAGCAATAAGTGTTGCTTATCGAAATCTTCGTAGATATTTTCTTCCTGGGCCAGCTTAGACTTTTCGTTTTGTAATGATTGAAGAAGAGGTTTTCTGTTTGGTTCTTTGGTCGAGTGATGAGCAGCTATGGTAGTTTCGCTTACTGCACTCGTCTGTACGTGCAGGATTTGATTAGCTGTAATGTCATAGAGCATCTGTGATGCCATCTCTCCCTGCTCATCTTTCCAGGGGTAGATGATCTGCATGCTATCCACGATCTCTGCCGCGCCAAGACCAAAGTGAATGGTGGGATCTACAGAAGAAAGATAGCCTCTCACGGGTGATTGAAAATGACTCTGTTTTTCACCAGCTGCCCAGATGGTCGTCTGAGCTCCGATGCAGTTTCTATTTTTCTGTGGTCCGTCTAGTTTGATCTGTAAATAGTGATCGGATGCGCTGCGTTGTGAAGTGTTCTCTAAGAGATAGGCTTTTTGATTTAAGTTGTTGACCACCAGATCCAAGTCGCCGTCTAGATCAAGGTCAGCATACACCGCACCATTCGAGATGGAGTTATCGTCAGCGATCCAAGTGTTTTTTTGATTTGAAAATGATAGAGTTCCTTGATTTTCAAAAAAGTAGTTAGGTATTGTTACTTCTTTCAGCTTTTCGACGGCTCCATATAGTTCTTTTTGTCTGGTTTGTTTTGTGCCAAAAGGGTTCCGCTGTTGGCTGTAATTGATAAAGTCCAGATCCGTGATGTCCTTGCCGTATCCATTCGTGACATAGGCGTCTCGATCCCCATCATTATCGAAGTCAGCCAGAAGTGGGGCCCAGCTCCAATCCGTCTGATGAAGGCCTGCCTGGTAAGATATATCGCTGTAAGGGATTACCGTATCATGCAGGAATCCATTGTGCAGTTGAAGCGTATTCTTAATAAACTGTGGGTGATATCCTTGTCTGAGAGACAGTGCGAACTTGTTATAATTCATGAAGCCCAGCATATTCTTCTGGCGCTCATTTGACTCTGGCAGCATGTCTAGGACAAAGATATCAGGCAGAGCATCATTATTGACATCTGCTATATCGACACCCATGGCATTATAGGAGTTATGCTTGGTCAGAGTGCTGATTTTATTTTTGAATGTCCTAGTCGCTTCGTGACCAGCCGCTTGGTTGATGTAGAGTGCATCTTCAGAAAGAAAATCATTCGCGATGTATATATCTGGATAGTGATCTTGGTTAATGTCATTGATGGTGATGCCAAGACCGTAGCCTCTATGAGTGATGCCCATCTGCTGAGATACGTCAGCGAATGATCCCGTACCATCATTTTCAAATAACTGATCCCCAGCCTCTTCACTGATGAAGTGCTTGGCAGAAGGTGTATTTTTATCACGAGCATCGATGACATTGTGCAAGAGATAGACATCCAGATCTCCATCTAGGTCATAGTCAAAGAAAGCGGCTTGCTGTGTGTAGCGGCCATCCTCCAGACCATAAGCTTCAGCCGCCTCCTTAAACTGAGGCAGGCCATTCTCATCAAGGCCCTGGTGGATCAATAACTGATTATAGCAGTCAGCCTGCTCGCAGTCAAGGCCCCCGACGCTAAGGTATATATCGTCCCAGCCATCAGCATTGATATCGACAATGGACACACCAGTGTACCATCGATCAGTCTCAGCGGTTATTGCTGAGGGTATTTCTGTAAAGTGTAATGCTCCTTTATTGAGGTACATAGTAGGCGGTCCCTCGTTAGCTGAGAAGACTAAGTCGGGCAGTGTATCGTGATTAAGATCTACGATGCCGACACCAGCACCATTATAGATGTAGTGAAAATTTAAAATATTGATTGAATCAGATTCTGTAATGTCATTGGAGAAATGAATCCCTGATTCTTCTGGAGAGACATGCCTAAATAAATAGTCATCATCAGCAGTACATCCCATCATAGTCAATATGATAAGTAGGATATACAGTCCTTGTAAAAAATGATGGCTTTTGGCTGGCATAAAAATTTGGGTGCGTCTTTTCAAACTTATCCCTATAATGACCGCACAGGCGTACTACGGTGATCAGGGTACATGGCATAAATCTTAAATGCCGTTATAAAAAAAGGGCAATGCAATAAAATATTAATTTATATATCACTGCATCACCCTCTTAAGCAATTAAGCTCACATGAAAAATAATAGAAACCTTCCCTATAAGACTACAGTAAAGGCTCTATTGAAAAAACTATCTATATCTACTTTTCTTAATATCCTGGATTTTGCACGATATTACTATTTGCAGTAATCTCACTTACAGGTATCCAGATGAATTCATGCTTACCTGATTGGAATATGCCTCCAGATAAAGATTTAGGATGATCACCATGTAGTGACGTAGCTCCCATGTAATCATCAGCAAGACCCCATCTAACCAGATCAAAGAATCTGTGGCTCTCACCAGATAATTCTAAGACTCTCTCATCAATCAATGCTTGACGCATCTCATCCTGAGACAAACCTGTCTTCGCATCCACTAGAGCTCTGCTTCTTACCTGATTGAGTAATTCTTCAGCTTCACTAGTCTTGCCTTGCTCATTCATTGCTTCTGCAGCCATAAGAAGTACATCAGCGTATCTGATGATTCTCCAGTTATTCCCGACATTAGTACCGAGGAAATCTACGTCTGCACGCTTACCGATATCCATGCCAGCATACTTTCTACCGTAGATAGGCTCCATGCCTTCGTTATTAGCTAATTCGATATCACCGGCAAAGTCCTCTGTGAATGGCACACCGCCATATCCAGTAGACCCTGCATAATCATAAGCGATGGTCGCGTCTCTTCTGATCGTCTCGCCGTTAGCCTCGAATAGGTCTTTGACCCAAGTGTTGATATAGTGACTCTGATCAGGAGACTTCGTAGGTGGTGCATAGTCGATGTGAAAGTTACCCATGTTACCAGTACCAGGAATGTCAACACCCCATGCGAATGCCGCCTGTCCTAAGAACTGTAGCTCATAGACTGACTCCATATTATTCTCATTCGCTTCAGTGAAATTATCCATGTACTGATCAGAAGGCAATAATCCATACTGACCACTGTTGATAATTCTCATAAATGCTGCCTCTGCTTCACCCCATTTTTTCTGATAGAGTAAGCTCTTGCCCAGCATACCTGTAGCAGAACCACTGGTAGGTCTGCCGACGTCAGCATCAGTCCATGATGAAGGTAGCAGATCTTCTGCCATCATCATATCTGCTTCTACCTGAGCCCACACTTCTGCTGGAGATGACTGGCTGGGGAAGAAATCTTCTCCGTCCACAGCTGTCTGTGTCACGATTGGTACATTGCCATAAAGTGTCACAAGGTACCAGTATGAGAAGCCTCTCATGAAGTGAGCTTGACCTAAGAATCCATTTCGCTGAGCTGCATCAGGTACATTCTCAGCATTGACATTTTCGATGATGTTATTCGCTCTGAATATAGTCTTGAAAGGCTCTTGCCAAATCTCAGTGGACCATCTTGCAGATCCCGCCTCCCCTTGGAAAGTCGACATCGCCGTGTTCGGTCCAAAAGGTCTAACATTAAATATATCAGATCTGAGGATGGCTCCGGTGTGCAGTATCCTGCCCCAGAAGAAGGTATTAGTAATTGGGTGATACATGCCATTGACAGCAAGAGCTGCATCGCCGGAATTCGCCCAGAAATTACCTGTGGATACAGTATTGGTATTATTCTGATTCAATAAGCTGCTGTCTTCACAACCCATCGGAATCATCATCAATGCCACTGCTGTAAGCATAAGGAATTTTGAATATGTATTCATTATGTTGATTTTAATATTTTTCAAAAATAGTCTCATATACAATGGCCGATTAGAAGCCTAACTGTACGCCAAAAACAAAGCTCTTCGTATTAGGATAAGCTCTTACATCTAGCCCTCTACCCAATAATGGATTCACATTAGAAGGGACTCCATAAAAAGGAGAATTAGAAGAACGTCCACCATTTACAGAAGAGATATCAGGGTTGTACCCTGTATAGCCTGTCAGTGTAAATAGATTCTGACCCGTCACGAAGACTCTCATATTCTGAATCCAGCCCATCGCTTCTGTATCAATGGTATAGCCAATCTCAGCTGTACGCAGTCTGAAGTATGATCCATCCTCTACGAAGAATGATGATGGTGCACCATTCTGTGCAGGATCAGCCGTCGTCGTTCTAGGGATGTCAGTCACAGTATTAGATGGCGTCCACGCATCTTTGATGATGGATAGCTTGTTGTCATCAGCCCAAAACAGGTTGTAATACTTAGTCACATTGTAAATCTCATTGCCTTGTACACCATTGAAAAATAGTCCGAAGTCAATGTTTTTCATGCCTCCTGAAAGGCTAAGTCCGTAAATAAAATCTGGTGTGGGATCTCCCAAAATCTGTTGGTCATCTCCATTGATGATACCGTCACCTGTGATATCAACTCTTCTAAAGTCTCCAGGCTGGACGACGCCCTTTCTGGTAGGATCATTCGCAAGGTTAGGATCACTCTCGATGGACGCCTGATCAGGATATACTCCATCAGTCACGAATCCCCAGTATACACCTGGCGCTTCTCCTTCGATAAATCGATTCGCTCTCGCTAAATCCTCTGTGATCGATGGACCAACGATAGAATTAGGCAGAGAGGTAATCTCACTGTTAAAGGTCGATAAGTTCATCCCAATATCAAGGGTAAAATCACCACCACGGTGTCTGTATAATCCTTCAAACTCAAATCCTGAATTTCGGATCGCTCCCACATTCTGGATCACTGGCTGACTGAAGCCGACAGATGAAGGCAGTGCCACACCGACTAATACATCCTCTACATTCTTGATGTAATACTCAGCTGAGAAAGTCAGTTTGTCATCATACATACCGACGTCTACACCGATGTTAGTCGTCTTAGCTGTCTCCCATCGTAGATCTTCTATAGCAAATGAAGTCTGGGCGTAACCTGGTACTAATGCATCACCGACTGATGTACCTGAAGTCAGATTAAAGACTGACTGGTATGCATAGTCAGGTATATTCTGTGAGCCTAGCTCACCATATCCACCTCTGATCTTAAGAGTCGTGATGGCTTCAGAGCTCCAAAATTCTTCACTACTGACCTTCCAACCTAAGGATACTGAAGGGAAATAACCCACTCTGAAGTCCTTAGCAAACTTAGAAGAGGCGTCTCTTCTCATCGTCGCACTGAATAAGTACTTATTGTCATGTGTATAATTCACTCGACCAAACTGTGATATCAGACCACTCACATTATTGACACCTAAGGTAGCGCCGATATTAGAAGGATCCGCTGCTCCCAATACTCTAATGGTATTCGATGGTAATCCCTGAGCATACAAGCCTGCAGATCTAAAGTCAATTTTTTGTCTGGTGATACCCAGTACTACATCTAGTCTTCCTGTACCTACGTCTTTGCCATAGCTCAGAGTCGGCTCGATCAGAGTCAATAAATTTTCAGATCTGATCTCTGTCAGGTCATTTTGCTGATTGACATTAGCTGTCGCATCAGAAAGACTCATGAAGAATGTCGGTAGAAAAGAGAAGTTATGTCGACTCAGTAAGTCTACACCTACATTAAGCTTGGCTGTTAATCCTTCTACGATTTCGTATGATACATTGACATTACCAAATAACTTAGTATCCGTTTCCAGATTCTCTTCGAGTGATGCAAGTCCATATTTATTTAGTCCAGCAAATCCGAAATCTGTAAAATTAGGCGCTTCGAATCCACCATCATTTTCTGGTACATTAAGTCTTAGATTAGGAGCAGAAGAAGATCCGTCTATTCCAAATCTTGTATTACGCTCTAAAGCTGAGCGAGTGATTCCAAGTGATTGCTGTACTTTGAACTTACCCAAGGTAAACTCAGTATTCGCTCTGAGGTTAGTCCTGTCAAAACCAGAGCCGACCAGGATACCATCTTGCTTGAACCAGTTACCAGAGATATAGTACTTAGAATTCTCACCACCGCCAGATACAGATAGACCGTAATCCTGGATGCCTCCGCTATTCAGAGACAGGTCTTGCCAGTCAGTGCTGACACCATTATCCGCAAGGACGAATCCTGTACCATCATTGGCTTCTCTTTGGTTTCTGTAGGCTACAAATTCTTGTCCATTAAGGAAGTCAAGAGTCCGGGCAGGTGACTCAGTACCGCCTCTGACATCCAGGCTGATTCTTGGCTTGCCATCACTGGACCCACGCTTGGTGGATACGATGACGACACCGTTAGCCGCACGCGAACCATAGATCGCAGCAGAAGATGCATCTTTCAATACTTCTATTCTGTCGATGTCCTTAGGATTGATGTAATTCATATTGTCAGCGAAGGTCCCATCAATCACATAGAGTGGAAATGAGTTAGTCAGTGAGCTGACACCTCTGACGAAGACATTAGACGCACCACCTGGCTCGCCACCATTATTCTCTATCTGTACACCAGAGACCTTACCCTGTAGTGCCGAGGTAGGATTACCAGCGACGACTGCAGTCAGCTCGCTACCTCCGATGGAAGCGACTGATCCTGTCAGATCACTCTTCTTCACCGTACCATAACCGATGACGACGACCTCTTCTAGTAATTCTGAGTCTTGGCCCAAGATCACGTCCACAGAAGATCTGCCATCGACATTGACTTCGGTCGTCTCGAATCCTGTGTAGGAGAAGACCAGTGTATTAGCATCCGCAGGCAGATTAAGCGAGTAGCTACCATCTAAATCTGAAGTCGTACCAGTGGTGGTACCCTTCACTAAAATGTTGACACCTATGAGTGCTTCACCTGTATCATCAGTCACGACGCCTGTCACTTGAGCTTGACCTATGGTGCATAGGCCGAACAAAAACAAACAGGAATAGAGCAACTGTTTAGGCGAAGAAAACTCAGAAACGAATGTATTCAGTCGTTTCATTGATTGTAAATATTTTTTATTCATCGCAACTTTAACTTTTTTATTAATAATTTTTTCAGCCTGACTTCAATCTATGAAAAACAGGGCTTTCGGTTCATTTTTTAGCAGTTAGGGTTATGTTTTCATTGGTTCCATATTTAAGAGTGTGATGTAATTTTCATAGTGATTTTCTTTGTATCAATACTGTGGGAATGACCTCCTGAATACTCTCTCCTCCTAAAACAAACTCAGCAGCACGGCTCCCCATTAATTCAAAATCTGTTGAAAATGTGGTTATGCCTCCACAAATAATTTCTTTCACTGGGCTATTGTCATTAGAAAGGACGGCTACATCTTCACCCACGACAAGTCCTTCTCGTTTGACATCCTTCAGCAGCTTCCACAAGTCACCATCTCCAATCGTGAAGTATGCGTGACCCTTTTTGATCTGGCCTGCTTTATAATGAGTCTCGACCGAACCAGGAATCTCGTAGTCTTGTAAGAACTTTTTGAATGCTCGGAGTATCTCCACTGGATGGTCGGATTCTGGTAGAAAATACAGCGTCATGCCATCATAACTTCTGATATTGTCGACTTGCGCCTTCAGCATCATATAGGTCGATATCTCAAACTCTTGGGTGATGTGAGAAAAATCTCCTTCAAGCTCTTCGTATCGATCGACGATCAGCAGCTTTTGACGTGGTATCTTACTCAGAATTTTCTTAACTCTGGGATGGGCTATGGGAGCTACGATGTACATACCATAGCGTCCGCTGATGTTACCTAGTATGGTCTCGAATATTTCTAAATTATTGTGATGAAAGAAAACATCGACCTGAATGTTGTCGCCTAAGGTATCTCTGAATGAATTATAAAATTCTTCTTGGAATGGATGAAAGGCATAGATGAGTAGTGCCACTTTCTTGATCTGGTCTGTATCTTCATTGACGACGAAGTATCCCAGTCTGTTCTTAGAGTCGACGATGCCTCTGTCTTTAAGTTCCTTATAGGCTTTCACGATCGTCTTACTCGCAAAACCTAATTCTCTGACCATACTATTGACAGAGGGGAGCATGCTACCCTGGATGACGATGCGCTCGTCGATGGCATTGATGACACCATTCACTATCTGCTCGTGCTTAGAATAAGCAGTCACTTCTACTAGCTCTTGTATTTTATGGTAGACAGTATTCATAAGACTTCTAATCAAATAGAAATTATGACGATTTTTTCATGTTTGCGCTATACTACACTATGGTAGTACTTTACAAACATATAAAATAATTTTCTGATTAGCAGTACCTTTTTAGAATAATAGTTATCAAAAATATACATTAAAAAACTTCGGTCCAGATTGACATTCTCTTATAACTCATTGATAATGTGCCTTTTGAGAGCCATATTTAGTTTTTGTATGGCCAACCCTAATTCGATTTAGTACCATATATTATTTTGAGACTTGCCTAACTCAGTATTTTACCTGTAGTAGTGGCAAAAGTACTACAGATGGTATTTTTCATGCTGAACACCGTTATGTAAACTGTCAATCTCTATATTCGAAGATGCTACTGAGTCGACTCTTTGGAGCCTTACCGCTAAAACTTAAAATCAATACCACTGAAAAGGTCTCTAACATCGATAACTAAACTCCCAAAGTGAAATAATAAACTTAGTTCTTGCTGATGGACGTTCAGTTCTAAAAATATAAACCTATGAAAACAATGACTTGCAGACAATTAGGCGGAGCTTGTGATGCTACATTCCGAGCTGAGACCTTCGAAGAGATAGCAGCTATGAGTAAGGCTCATGGGACAGAGATGTTTCAAAAAGGAGACGAAGCCCACCTTCAAGCCATGCATAAGATGCGCGAACTCATGCACGAGCCAGATGCTATGCAGAAGTGGCACGAGGAGAGGCGAAAAGCGTTTGAGGCCCTGCCAACTGATTCACTCTGATGACTACAGATCTTGCTTTAGCATAATCATGTGCTGACATAAGATTCCATTCTGTATGATGGGTTCTGGATAGTGATCCGTAAAGAAATTCCACTTGACGTCATACATTAAGAAGCCTAATTTTTGATAGAGGGATAACTGTTTGATTGCTAAAAATTAGAGGGTTGTAAAAGACATACGTACAGGGCTACCAAGAAGGATAACGATCTGCATGCGGATTCACCGATAAAAACCGACCCGTAGTGCGATCAAAAAGCCTATAATCCATTAGGTCAAGACTCTGAGCTACACCAGTTTGCTCAATAACACCTACACGGTTTTTGTCATATGCAGGACGATCGTTATAATCCCATCTCAATCCAAAAGCATAATAGTCCTGTGATTGTACAACATCTCCATCATCATCCAAAATAACACGGACGGCACTTAAATGATCTTTGACCGTCCAGTAATAGTTTGTTTTTTAGTGGATGGATTGTGTTTAGCTGTTTTTTTTGAGTTGAGCTTAAAAGCAGAGAAAGAGCCTTCAGCGAGTTTAGCATTCTTGGGGGCGGACGACTGCGGACACGAACGAGGTGTGAGCCGAGAGTGCCGACTCGTAGAGGCACGTAGGCGAAGTTGCTGCAGCTTCGAGGAGTGGAATAGCGACAGCCAGACTCTGCTTGGATTTGTGTTCGGCTTTTAAGGCTGGTGAAGCGTATGGAACGACGAGGCGTTGAGCATTCGCGGGGTGCAGCAAGGAAGGAGGATAAACCGCTTTTATTTTTTTCATTTGATCTTATCCGACTGACGCAGCCGAGTGAGTATAGCGGTCCGCCAAATACATCTAAAAGCCCCTGATCTCTCAGAGGCCTTGATTATTAATTGTATGAAATTTCTTGATTAATTGAGCTCCGATCAATAATCATCTTGTATTCTATGGAGTATCTTGTATTTACTATGGTAAGTTTTAAAATTGGTTTCTCTACTGAACAAATCATTTTATCATCTGAATTAGATAATTCTAACTGAATAAATTCATCAGGCTCACCTTCTAATTTATGTAAAAACAAACTGCCGTCGTTTTTCCAATTATTAAATTTCTCTTTTAACTCACTCCAATCCTCCATTTTAACCCAATGTTGTTTATAATCGAACTCAACATCATCTATAAGATTATTGAACTCATTATTCAACATTTCTTTCCTGTTCCAATATCTACTATACAATCCAATTCGTAATTGAATATAAATAGTCGCTTCTATATCAAACCTTTCTATTTCTCGGACTATAAGTTTTTGCCATCCATCTTCGGAATTGATCGTTAATATCATTTAAAACTAATTTCTTTTTGTACCTCTATTTCCTTTTGCAACTCTGCTATGTTCCTCTTTTGACGAAACATTTCTTTCGCCAGTACTATGACGATTTTTTCCTGACGAAGTATGTACCCCTTGTTTTAAGTGGCTGGTCTGGTATTGTCGTTTTAGGATCAGGGTTCAAACCCATATCTCTCCTGGTTTGAGATTGCCTTTTAGAAACTGCTCCAGGGCTAAATGGATTGCCCTTTAAAGCTGGGCTGGCAGATTCAGCATTTTTAAATGCCTGTTTCGCATTAGAAATCGCATTATAAATCGTCTTGGTATGCTTTCCAATTTTACCAACTTTAGCAACATCTCCAACATATGGAATAACTCCTAAAGCACTTAATGCCGCCATTCCATAATTCCCATTCTTAGCTTCGATTCCAGCTGCAGCGACATCAGCCACTCCAGTTGGATCAACCACACCTGCTATATCTAAACCAGCAACTATAATATCATCTCCTTCAAATGTGTAGTTACCTCCTAAATCACCTACTATCCCTCCTGCATTGACATCTATATCAACAAGGTCAGTTTTAATTGTGATACTGGAATTATTACTTCCTCTAAGAATAATGTCATCTGGAGATCGACCGTCTGGGTCTGTAAATCTGATTGGATTATTGAACGTGTAATTGTAAGGAGACCACTCAGGCATTTCACTTGCCAGTGGATCGACAGATAAAAACCGACCCGTAGTCCGATCAAAAAGCCTATAATCCATTAGGTCAAGACTCTGAGCTACACCAGTTTGCTCAATAACACCCACACGGTTTTTGTCATATGCAGGACTATCGTTATAATCCCATCTCAATCCAAAAGCATAGTAATCCTGTGAATGTACAACATCTCCATCATCATCCAAAATTACACGGACGGCACTTAAATGATCCTTGACCGTCCAGTAATAGCTCTCCTTACCATAAGGCTTAAAGTCAGCTAAAAAT
>CALFUK010000197.1 GCA_937929945.1 uncultured Saprospiraceae bacterium
GCAAAGTCAGTATCTAAATGCTCTTTGACCGCAGCCAGAATCGCTTTTTTGTTGTAGATCTCCTCATTCTTGTCATGAATGGGCTTGAGTACGTTAAATAGTCCAGCTAAGATAAGCGCGACTACAGTACACATGATGAATCCGAATAGAATAACTTGTTTGGTACTATGCACGGCTTAATCTTCTTTTGATGTTAGCTTCAAGAACGTAGTGGTCTATTAAAGCTGAAAATGTATTCACAAACAATATCGCCAGCATCCATCCCTCTGGATAGGCTGGATTCAGTATTCTGATAATCAAACCTATCGATCCGATAAGTATCCCATAGATCCATTTACCTCGATTCGTCGATGTCGCTGTCACAGGGTCAGTGGCCATAAATGCAAAAGCAAATAAAGCGCTTCCCATCCAAGCATGATAGTACCACGGCACCGTCATGAAGGGTGTAGCTCCCCACAGATTGAGCAGCATTCCCATGCCTGCTGCTCCTAAGAGGCAGCCCAGTATGATTCTCCAGCTCGCTATTTTTGTCACCATCAGGAAGATGGCACCTATGATGATAAATGGCTTAGATGTCTCACCGATGGAACCTGGTATCGTACCCCAGAACATCTGAGATGTGGAGTAGACCTCCGTCACTGCTGGCCATCCACCTTGGTAGGCTAAAGCGAGTGGCGTCGCACCTGTGAATCCATCCACGATGGCTCCACCTGGCTGAAACTGATCTATCCCAATCCAGCCGAAGAGGACATTAAAGATGCTGTGCATCCATCCATACTCTGTCGTAACGCCTGCTGCCACTGTCTCAAATCCTGAGACCCATACATTATCACCTGATATGGTAGTGGGATAAGCGAAAAAGACGAACACCCGGGCGAGCAGAGCTACATTCCAAATATTCATACCTGTCCCTCCGAACGCCTCTTTACCTATGATGACAGCAAATGCGACTGATACAGCCAATATCCAAAGCGGAATGTCTGGTGGCATAATCAGTACAATGAGGGGTCCAGACACTAAGAAACCTTCTTCTACAGAGTGTCCTTTTTTAGCGGCGAAATAGATCTCAATACCCAATCCTACGGCGTGTACCACCAGAAAAATAGGTAAGACCTTGATAAAGCCATGAAATAATTTGAGGTGAAAGCCTTCTAAAAATCCTACATATTGGCCCATCGCAGTGAAGTGCTGATGGCCTATATTATAAGTACCGAACAACAAGCACAGCTGTAGTGCAATCATCACGTGGAACATGGTCCTTTTCAAGTCCATACCATCACGAATGTGCACCCCTTCAGCGGTGACCTCATTAGGTGAGTATAAGAAGGTAAACACAGCATCGGACAGCGTATGTCCGACCTTTCCCACCATTGTTTTGGGTTTTTCGCCGTGCTCTATTTTTTTAAAGAAATCTAATAAGCCCATAAGCTCTTCAGAATGTTTTTAGGGTTTAACCTTGTTCTCTCATCATGTCTAATCCTTCACGCAGTATCTTCTGTAGCGGCATCTTAGACGTACAGACAAACTCGCAAATGGCGACATCCTCTTCCGATAATTCTGCAATTCCTAATCCTTCCATTCGCTCATAATCATTCGCCATAATGGATTTCATCAATTGCTGTACATATATATCCATTGGTAAGACTGACTCATACTGCCCTGTGACAACAAAAGCCCTCTTCTCACCATGTGTATTGGTATCGACTTCAAATCTGTGATTTGGGTATAAAAAATTGGGGAAGGTATTGGAGATACTGGGTCTGGGCTTGATAGGAAGCAGCCAGCCAAACATCTCATAATCGTCTCCTTCCTTGATGACAGTGATCTGATCATCATGCATGCCCAGATAGGCATCTTCACCTTGCTTCTTCCCGGTGAGCACGTCACCCGCAATGACCCTATTGTGATCTCCCTTCAGGTTACCTTTAAGCAGATCAGAGATCTTAGCTCCTGAATGAGTTCTGACATAGCGAGGTTCTGCGACTTCGTCACCAGCGATCACGACCACGCGCTCTGCAATATACTCTCCAGTGAGACAGAGATGACCTATTGTCAGCAGGTCCTGCACGCCAATGGTCCATACCACTGAAGTAGCACTGATGGGAGCTGTATGATGCATTTGTACACCTACATTCCCAGCGGGATGAGCACCTTTGTACCAGCTCTTCTCTACGCCCGTCAGACCGACGAACTCAGCAGCCGGCGCAAGATCCTGGTCAGCACTGAGACCGACGTGTACTTTCCCGCTTGTCAGCTTAGATAGGGCATTGACCGCAGCTTGTAGCTCTGCTGCTTTACCCTGCACGACTGCGTTATAGTCGATGGCTAAAGGAGCTGTATTAAAGGTAGAAATGAATATATTTTCTGGTACCACCTCCGGATCTGGGATGACATCATATGGTCTCTGATTCAAGTGACTCCACGCCCCACTATTGAGAAAGAACGCGACCATCTCTTCTCGAGATGCCGCAGCTAATGCAGATATATCATGCTTGATGCTCTGCTGAGCCTTATCGGCGAGAATGATGACATCAGTGATGGCTCTCTTATCTCCCCTTCTGATTTCAGCCACCTCTCCACTGACTGGTGAGACGTATTTGACGCGATCATCTTTTTTATCTTCGAATAGTGGCTCCCCCGCTTTCACTTCTTGACCGACCGTGACCAGCATTCTTGGGATAGGTGATAGCTCTCTAAAATTCACAGGACGAAGGGCAAAACTCGATACCTCTACTGGATGAATGTCTGATGAATCAGCCACTCCAGCTAAAAGTATATCATGTCCCTTCTTGAGATGGTGCACAGGAGCACCGTCTGTATATTCAGGAGCAGGCTTGCCAAATAGCTCGGAAAAATTAGGGATGATCGAAAAATTATTTTTGGTGGTATCAGCTCCGCTCTTTTGGGCTTCTATCTGCATCAGGTTCTCACTGACAGACATGATAGCTGCTGCAGCTAATAACAATCCTAAACCGATCAACATGTACATGACATAAGATGATCCAGTAGTACTAGATTGTGCTGATAATTGATCAGCAACTAGCAAGAAGGCCAGGATAGGAACACTTCTTAAGAGACGTAAGGGTTTTTTCATTGATCAGGTCTTCAAAATCACCGCAAATGTATGAAGAATTTACCTATCAGTCCCGATAGACATATGAGGGTAATTTTAATACGTATTATTTAGACTCAATCTACATAAAATAGATTCTGATCCTTCTATACCCCTTGATTGATGAGGGTGATCAGCTCTATTGTTTTTATTTGGGAGTCACCTGAGCTGTGAAGAATGCTTCTACCACAATCGGATCAGTATTCGCGATCACATCCACCGTTTTTGTCACATCTCCTCTGAAGCCAGTGCTGTCAAATTCGACTAGGACTTGGCCTGTCCCGCCAGGTTCAATCGGTCCGCTGGGCCAGTCTAAGCTGGTACACTTACAGGCTGACGCAAGGTCGATCACGAGAGTTGCCGTGCCCGTATTCGTAAAATTAAAGACCAATGATCTCTTTTCTCCTTCGACCAGGCTGCCTAAATGGATGGTGTCTTGCTCAAAGCTGATGATCGGGATATCTGTCATGACCTTGGCATCTGCCACAGCCGGCTGCTGAGCCTTACAGCCCATACCTAATGCAGCAGCCATCAGGACCACTATACTTATCAATAGATGTCTACTCATGGTCTACCCTTTTCTGACGGCGCCTTTCATGATTTCCTTTCTGATCTGGATCTCTTGAGGGCCAGCTATGATCTTAAACTCTGATCGTCGATTGAATCTGTGCTCTTCATCACTGCATCGAATGCCATTCACACACTGATTCAGTATCTGTGACTCACCATAGCCGATGGCCTTGATTCGCTCAGGCGCTATACCTTGATTGATCAGCCAGTCAGTAGCCGACTGAGCTCTGCGCTGGGAGAGCTTCTGATTATAGGGCTTATTACCTCGAGAATCTGTGTGTGATGATAGCTCGATCACCATATCAGGGTATTGATACATCAGATCCTTGATGATGCTGAGGTCTTTCTCCGCATCTGGGAGGATGTCCCACTTCTCGAAGTCGTAGTATATATTATTAAGTCTGATGGCCTGATTGATGGTCACTGTCTCAAACTCAGGTTCCGCTACTGGTGGCGGTATCGGCGGTATCGGTCTGAGCTGCACTGTCTCATTGAAGCTGAAGTCCTCTGCCAGCCCTAAGGTATTCAGCTCTATGGAGTCTGGATAGTAGCCATCTCGCGTGATGTGGACTTTATAGGATCGCTCTTCATCTAATATATACTTGAAGGTATTGCCTTCTGGATTCTCTTTTGATTCTTCATCTCGAGCTCTGGATAGATCGAGCAATGTCGTCTTAGCGCCATTCAGCGGTCCATTCGCATCCACGACTTCGATATTAAGATCTAAGATGATCTGCCTGATGTTGATCTCATAAATATCATCACAGCAGGTCTTACTCTTCATATTCTTCTTATCCTCATCTGGTCGATTACTGACGAGGTAGCCATAGTCACCAGCTGGATCAAAAGCAATATTCATATCATCATAGGTGGTATTATAGTTCTTCCCCAGATTAGTGGGTGATGAGAATTTGGCTCCATCCCACTCTGTATAGAATATATCATATCCCCCTAATCCAGGATAACCGTCAGAGCTGAAGTATAGCTTACCATTGTTATAGAATGGCGTAATCTCGCTTGCGGCTGTATTAATCGTGGGACCTAAATTCACAGGAGCTGAGTAGCTGTCTTCCCCTCTAATGGTGCTGTAATACAAGTCCAATTGACCCTCTCCACCTTCCATGTTAGAGGAGAAAAACAAGACTTCTTCTCCGAAAAGCTCACCTACGACAGGGTGCGTCACGAGGTATTCGCCATTGAGGCTGGTCACCTCATTCGCAGGACCCCACTCCTCTCCATCGTGCCGACTGATGAATAGTGATGAACTTTCCAGCTCATTGCCATCCAGTCTTGATCTGGTAAAATACATGCGCTTACCATCGGGAGAGAATGCCAGATTGCCCGTATGATGCCCAGGCCGATTGATTATTTTATCCAGTGACTCTGGTTTTTCGTATTTGCCTTCTCCTGACTTCCGACTCCGGAAAATTTTGGAAAATTGATCATCATCTCCAGACAGCTTGACCACCTTCTTCGCTGGTATCGCGGAGAAGTATATGTCGCCATCATTGTAGACTCTTGGCGAATACTCCACGAATGCAGAATTAAGATCATTGCCACCATAGGTGACGACGGCATCTTCATTCTCTGCTAAGGATTTAGCGTTTTGCATACCGATGATCTCTCGGCGAGCGATCACTTTGTTATCTTCTTCTGTGGATAGCTCTATGAACTGGTTATACTGCTCTAATGCTTCGGGAAATTCTCCCTGTGCCTTGAGCACCTGACCATAGTAGAAGCGCTCATCGATAAAGAGATTATCCACATCTCGGGCTAAGAGGCGCTTATAGTAGTTGCCAGAGCTCTTATAATTACGCACGACATAGTTGAGATAGCCGAGCTGCGCCGCTATGTTAGGATCGCGTGATTCTTTGTAGGCCTTCTCGTACCACTCGATGGCATTATAATAGTCCCGCAGTTCCATCATCTCATCAGCTGTATCCAGCATCTGATTGTAGGGGACGGTGGTGAGTGGCTGGCTGATAGCAAGAGTGAGCGATGCCATGATGCAAATGACACAGGTACTCAGTCGCTTGATATTTTTCTGAATTTTGATCATTTGGATTAGAATCTTGGACAGAAGATGACTGGGTCTACTTCTGGTTTCTTATATATTTTAATAATGTAAGTGGCACCTAACTCGAAAGAACTTTGAAAACCAGGAGCCCCTTGAAAGCCTACAAGGCCGAGGTCGTAGGCAGCGCCTATCTTAAGGTCTTTGATCTCTGCACCTAAAAATAACTGAGCATCTGCTGGGCCGATGGCTCTGAAGCCTAAACCAGCACTGACTTTCGTTTGTTTTTTCTGATCGAGCATATATCCGAGCAGAGCATGACCTTGTAGTTCGAAGCCTGTACGTGTAAATTGTACCATGGCACCAGGAGTAAAGCTAACCTTATCATTGAGCTGTCTGGTCATCGTCGCATGTGACGTGAGTCGGATGTTACGGCGGTCACGATCTTCATTGAAACCATTACACCTTGGATCGGCAGCATCAGGACACATGGGAGGAGGCAACATAGGATCACCAGGATCTGGTTGTCTTCCAGCACCTACCAATACGCTCGTTCGCGGTGATGTCAAGTGATCAGCGGCTAGTCCGACTTCAAAATTGGTTGTTTTATCAGGTGTCGCCTTATAAAGGAATCCGATAGCATAATCGCTGTTACTTCTGGCTTGCACCCCATTTGTGCCTGAGGGCTGAGGTATCAGCGCGACATCGGCACCTGCGGCTCCTGTGATCAGTTCATCTCTAAGCGTCAGGTTAAAGCCTTTATTCAATTTTCTGGAATGGCTGCCATACTTAATACCTACACTAAAGACGCGCGAGTAATTCTTATCAAAGCCAAAGTGATACGCTGCATTAAGTCCTCCACCAGAAGTAATCAGACCACCTGTACCAGCATCATCTCGATAAAAAGAGACTCCGCCTCCGATCCAATCATATTTACGCAGTCCTTTTATGATTGGTGCATCGATTCCAATGGCTGGAGTTCTGTAGCCGCCTGTACCCAGCCACTGACCACGAAAGTGCGCATTCAGCCGTATACTCCCACTGAAACTGCCAGCCTGAGCTGGATTGAAAGTGAGCGGCGACATCTCAAAATAAGTGAAATGGAGGTCTTGGGCCCACAATCCGCTCATCAGGGTCACAAAACTCAGTAGTAATAGACTTTTTTTCCAATACATAGGCGATGACAACTAAAATCAACAAGGCGAAAGATATATCTTTTTTATCGTAATGTATATACTCCATGTATTCAGTAGAAATGATCTTCCTAAGAATATAAAGCCGTACCTTTCTTATCATTACATCAATACATCACAAACACATATAATCTTCTTATATGTTAGCACGTAGATCAAACGCAATAATTGGTCTTTTTCTTTTCTTGACATTTAATTCTTTTTGCCAAAAAAATGATACCCTCTCTTTCTTTCAGCCAGCGGAAGCACTGGACCCACCGCGACTTCGACTGGCCATAGGTACAGCAGCCCTAAGCTATACCGGATTCTCCCTCGGGCTCTATCACAGCTGGTATAAGCAATATCCCACTTCATCATTTCATCTTTTCGATGACTGGGGTGAGTGGGCTAATGTCGATAAGGCTGGTCACATCTACAGCGCGCATATGCAGGCATCCTTGCTCTACAAAGCTTCACGATGGACAGGGCTGGATGAATCATCTTCCATCCTCTGGGCCTCGATACTCAGTGGCGTATCCATGACTACGGTAGAGCTGATGGACGGCTTCTCCACTCAGTGGGGCTTCTCCATCTACGATACTGGAGCTAACCTGATAGGCATAGGCCTCTTCGCAGGACAGCAAAAACAGTGGCAAGAACAAAGACTGATCATGAAAGTCTCCAGCTGGCCAAATGATTACAGCGAGCAGTACCGCGATGCTCAGATCACCACGATCAGTGAGCAGACTTTCCTCAGCAGATCAGAAAGTCTCTACGGCAGCCACTTCGCCGAGCAGTACTTAAAGGACTATAATGCTCAGACCATCTGGCTGAGTGCCAATGTCAGATCATTCTTCCCTGAAGCTCCCCTGCCCTCTTGGCTAAATGTCGCAGCGGGATACGGTGCGGAGCATATGCTGGGCGGATTTGAAAACCAATGGTCAGAATCGGATCAGCAGCTGACACTGGATCCAGAACTATTTCCCAGGCACCAGCAATTCTATCTGGCGCTGGACGTAGACTTCAGCCGCATCAAGACCGAGTCCCCCTTTTTAAAAACAGTCTTCAGCCTCCTGAATGTGCTCAAGGCGCCCAGCCCCGCAATTGAAATAAACAGTCTGGGTGAGCTCCAGTTTCATCTTATCTTCCTCTAGCCGACATCATATTTAGACTAAACGCATCTCTGCATCGATAAAGCTTATCCATAGTTTGGAGCTAATCCATTACTTTAGGCTCGACATTGGGGACTACAATCATTCTTATCTCAATTCGTTATCAATGATGTATATAAAAACTGCAACTGTATGAAAAACTTATTTTATTCAGCAGCCATTAGCTGCTTATTCATCTTCTTGCTTTCCTGCAAAAGCAATAATGCAGAGATGAGCACTAAGACTAGCACTGATAGCAATGGCTACAGTTACGAATACGTGGCTGGTGATTTATCCAAAACACGAATTTACACTTTAGACAATGGCCTTAAAGTCTATCTGAGCGAATACGATGGAGAACCTCGCATCAATACGGCGATCCCTGTGAAGGCTGGTGGAAAGTTTGACCCAGCTAATTCTACTGGACTAGCCCACTACTTAGAACACATGATGTTCAAGGGTACGAGCGTCTTTGGGACCAAGGATTGGGAAAAGGAAAAACCTTTATTGGACAGCATCGAGTGGATGTTCGAGGAATATCGAAAGATCGCTGATGAGGATAAAAGAAAAGACTGGTACACAAAAATCGATGCCTTATCTAATGAAGCCTCTTCCTTCGCCATAGCGAATGAATATGATAAAATGGTCCAGTATATAGGCGCTACGGGGACTAATGCTTACACCACGAATGACAGGACTGTGTACATTAATGACATACCTTCTAACCAGTTAGAGAATTGGCTACAGATTGAATCAGAGCGATTTAATATGATTGTAAATCGCTTATTCCACACTGAATTAGAAACGGTATACGAGGAGAAAAATAGATCATTAGACAATGATAGCTGGAAGGTATTCGAGACCATGTACGAACTTATGTATAAGCAGCACGAATACGGTACCCAAACAGTCATTGGTACCATAGAGCACTTGAAGAATCCATCGATTAGAGACATCAATGCATATTTTTACAAGTATTATATTCCCAATAATATGGCGATCTGTCTGAGTGGTGATCTAGACCCTGAGGAAACCATCAAGCTGGTAGATCAGTATTTCGGAGATAAAGAAAGCCAAGAACTGGAGGATTACACATCCATCGAAGAAGATCCAATTACTTCTCCACAAGTGGCCACCGTAATTGGCCCTGATGCAGAACAGATCAGCCTGGCATTCAGAATGGGCGGTAGGTCGTCAGCCGACTATCCTTATATGATGATGGTGGACCAAATCCTGAATAACTCTTATGCAGGTCTGATAGACATCGATCTCGTGCAAAAGCAAAAGGTACTATCCGGTGGTAGTTTTCCCAATCCCATGAACGACTACAGCCTTCATCAGCTATATGGTAAGCCACGAGAAGGACAATCCTTAGAAGAGGTGAAAGACCTTCTCCTAAAGCAATTAGAAAAAGTAAAAAAAGGAGAATTTGAGGATTGGCTCATGGAAGCCATTCTGAATAATTTTAAGAAAGATCGGATGAACTCGATGCAGAGCAACAGGTCAAGGACTAATGATCAAGTCATGGCATTTACGAATAACATGCCATGGCAAGACTACATCAGCCTGATCCCCCAAATGGAAGCCATCACTAAAGAATCTCTCATGGAGTTCGCCAAAAATAAATACCAAAATAACTACGGACTGATCTACAAAAAGACTGGTGAAGATCCGAATAAGATACAAGTAGTCAAACCTGAAATCACCAAAGTCAATTTGGATCGCGCGACTAAGTCTCCCTTCTTCACTGAGATAAGTGACAATGAAGTAGATGCACTCAGCCCTGTCTTCATAGACTACGAGAAGGACCTCAAGCAGACTCAGATGAAATCTGATATCCCAGTACTCTATAAGCAGAATGATGAAAACGAACTCTTCACACTCTACTACTTACTCGAGACTGGCACCAATGAAAATCCGATGGCAAAGTATGCCCTTGATTACTTACAATATTTAGGTACAGATACTAAGACACCAGAAGAAGTCAAACAAGAGCTATACCAACTCGCGTGCAGCTTTAACGTATTCAGCTCAGATGAAAGAGTCTATGTCTACCTCAATGGCATCCAAGAGAATATGGTGCCAGCGATGGAAATCTTCGAGGACCTACTACAAAATGCCAAGCCAGATCAAAAGGTCTTAGACAATATGATCGCGGATGCTCATAAGGCCAGATCAGATTCTAAGAAGAATAAGAACACCATCCTGTGGAGAGGCTTGATGAGTTATGCTAAATATGGAGAAAAATCTCCCTTCACCAATGTACTGAAAAACGAAGAGCTTAACTCTCTGGATCCAAGTGTCCTAACTGACATCATCAAATCTATAAATCAGACAGAACATATGATCATGTATTTCGGACCGATGGCTGAATCTAAATTAATTTCGACTCTGAATGATTATCATAGAATCCCCGAAAAACTCCAGCCTGTACCTGTACGTCAAAAGTTTGCAGAATTGGACACAGATGATCCTGAAGTCTTCTGGACTCACTACGATATGGTCCAAGCAGAAATCGTGTTTCATCATAAAGGACTGAAGTACGATCGAAAGCTCTCCCCTGCTGCTCGGATGTTCAATGATTATTTTGGTGGTATGTCTGGCATCGCATTTCAGGAAATCAGAGAAGCTCAAGGTCTGGCTTATTCTGTATACACAGGATATAACCAAGGCAGAAAAGCAGACAGTCATGACAACATGATGGCCTATGTCGGCACTCAAGCTGACAAACAAGAAGAAGCTATGAATGCCATGATCGACCTGCTAAACGACATGCCAGAATCTGAAGTAACTTTCGACAATGCTAAAAAAGGCATTCTCGAAACCATAGAATCAGAAAGACTGACCAAGACCAGTCTGTTTTTTAATTATCTAGACGCTAAGCAAAAAGACTTAGACTATGACATCAGAAAAGACATCTATGAGAAAGTTAAGGCAATGACCTTTGATGATATGAAAGCTTTTCATCAGACATACATCAAAGGAGCTGAGTATAATATCGCGCTCATTGGTGATAAAGGAAAGTTGAATTTTACAGCCTTGTCAAAGCATGGAGAGGTCAAGGAACTGACCCTGGAAGATATATTCGGATTCAAAGAACATATCCAAGAGCATCTCAATTAATAAACACGCTCACTAGTCACCTCTATTTATAGAAAAAGCCAAAACAATTGTTTTGGCTTTTTCACTTTTAGCTTATTAGTTCGTGCGGCGTTATGGCTTCAGCACCAGTTTACCTGTCTTATCCCCAGAGAATAATCGATTAAACGTGTCGGGGAAAGTCTCGATGCCTTCGATGACCGTCTCCTTTGACTTCAGCTGCCCTGCCATCATCCATTCGCCAAGCTGCTTAGCCGCTTCCATATATCTTTCTCTGAAATGAAGCACGACAAAGCCTTCCATCTTAGCACCATTCACCAATAAGGAGAGATAGTTAGACGGTCCTTTGATAGGCTCTGTGCTGTTGTATTGTGAGATCGCGCCACAGATAGACACTCGCCCGTGAAATCTGATTCTGGCAAGACAAAGGTCCAGTATTTCACCACCGACATTATCAAAGTAAATATCAATGCCTTTAGGGCAGTGCTCCTTCAAGCCAGCTTTGACATCACCTGCCTTATAGTCGATGCAAGCGTCAAAGCCATAGTCCTCCACCACCATCTTACATTTCTCTGGACCACCAGCGATACCGATGACCTTACAGCCTTTGATCTTACCGATTTGGCCGACGACACTACCGACAGCACCTGCTGCCCCACTGACTACCAGGGTCTCACCTGGCTGCGGATTAGTGACATCTATCAAGCCAAAATAAGCCGTGAAGCCTGGCATACCCAAAACGCCTAAAAATTTTTCTTTGGGTAAGCCGAAGGTGTCAGACTTATAGCAGAAGCTGCCATCAGATACCGCATACTCCTGCACACCCAGACTGCCGACGACGAAGTCTCCTTCTTTATAATCTGGATGCTTACTCTCGATCACTGTCCCAGCTGTACCGGCTCTCATGACTGCACCGATCTCTACTGGAGGTATGTATGACTTAGCGTCATTCACCCATCCTCTCATCGCTGGATCCAGCGAGATGTATTCGATCTTGCAGAGGAACTGACCCTCCGCAGGTGTGGGAATGTCCTTGGTGGTGAATTCCCAAGTGGACGCATCCGTCATACCCATGGGTCGCTTGGCTAATCTAACTTGTTTATTATTACTCATTATTGGCTTAAGTTTTATAATCTGATAATTCGAGTGAAGTATTCTTAGAAATAGCTTCCTCATTAATACGTGAGGTAAAATACAATAAATGAATTCAATTAAAATTGATTTTTATCATGAGTTGTAATTGACACAACTCTCAATAAAATGATACTTGCTTTAAGTCAGCATCGATATGGATAAGGACCCATATTTATTCTGGCTCGGTTTGGCTTTCGCCTAAGTTTTCAGAACTTTGAGAAAAGTACTGGGATACATGACAAATCTAAATACCGAAGCACAGATCATCTTAGAAAATGATCGTATCAAGTTAAGATCTCTTGTACCTGATGACCTTAACAATCTGCTTCCGATAGCGCACAAAAATCCAGACCTGCTCCGCTATTCCCCCAGTAGCATTGGTACACAGGCACAATTAAAATCTTACATCGAGACAGCACTCTTACAACGCTCTCAAGGCATCCGCTACCCGTTCATCAGTTTTGATAAAAAGGCTCAGGCCTATGCTGGCTGCACCAGCTATGGTAATATCTCCAATGCTAATGATCGAGTCGAAATAGGCTGGACTTGGATCGGGAGAGAGTATCAAGGCACAGGGCTCAACAAAGCTCAGAAGCACCTGATGCTGTCATATGCTTTCGATGAGCTCGGCATGCAGCGAGTGGAGCTGAAGACTGACACCAGAAATCAGCAGTCCAGGCGCGCAATGGAAAAAATAGGCGCTACTGCCGAAGGAGTCTTAAGAAGCCACACGCTGATGTCAGATGGTTTTCGCCGTGACACGATATACTATAGCATACTAGCCAGCGAATGGCCAAACATAAGGGCCACGATCTTCGCTGACCCAGCTTAAGCTCCCTGCAGCTTGACGCATATGAACCATTCAGTTTTTCTCGAAGCATCGTGTATTCTTTCTATTTATTGATATCAATCTATCTTTTATCAGCGAAAGCATCAATCTCTATTATCATTACTGAATTACTTTCTATCTTAGAACTTTTGAAATCACAAGTCACATCTACATCATATGCTAAACCTTTCAGTCATTTTAGAAGACTCCGCGCGTCGATACGGAGACAGTCCCGCATTCACATTTGGAGAGTCCACGATGAACTTCTTACAGATCAATGGCGCCGCTAATCAGGTGGCCAATGGACTCATCTCTAAGGGCATAAAGCCTGGAGATAAAGTAGCCCTGAGCTGCTTTAACTTACCTTATTTCCCAATCGTGTATTTCGGCATATTAAAAGCAGGCGCAGTCGTCGTGCCGCTGAGCGTCTTACTTAAACAAGAAGAAATAAAATACCATCTGACGGATAGCGAAGCAAAAGCTTACTTCTGCTTCCAAGGGACACCTGACCTTCCCATGGGCGAGATGGGCCACGCTGGATTTCAAGAAGTAGCAGCGTGTGAACACTTTTTCATGATCACAGCTAAACCTACCGACCCCTCACCCATCGCAGGCACCATGACGCTGGGTCAACTCATGGCGACACAGCCTACCACGGTGGAGACAGCTCAGACATCCGCTGAGGATACGGCTGTCATCATCTATACTTCAGGGACCACTGGCAGACCTAAAGGCGCTGAGCTGACACATTCTAATCTGATGCTGAACTGTGTGGTATCAGCTGACCTAAGCCATATGGTACATGATGATACACTACTGACAGTCTTACCGCTCTTCCACATCTTCGCCATGACCTGCTTGATGAATGCAGGTATTTATAGAGGTGCCCATAATGTGTTATTGCCACGATTTGACGCAGAAGCCGTTTTCGGATTATTACAGAAACATGAAGTCACACTCTTTGCTGGAGTACCGACCATGTACTGGGGCTTGCTCAATTATAAAGAAGAAAAATTCGACTATGACCAGATCTCCAAAAATCTCAGAGTCGGCATGTCAGGTGGAGCTGCCCTTCCCGTAGAAGTGCTCCATGCATTCGAAGAGAGATTCGGCGTCCCTGTCTTAGAAGGATTCGGTATGTCAGAAGGCTCACCTATCGTGACCTTCAATCATATGGACAGAGAGAGAAAAGCTGGCTCCGTCGGTACACCCGTTTGGGGTGTAGAGGTAAAGCTCGTAGATGAAAATGACCAAGAGGTCCCCGTCGGTGAACGTGGTGAACTTATCTACAGAGGGCACAATGTGACTAAAGGATACTTCAACAAGCCAGAGGCTAATGCAAAGTCCATCAAGAATGGCTGGCTGTATTCTGGTGATGTCGCGATCAAAGATGAAGATGGATACTTCTTCATCGTAGACCGCACCAAGGATATGATCATCCGAGGAGGACTCAATGTGTACCCCAGAGAGGTAGAAGAGATGATCATCAAGCACGATGCTGTATCCTTAGTAGCCGTCATCGGCATACCAGATGAGAAGCTAGGTGAGGAGATAAAAGCATACGTTGTCCTAGAAGAAGGACAGACTGTCGAGACGGATGCCCTTATGGCATACTGTAAGGAAAATATTGCTGCCTATAAGTATCCCAGGGTGATCGAATTCATCGATGCCTTACCGATGAGTGCCACAGGCAAAATATTGAAAAAAGAATTACGAAAACGTGAAGGATAATTACGGCAGTCGCGATCCATACATCTACCACTTCGTGCAGCCAGCTTATTTTCATCAGTTTGATGATCAGCCAGAGTATGTCCCTGCCCGATTTGAAGAGGAAGGCTTCATTCACAATTGCTTTATAGAGCAGTTTGACCATGTGATATCGAATCACTTTCAGGGCGTGGATGAAGTCTACATTCTAAGATTGGACAAGACAAAGCTCAGGTCAAAGCTGTTAGTAGAGGGTGAAGGTCATCCACTGGGTTTCCCGCATATCTATGGACCCATCGAAATGGACGCAATCATATCCAAGGAGCTTAGGGTGCTATCGAAAAAGGCAGACTTTTAGTTTTACCGACATGCAGAGTACGCTCGATTTATAGCACTAGAGCTGCATGTCTCAGAAACAAAATAGCCCGCATCATGTTAGACATTCATCTACTAAATCCCATCGCATGAATAAAGCAGTCATCAAGTCAAGTGTGGTCATTATCATCTCCGTGCTGATCGCCTTTTTAATGTCCTGGGCTAATGCAGCCTACAGTATCCAAATAGATAATATATCCTTATACCTACTGCTGGGATGCTTAGCCTTTGTGATCAACTGGGTGGCCTTCATACCTGCATACATACTTCAGACGGAGCACTTCTATGACCTGACTGGGAGCCTCACCTATCTATCGATGCTGATCATCTCACTCATGGTAGGTGATGTATGGGACAATCCTCGCGCACTGCTCTTGATAGGGATGGCTGGTATCTGGTCGATCAGACTGGGTAGTTTTCTCTTCATGAGGATCAGAAAAGATGGCAAGGACTCTCGCTTTGATGAGATCAAGCCAGTGTTTTCTAGATTTCTGGTGGCTTGGACCTTACAGGCCCTTTGGGTCTTCCTGACGTTAGCCGCAGCACTGGCCGTCATCACTTCGCAGTATCAAGTTGAATTAGGACTATTCGCAATCATTGGTTCCTGCATTTGGTTGTTTGGCTTCGTCGTAGAGGTAGTGGCAGATCAGCAGAAGCGAGCTTTCAAGAAAGACCCAGCTAACAAAGGCCGCTTCATCTCCAGTGGGCTATGGGCGCATTCACGCCACCCTAATTACTTCGGAGAGATCACCCTTTGGGTCGGCGTATTCATCATCTGCATACCTGTGCTGCAAGGCTGGCAGTGGGCCACGATCATCTCTCCGATCTTTATTTATCTGCTGATCACTAAAGTGAGCGGAGTGGATAAACTAGAGAAGATAGCGGACAAAAGATGGGGCGGTGATCCAGACTATGAAGCCTACAAAGCGAGGACTCCAGAACTATTCCTGAGTCCGACAAAGGGGTGAAATAAATATGGCAGAGATGGTAAATCATAAATGATCTAACCTATGAAAATC
>CALFUK010000198.1 GCA_937929945.1 uncultured Saprospiraceae bacterium
ATAACATCACGGTGCGCGGCTTAATGGGCATGGCCAGCTTCACAGAAGATGAGGCCCAAGTCAGATCAGAATTCGATTCGCTGAAGGTATTATTTGGACAGTGTCAACAAGAAATCTCGAATGATACCGTAGTCTTCGATCAGATCTCCATGGGTATGTCTGGCGATTATAAAATAGCATTGGTCGCTGGATCTACTATGGTCAGAATTGGGAGCTTGCTTTTTGGTGCGCGATAATGTTTTGCTGATCTTTCCATGCAGACACCTTCTATAGCGATTGTATAATCATTCGCGATCTTTCAAGACCGATTAGTGTCACAGAATGGATCACCTAATGATGCTAAGCTTGTGCGTCTCTCGACTGTCTTCGCTCAATATTCTAACAAAATAGATTCCTGAATTTAGTGAAGACACATCTATTTGCTCACCAGGTCTTACAGCGAATGTCTTCAATGCCTGACCTGCTTCATTGATAATAGATGCAATGGCTGATTTCTGCAAATCACCTGAAATGCTAAAGTATTGGCTAGTGATGGTCGGCAAAATCTGGTAGTGCTGAGTCGAAATCTCTACTGTATTAGATCGGATCTCAGATCTGAAGTTAGTGCTGTATAGGCTGAGTCCTCCTCTACGATTACCGATCAATATATCATAGAATCCATTATGATCAATGTCATATAGAGCTGGTGCCGTATTGATGCCTTCTGCAATATTTCCATAAATCTCAGATAGTACAGAGAATGCACCAGTGAGATTATCATCAATATTGCCATAGGCTTTGATCTGGCCACTCTCAGTCCCGACAAAGAGCACCGTCTCCCCTTCTGACTTCACTGCATAGGGCGCAGCAAAATTACGGATGAATCCAGGCTCCTTCGTATATACCTCTCCAAAGACCTCACTGCTCTCACTGGAGCTTTGTAAGAATAAAGGACTGCCAGCCTCGCCCGTATTGGGAATGTAATTTAGACTGCCGATCACCTCACCAGCGCTATTAAAGTTACGCTCTCCGACGACTAGATCTTGCAGACCATCTTGATTAAAGTCATAGATCGCCGCTTTCACAAATTGGCCCAACTCTAACTCTTGGTAATTGTACACCGGATCGCTAAATATAGCTGCTTCTCCTGGACCTGCTGTATTCTCAATGAAGTAGAATAATCCTCGATCATCACCAATCAGTAAATCCACATCTCCATCACTATCAACATCCCCAGCAGCAGGAGCCAGCTCTCCTGATGTTGTCCCAAATGCCGACATCGACAAGTAGTCTCGATCCATCAATTCGAATGCTGGTACTTCTGCCGATCCGCGATTGAGTAAGAGTGCCAGACGTGGTGACTTCTCTCCGACCATCTCCAGTCTACCAGTGGATCCTGCAATGATATCCATAAGGCCATCGGCATTCACATCCATGAAGCAGGGCACGGTATTCTTTCCGAAGTGCAGCATGTCTTCTACCAAAAAGTTTCGGTTCTTTAGCTTATAGTCAGGTACGGATTCTGTGCCCTCATTTTCATACAGCCATATATGATTATTAGATTGCAGCCCGACAGCTTCGTTAGGTGCGACGAGCAGATCAGTCCGACCATCTGCGGAGGTCTTTACGGGGTATGCCGCATTAAAAATATTGATTTGTACAGGTGTATCCGAGGAGGGAAAGTCCAGATCCACTTCATTATACCAGGCGCTTTCAGCTGTGCCTGCATTAGTTAATAAGACCAAGCCATCAGAAGAGATATCTCCAATCAGCGCTTCCTGCAGGCCGTCACCATTCGTATCAATGAGTGTGACGGTGGACCCAGCGTGTCTGATTTCGGCGAGATCATTCTGCAGGCTTCGCCCACACTTGACCCCATCCTCGCTGATGAATAAGTCTTCTGAGAATCCACTTTCCACCACCTTGCCAAAGCAATTATCCTTAATCACATAGTCTAATCCAGCCGTACCGACTCCATCCTTGATGGATAAGTTTTCATAGTAGCTGATCGTAGATCCACCTGGCTCGAAGGCGACTATGTCAATGTCCCCATCACCATCCACATCCTCAATACCAGGAATGTCAATGAGAGAATTATACACTTGTGTGACACCACTACCCAGTGGTACGAAGAGCACATTGAAGCCATCAGCTGACTCACTGGCAAGCTGATAAGACAAGCTCCCTGATTCGTTCTGCCCTCGCTGCACCTCTATCCCTGCTATACCCTGGACTGTAGGTGCCATGAATACATCTGAGATACCATCACCATCATAATCCTTCAGCAGCATCCAAGAGTCCGCCGACGGGAAGGCTGAAATGTACTGTGGCGCATAGTCGTAGCTACCATCATCCTGTAAAAGAAATGGCATAATCACCCCGCCAGCCCGATCAAAAACGAAGAGATCATCCAGACCATCAAAATTAAGATCGACATTGCTAAACTGTGGAGCTATGATACCGCCAGCAAAAGGGAAAGGAAAGTCCTGTCCCCCTTCTGACACCGCAAAGTCCAGCCGAGCGATCCCCTGAGCGAAAGCTAGCTGAGCTAGGGTTAAAATGCTGAGTAATAGAAAAAATCTGATTTGCTTCACGAGCGAATGTTTATATTAGAGCGAGTAGAATGATTACTTATTTCTAACGAAAGTATGGCTTAAATACTTATTCATATATCGATGTATAAGTCGCCATCAAGTAAAGTAATGTCGAATGTATAGATTTATCTGTTTAATCTTATTTCTCCTGTGTAGTGCTGTATCAGCTCATGGTCAACAACTACTGATCCCTGTAGACTCAGCGACTACCACAGCGCCCGTAGAAATAAAAGAGCGGATTAGCTTCAATGAGTTATCTATAGAATCATCTGGCGATCAACTTCAGCTGCGCATCGATAATCTCTCCCCTGGCACAGCTCAGCTCAGCATGGACGGTGAGGCAGTCAGCCTTGACTTCGCAAATGGCCTGAGCCAGATCGATAAATCCTTCTCCAAGAAGGGAGAGCTCGTCTTCCTGAGTCATGAAGCCTCTTCTGGTAAGAAGCTCCAGTTATTCCACATTTCAGCTAAGGACGGGACGCATAGAATACAGCGTATACCGCTCTGGTTATCCATGGTGCCTCCCTTAATAGCGATCATCTTAGCACTGATCTTCAAGGAGGTCGTCAGCTCGCTGTTTTTAGGCATCTTCTCAGGCGCCTTCATCGCTAATGGCTTGCGATTTGATAGTTTTTATCATTTTTTCAAAAGCCTCTTCTCTGTCATAGATACCTACATCATCAATGCTGTGGCTGACAGCGGGCACATGTCCATTATCGTCTTCTCACTCCTGATCGGTGGTATGGTGGCCATCATCTCCAAGAACGGGGGTATGGCTGGTGTGGTGGATTCTCTACAGGGCTATGCTAAGAGTGTGCGCAGCAGTCAGTTCATCACCTGGATACTGGGTCTCGCTATCTTCTTCGATGACTATGCTAACACCCTCATCGTCGGTAATACCATGCGACCCGTGACTGACAAATTCAATATATCAAGAGAAAAACTGGCTTATCTGGTCGACAGCACTGCAGCGCCTATAGCGGCGATCGCCTTTATTACCACTTGGATTGGTGCTGAGCTGAGCTACATTGACAGCGGTATGAGCCAGCTATCAGGCAGCTATGATATGACACCCTACTCGATCTTTATCAGCTCGCTGAAGTATTCATTCTATCCCTTTCTGACACTCATCTTTGGCTTCTTAGTGATCTATACTCAG
Organism: uncultured Saprospiraceae bacterium; assembly: GCA_937929945.1. Taxonomy (GTDB): domain Bacteria; phylum Bacteroidota; class Bacteroidia; order Chitinophagales; family Saprospiraceae; genus CALFUK01. The sequence continues at coordinate 3,733 of CALFUK010000198.1, forward strand.
CGAGACTTTGGACCTATGAAAGCGGCTGAGCATAGAGCGCGGACCACTGGCCAAGTCTCCCCTGCTGCGACGACATCTGAGGACGAGCCCAATATGGAAGACCTGAGTCCCGTCAAGAATGCACCTCTAAGATGGTACAATGCAGCCATTCCAGTACTGACCGTGATATTCATGACCATCATCGGACTGATCGATACAGGCATCGATTCTCTATATGCCGAACTATCAGAGCTGAATATACCAGGACTACAGCACAGCTGGGGCAGTGTCTGGACTCATGCCGCCGCCCTCTTTGCAGAGGGAGATGGAGGCTTCTTCGCTAAGCTGGGCAAACTGATCGGTGCTGCAGACTCCTATGTCGCCTTGCTGTGGGCCTCTCTGAGTGGAGTCATGGTCGCCCTGTTTCTGACAGTCAGCCAGCGCATCATGAAGCTATTTGACAGCATGCACTGGATGGCAGAGGGTTTTAAGACTATGATGCCAGCCTTGATCATTTTGACCTTAGCCTGGGCACTGGCCAGTACCACGGAGCAGCTGCATACAGCAGAATACCTCAGTGGCGCCTTAGAGAATTCGCTCAATCCGATCTTTATGCCTGTCATTATATTCGTTCTGGCCGCATTCATCGCTTTCTCTACTGGATCCAGCTGGAGCACTATGGCGATACTTTATCCGATAGCGATTCCGACGACCTTTGCTATCTGCCAGGCGAATGGCATGACACCTGATGAGACCCTCCCGCTGCTGCTGAATGTCATAGCGACTGTATTGGCCGCATCAGTCTTGGGTGACCACTGTTCGCCGATTTCAGATACGACCATCTTATCCTCTTTAGCTTCTGACTGTAATCATATAGATCATGTCAGGACTCAGATGCCGTATGCGCTGACTGTAGGAGCCGCCAGTATCATCTGTGTGTTTATATCAGCACTGCTTGGAGGCAGCTGGTTGATGACTCTGGTTTTACTGGTCATCTGTACGGGAATATTCTGGCTCATTCTGCATAAGCTGGGAGCTTAACCATTGACGTGCCTCAGAAATATGGCTACTGTATCTGAAAAACGCCCAAATAATGCGAATTAGCTACTGCGGAAAAGAAACAAAATACTTGACTTACAGGTCGAATGAAGCCCAGCATTGTATAATTTAGATACTTATTTGACGTTTTATTTATTTGTTAACATCTCAATTCAGAAAATTGCGTCATTTTAGGTATATAAGTGATTCATTAATCAAGGTATAAGCATGACTGAAGTACGAGCACTTTCATCAGAAGAACTGCATAAGAAGAAAGGGATGCGCATCTCGCTAATTATCCATGGTATCATCCTGCTTTTGGCTCTGATTCCCTTCTTTCAGCCCGATCCAGAAAAAAACATTGATACTCAGTATGCAGTGCAGATCGCTTTTGATAAGAAAGACATCGTCTTCGAAAATACCAAAAGCTCTGCCAGTACGAAATCCAGTGCAGCCTCTGGTGCCAATCGACCTAAGACAGAAGTCGCAAAACCAGCAGAGAAACCAGCAGAACGCCCTAAAGTGAAGCCCGCAGAAGTCATCAAGGTCACGACACCTAAGCCAACAGTGCAAGAGACTAAGCCAGCTCCTAAACCAGCTCCAGAAGTCAAAACGCCTACTCCGACGCCACAGCCATCAGAACCCGTAGAGGCGGAGATCGTGACGGAAGAGGCCGAAGTCATCGCTGTAGAAGAAGAAATACAAATCGATCAGCCAGAACCAGAAATATACGAGGCCCCTGCTCCCGTGGATATCCCTACCTCGTCCCCAGAAGCTTCGACCAGCTCTCTCCCTTCATTAGAAGATATACTAGCTAAGATCGAAGAAGAAGTCGGTGACATCATGGATGGTATACCCACAGAGAATGCAGAGCCATCAGAAGAAGATGGAGGTGGCGGACTGCCATCTGGCAAGGACGAGGCCGAAGAAGGTACAGGTACAGGCGATGCTGGCACTGGTAAAGGTGACGGAGACAGCGGTGATGACAATGATGACGGTATAGGCAATGGTGGTGTCGGAGATGGTGAGTATGATGATAGTGGAGATGGTGTCTTTGGCCGAAAGGTAAAGTACCGTGATCCTTCCATGATTCGGACTGCATCCAGTAAGTCTGGAGTCTTAGTCTTCAAGGTCTGCATCGGACGTGATGGTAATGTGACTTACGCAGAGATCAATGAATTCGAATCTACCATAAAGGATCGCGCCATCAGAAAGGCTGCGCTCAGGTCTATCAATAAATACAAATACGAGCCCGACCCAACAGCCCCAAAGGAGCAATGTGGCAAGTATAAATTTACCAGTGATAATGTGAATGGTATAAACTAGACATCTTCATTGCGCGCGTAGGTTAACCAGTCCAGAGCAAGGAATCAATTCACTTCACGGATTATATCTCAAGAATCTCTTACGATACAGCTACTGGCCAATTGGCATTTCGGTAAGTCCGTTATGTGCCAGGTTACTTCAAAAAAACAAACCATTTGTTTCCAATTAAAGAAACCACTAGACTGATGCAATGAAACGTCTATGACATAGATAATTAAGACACCCGAGTAAATGATTGAACTTAGTTATTTGTTGACAGGCACTCAGTTACAAAATTTAAACATATGAAACGTCTATGACGTAGATAACTAAGACACCCAAGTGGATGATTGAACTTAGTTATTTGCTGACAGGCACTCAGTTACAAAATTTAAACATATGAAACGTCTATGACGTAGATAACTAAGACACCCAAGTGGATGATTGAAATTAGTTATTTGCTGACAGGCATTTCGCCCTGAAATTTAAACATATGAAAGATAGGTTTAGCTTCATTGCTCTTGAAGAAGCCAATCAGTGCTTGACGAAATTAGATAAGAAATCACGTAAAAAGGTGATGCACAACATTTGGAAAACTAAGTCTATAAACGACAAAATCCAT
>CALFUK010000199.1 GCA_937929945.1 uncultured Saprospiraceae bacterium
TGTGCGCTATGGCTTGACCGCCTATATCTGGACAAAAGACGTGGGCCGCTCCATCAGAGTCGCCCGCGATGTAGAGTCAGGTATGATCTGGGTCAATTCGCAAAATGTGCGCCACCTGCCTACGCCCTTCGGCGGAGTAAAATACAGCGGCATCGGAAGAGATGGCGGCGACTACTCCTTCGACTTCTACATGGAGACAAAGAACGTGAGTATTGCTTATGATACTCATTCGATACCGAAGTTGGGAGTATGAGGAATTATGAGTTATGAGTTATGAGTTATGAGTTATTAGTTATGAGTTAAAGAGTTATGAGTTATGAGTTATGAGTTATGAGTTGGGGTGAAGGCTTGGTCGCAAGAGCGTGTCATGCTGAACTTGTTTCATTATCTGGCGGGAGTTGGGAAATAAGAGCGTGTCATGCTGAACTTGTTTCAGTATCTGGCATTGCGGGAGGAGAGAATAGAGAGATATGAGTTTTTGAGTTATGAGTGACGGGGAAGGCTTGGTAGTAAGAGCGCAACATGCTGAACTTAATTCAGTAATTGGCATTGCGGGAGGAGTATCACAGATATTCGGTTGTTTGTATAATTAAAACAAAAAAGAAATGATATGAAGAGTCCACTTAGAGAAAGGACGTTTCAGCTAGCGGTGGAAGTGGTGCGGCTTTGTGAAGTCCTGAAGACGGAACGGAAAGAATATGTTTTGAGTCGACAGATTTTACGAAGTGGGACAAATCCTGGGGCGATGGTCAGAGAGGCTCAGAATGCAGAAAGCGAAAAGGACTTTATTCACAAATTGAAAGTGGCGCAGAAAGAAGTTGGAGAAACTCAATACTGGCTCGACATACTCCTCGAAACGGGATACATTGATCAAGTGAGCTATGATTGCATCTTTGGCCTGACGTCAGAAATCATGAAGATGATCAGAAGCGCTGTCTTGACCTTGAAGCAAAAAGAAGAGAGAAAGAAATGAGAAATGAGATATGAGAGAGATATGAATTTTTGAGTTATGAGAGAAGAGAGAGATATGAGTTATGAGTTATGAGTTATGAGTTATGAGTTATGAGTTATGAGTGACGGGGAAGGCTTGGAAGTAAGAGCGTGTCATGCTGAACTTGTTTCAGTATCTGGCATTGCGGGAGGAGAGAATAGAGAGTTATGAGTTTATGAGTTATGAGTTATGAGTTGGGGGGAAGGCTTGGAAGCAAGAGCGTGTCATGCTGAACTTGTTTCAGTATCTGGCGGCGAGCTGGGAAGTAAGAGCGTGTCATGCTGAACTTGTTTCAGCATCTGGCATTGCGGGAGGAAAAGGTCAAGCATCAATAATTATAAAACTCAAAATAAAAGCAAATAGCCCAAACAAAAACACACATAAAGCAAAACCAATGAACTCAAACAAAAACTCTAAATCAACTCATATCTCATAACTAGATAACTCATAACTAATAACAAGATAACTCATAAACCATGGCACTTATAAATCACAATTTCGATCTTCCCTTCAACATTCAGCGATGCAGTCACGTCACTTGTACAGTGAAAGATCTGGATGCTTCTCGTAAATTCTATATTGATATCATGGGGATGATCGAGACGGAGCGGACGGCGGATACCCTTTACCTCAGAGGCCTGGAGGAGAAGAATCATCACTGCTATGTACTGCAGCAAGGTGAAAAAGCGGAGGTGCTGGCGCTCGGATTCAAAGTCGCGTTTGATCGTGATTTGGATTTATTGGAGAAGCATTTTCAGGAGCTACAGCTGCCGGCAGCATGGGTGAGTCGACATGCCGAAGAACGGACACTGGAGGTAAAAACGCCACTGGGCATTCCCATAGAATTTCACGCGAAGCAGACGCGAGTACCGACGCAGATGCGAGCTTTCACTAAGTATAAGGGGCTGTCTCCACTGCGCTTTGATCACATCAACTGCTTCACGCCCAACTGCCAGACCACTTATGAATTCATGGTGCAGCAGCTGGGCTTCAGACTGACAGAATACACGCTTACAGAGAAGGGAGATATGTGGGCGGCCTGGACGCACCGCAAAGGAAATGTGCATGACATGGCGATGACCAATGGGAAAGGCCCGCGACTACACCACACAGGTATCTGGACGGCAAGCATCAACAACATCATCCACCTGCTGGATGTGATGGCCTCTGAGGGCTATGTGGAGAACATAGAGCGTGGCCCTGGAAGGCACGGCATATCGAATGCTTTCTTTCTCTACATCTTGGATCCAGATGGGCACAGGCTGGAACCGTTTACATCCGACTACCTGACGGTGGATACGGACTGGGAGCCACTGGGATGGGATCTGAGAGATCCGCGCCGACAGACACTTTGGGGAGCTCCTGCGCCGAAATCCTGGTTTGAACACGGGACACCCTTCGCTGGTGTGGATGTAATCGAATCCGAGATTGAATCGAATCCGATTGTAGCTGGCTACGAAGATTTCGCCTAAGTAAATTTTATCATTGATAAAAATAAGATTATGCCACACATCACTTTAGAATGCAGCTCAAATGTCACCCTGGATTTTCCAGTCTTTTTTCAAGAGCTCAGTGCAGCTCTCACGGAGACGGGTCATGCATCAGCCATGGGGATAAAATGTAGAGTCGTGAGATCCGAAGAATACTACATAGCAGATGGGAAGAAGGAAAATCAAATGATCAATCTCCTCTTTCGGCTGCGGGAAGGAAGAGAAAGAGAAGTGCTGGAGCGGTTTTCTCAGATCGGGATGTCGCTTTTAGAGAAATACTGTGCGGCAGATGTAATGGCTAAGCGCATCATCCTGTCCACTGAGATCAAGGAACTGGTGAAGGGCATTGACCTGACTAAGAATGCCATTCGATAGGTTCAATTATTGATCTTACAGAAGATGCGAATGGCAATTATTTATATAAACACATAAACGATTAATCAAATGAGATTTGCAAGTTATATAGCGGAAGGAAAAACGACTTATGGATCTGTGGTAGAGACGGAGCAGGGACTTGCCTTTACTGACATAGGGGCCAGGCATGGTAAACATCTACAGCAGTGGATCGCAGAGGATGCTATGGAAGACCTTAAAAGCATAGCAGCAACATTGGAGCCCCTGCACCAAGAGAAAGATATCCGCTATCTCCCTCCCATTCTACATGGAGAGAAGATAGCTTGTATCGGGGTAAACTATGCGAATCGAAATGCAGAGTACAAGGACGACTCTGCCCTCCCCAAATACCCCAGTCTTTTTTTAAGATACCTGGACTCATTCGTGGGTCACCGGCAAGATGTGGTGCGCCCGCCTGAGTCGCACATGCTGGACTATGAGGGCGAGATCGTGATCATCATCGGTCAGGGAGGCAGACGCATTCCCAGAGAGGAAGCGCTGTCGCACATTGCAGGCTTGACGCTCATGAATGAAGGGACACTCCGCGACTGGGTGCGCCATGCCAAATTCAACGTCACTCAGGGTAAGAACTTTGATAAGTCAGGGGTGATCGGCCCATGGATGATCACTGCTGATGAAGTGGATGATTACAGTAATCTGAAGATTCAGACTCGAGTCAATGGAGAAATCAGACAAGATGATAATACCTCTAATCTGATGTTTCCTTTTGATTACATCATCTCCTACCTGAGCACCTTCATGACGCTGAAGCCTGGAGATATGATTTCCACTGGTACGCCGAATGGTGCTGGAGCCAGATTTGATCCACCAAAATACTTAGTGCCTGGTGATGTCGTAGAAGTGGAAGCCGCAGGTGTCGGGATACTCAGAAATGGTGTCGTGGATGAGTCCGTCTAGCTGCGGTACTCTCTTGAGATGACCTGACCATTCTCGCATACTTTCGACCCGTCTAATCGATTATAGTGACTATCTTACTGTCGATTATTCACCATCCCATATAGAATAGCATGGCAGGACACGCCCTTCAGACCGAACCCAGCTTGATGCACGAGACTAAAATGAGCTTGCTGCAATACACCACCATCTTCGTATGCTTTATGCTCAATATGCTGGATGGGATGGATGTCTTAGTCATCTCCTATTCAGCTTCCTCCATTGCGGAAGAGTGGAGTGTCAGTATGGCAGCATTAGGTGCTGTATTCAGTTCGGGCTTAGTGGGTATGGCTTTCGGAGCGATGTTCCTAGCCCCGATAGCGGATAATATTGGCCGAAAGAAGATGATCCTCGCCTGTGCCTTGATCATGGGTCTGAGCATCTATGCTACTTCTTTTGCCACATCTGTCACACACATCGTCGTGCTTAGATTAATCAGTGGTCTGGGCATTGGTGCGATGCTGGCCAGTACCACTACCCTCTTGTCAGAATACGCCGCACCAAGGTCAAAGCCACTCTGGGTCGGTATCGGACTCTCTGGCTATCCACTGGGTGCCTTTCTTACGGGCTTAGTGGCAGCCCAGATCATACCGGCATATGGATGGCGATTTATATTCGAAATAGCTGGCATAGCCACCTTAGCGATGATCCCTTTGATCCTGTTTTTCATGTCAGAGTCACTGGACTATTTGATAAAGAAACGACCTGTAGGAGCTTTGGATCAGATGAACCGCATCCTCAGAAAAATGGGGCAAAAGACCATGAACGAGTTACCAGTTTTGCAGACAGCTGTGGTCAAGACTTCTGTACGGTCATTATTCAGCGAGGTACTGAGGCCTCAGACCATACTCTTATGGGCAGGCTTCTTCAGTGCCTACGCCACACTCTATTTCTTAATGAGCTGGATACCCAAGCTGGCTGAGACCACAGGCCTTAGTAAGGAGCTGGCGATCTATGCAGGAGCCGTCTTTAATCTGGGAGCCGTGGGTGGTGTGGCTATCCACGGATACCTCGCTGGCAAGTGGGGCCTGCGCAATGTCATCTTTATTTTCTTTCTGGCTTGTGCTCTATTGATGATGGTCTTTGGCTTTTTTGCGGGCTCCATCATCACGCTGGTGTTGTTCACGGTCATCGGTTTTTTTCTGCAAGGGGGATTTGTAGGCTTCTATTCTGTAGCAGCGCAGCTCTATCCAGCTGAGGTGAGGACGACGGGTGTCGGCTGGGCTATTGGAGCGGGAAGATCAGGCGCCGTAGTCGGTCCCTATGTGGGTGGAATATTAATTGGTATGGACTTTTCGATTGGGACTAACTTTATGATTTTTGCCATTCCCTGCATCATAGCAGGCGTCATAGCTAAGCGCATCTCATCTGTGCATGTGAGTTGAGTTCAGTATAGCAAAGACTTTTTTTTTGCTAAAGGACTAAGTCATGCAGTCATCCAAATACCTACGGTACAGCATATAGCAAAGCTGATTTAGATACTTCACGATTCATAACTAATGATCATTCGATCTCCATCGCATCATTCAGAAAGGCATACATATTCTCCGCTCCAATCTCAATATCCAGACCTGAGGAAGTGAGTCTTTCTCTGAGGGCATACATAGCTCCACAGACTTTGAGCGTGATGCCATTTTCCTTCAGGTAGTCTATGACTTCTGATAGTGCCTTAGTGCCGCTGCTGTCTATTTCATGGATGCTCTTCGCATCCAATAATATTTCTTGTATGAGTCCTTCATTCTCATTGACAAGTCGCTGCACTGTGTCTTTAAAAAAACTGGCATTGGCAAAATAAAGCTGATTCTCCAGCCGGATGATCAGCTTACCCTCTGAGCGAATCGCGCTCTCGTGAATATCAATATTCCGAAAGTAAGTGGTACCAGGCACCTTACCCAAGATCGAGATGGTAGGCTTGCTGCTCTTATAAAGCACTAAGAAGAGTGACAGTATGATGCCAATGAGAATGCCTTCTTCTATCCCAATGATTACAGTCACTAAAAAGGTGAACAGCATCGTTGCAAAATCTCCCTTGTGACATTTCCACAAATGGAAAAATTCTTTTACGTCGATCAGCTTATACACGGACATCGTAATGATGGCTGCCAGAATAGCCTTAGGCAAATAATAAAAGATGGGTGTCATGAACAGTAGCGTCATTAAAATGAGTCCTACAGTGACCAGCGAAGAGACTTGAGAAGTGGCTCCAGCTTCATGATTCACCGCTGAACGAGAGAAGCTGCCAGAGCTCGGTATGGCCTGAAAGAAAGCGCCGAAAATCTTAGCTAAGCCGAGGGCCATGAACTCTTGATTGTTCTTAATGGGGTGCGCGCTGTCCTCCATATACTTGGCAATACTGACACTCTCGACGATGCCAATGATGCTTACCGTGAGCACTACAGTGAACAATGTCCTCAGCTCCACCAACTTCATATCTGGCAGCTGAAATGAGGGCAGCCCCTGCTGTATCTCTCCCGTGATCCTCACGCCACTGGCATCCAACTGTAGAAAGTAGACTGCCAGAATAGAGCCAATCACCGCAATCAGTGCGAATGGAATGCGCCGATGAATCTTCTTTAGGACTGACATGAGCACGATACCAGCGATGAAGAGGAATATGGTGGGATAATGATATTCGTCGTAGTGCTGACCAGTATAATAGATCGTCTCATGTGTAAAATGAAAACGCGGAATATCGATGCCCAGGATGTCTTTTAGCTGATTCAGTATAATGATGATCCCTGCAGCAGAGGTAAAGCCTGCAATCACGGGATGTGAGATAAAATTCACCAGCAATCCTGCCCGCAACAGACCTAATACAAACTGAAAGAGGCCGACCAATAACCCAACTACAATGACCAGCGCTATATATACCTCTGTCTGAGGCTCTGCTATCTCGCTCACGCCGTGCACAATCAATATTGCCGAAACAGCCACAGGGCCAATCGATAACTGATGTGATGTCCCGAAGAGTGCGTATATCAGAAGCGGTACTAGCGCGGTGTAGAGTCCATAGATCGGAGGTACACCGGCTAAGAAAGCATAAGCCATACCCTGAGGTATCAAGAGCACACCGACTAAAATACCGGCATTAAGATCCGTTAAAAAGCTTTTCCTTTCATAGCTTTTAAGACGTGATAGTAGTGGTATCCAGGTGTCAAAGCGATTCATCGTCGCTGCAATATTAAGCAAAAGAGGTAGATAACTAAGACACCCAAGCGGGTAATTGAACTTAGGTATTTGCTGACAGGCATTCAGCTCTTAAACCTAAGCATATGAAACGTCTATGACGTAAATAACTAA
>CALFUK010000200.1 GCA_937929945.1 uncultured Saprospiraceae bacterium
GATGAGTTGCCTTGGCTGGATACACATAAGTCTGGATTCGTGCCAGCTCTTGAATATTTTTGGAATCAGCACGCAGTGAAAATGAGCCACATCGTGCTTGTCGTATGCGGGTCAGCGAATGCGTGGATACAGAAAAAACTGCTGCGATCAAAGGGAGGTCTGTATAATCGGTTGACACAAAGAATAAAATTACAACCATTCACACTAGCGGAGACCGAGGCATTTCTCCATCATAGGGGCATCAATCTATCTCGATATCAGGTCATAGAACTGTATATGGTGATGGGCGGCATTCCTCACTATCTGAATGAAGTGCAGCAAGGTACAAGTGCGGTTCAAGCGATTGATCAGATCTGCTTCAAGAAGTCTGGACTGCTCTATGACGAGTTCAATCAGCTGTATCCATCAATGTTTACGAAGGTGGAGAATCACCTTGCTGTCATCAATGCGCTCAGTAAGAGACCGCAGGGCATGACTCGAAGAGAACTAATCCTAAAGTCTAAGCTGCTAGAGGGAGGCATCATCACCCGCACGCTGACCGAGCTGGAGGATGCTGGATTTATTAATATCCTGTATCCCTATCAGAAGACGAAGCGTGATGCTATCTATAAGCTGGCAGACTTCTATTCTCACTTCTTCCATAAGTTCATCAAGAATGCTAAGCACTTGGGCTCAGGCGCATGGAATAAATTAGCAACGAGCCCTGCCTATAGAGCGTGGAGTGGTTACGCATTTGAGAATGTCTGCTATAGACACATGAATCAGATAAGGAAGTCACTGGGGATAGAAGGCATCTTCAGCAAGAGTGCCTCATGGCAGGCTAAGGGCGACAAAGCGTTACCAGGTGTGCAGATTGATTTATTGATTGATCGAGATGATCAAGTGATTAATCTATGTGAGGCAAAATTTACCAGAGAGCCATTCTTGATCAATAAAGCTTATGCTAAAAAAATGAGAGAACGCAAACTTGTATTCACTGAGCGGACCAAAACTAAAAAAGCCGTCTTTAATACTTTATTCACCACCCACCCTGCCATTAAGAATGAATACTATCTAGAGCTGATCCAATCAGAAGTCAATATGGATGTTTTATTCAAGGATTAATGCGTGGAGATAAGTCTAAAAAATGAGAGATATTTCCACTTAATAAATATTATTAGGTGGAAATATCTATGTTCAATACGACAAGATTACCAACCATTAGTATCTAGTCCAGCGTCTTGATTTCATCAATGATGCCTTTTAGCGTAGCGCCTGCATCCCCGAAAAGCATTTTAGTATTCTCTTTGAAAAACAGCGGATTCTGGATACCTGCGTAGCCTGGCTTCATACTTCGCTTGAAGACGATGACTTGCTTCGCATTCCATACTTCGAGGACTGGCATACCGTAGATAGAGCTACCTGGGTCATCCAGTGCAGATGGATTGACTACATCATTAGCACCGACTACGAGGACTATATCTGTATCACTGAGGTGACTATTGCAGTCATCGAGATCTAAGAGCTTATCATAGGAGATGTCTACTTCTGCGAGCAGGACATTCATATGGCCTGGCATTCTACCAGCCACAGGGTGAATACCGTAGTACACTTCGACATCTTTCTTCGATAAGATGGTGTCTAGCTCTTTAGCGTATTTCTGAGCCTGCGCCACTGCCATACCGTAGCCAGGTACCATGATGACCTTGGAGGCATAATTCAACAAAATGGCGACATCAATGGGCTGGGTAGACTGTACAGGCCCTTGATCTTTCGCGACGCCTGCAGCTGCAGCGCCTGTAGCGGTGAATCCTCCGACAATGACATTCATCAGAGAGCGATTCATGGCTTTACACATGAGTACGGTAAGTATGGTGCCTGAGGCTCCGACTAATATACCACCAAGTATCATAATCTGATTATTGTATAAAAATCCCGCAGTAGCTGCGGATATACCCGTCACAGAGTTGAGCAGAGATATCACGACTGGCATGTCAGCGCCTCCGATCGGTGCCACGAATGAGATACCGTACAGGATACAGACGATAGTCGCTATAGAGACAGAAGTGATACTGGGATTCATAAAGGTGTAGACCAGCACAGCTATGGTGACGACCATGAATACCATATTCACAATCTGGTGCTGGGGTAGGGTGACGTGTTTATCTTTGACCTTCCCGTCTAACTTCAAATAGGCGAGAATACTGCCTGAGAATGATACTGCTCCTACAAATAGAGTGAAAAGGATCGTCAGTAGGCTCAGGCCTTTATTAGCTGTACCCACCTGAAGCAGATTCATAAATTCGACAAAGGCCAGAAGCATGGCTGATCCGCCACCGAGACCATTGAAGACGGAGACAAGCTGTGGCATAGAGGTCATCTCGACCTTTGCGGAGCTCCACCAGCCGATGGCACCACCGATGATAAGTGCACCGATGATCCATGCATAATTATCAGGGCTATCCGCCATGGGGTAAAGCAGGGAGGTCACTATGGCCAGACCCATGCCGAAGGCCGCAGTCATATTACCTTTTCTCGCTGTCTTAGGATCACTCAGGCCTCTGAGTCCGAGAATAAATGCGACAGCCCCAATGAGATATGCTATTTGGAAATATACACTCATGACTTAGGTTTTTTCTTAAACATGGATAACATACGATTCGTCACGGCGAAGCCGCCGACTATATTGATGACGGCCATAATCATGGCGATAGAGCCTATCACTAAGGCGACAGTGTCAGAAGAGTCAGCTGATCTCAGGAAGAAGATAGAGCCGACTAATACGATGCCACTGATGGCATTAGCCCCTGACATCAGTGGTGTATGCAGGACGGACGGAACCTTGGAGATTAGCTCAAAGCCTAAAAAGCAGGCAAATATGAGGAGATAGATAGACAACATATTGTCACCTAAGAATTGATTTATTCCTGCCATAGTCTTAATTATTTTGTGGTGGGTGTACTCTCGATTTTATGGTAATCTCATTTTCTCCATCTATATGCAGTGCTCCCTCCTTGATGAAGGTGTTTACATAATTGAAGATATTATTTGACAATAGGGCGGAGGCATCGATCAGAGCTCGATTAGCTAAGAAAGAATCACCTATGATCTTGACACCATTATCATGTACGATGGTGGTATTGTTTTGGGTGAGCTCGCAGTTACCTCCAGTCGACGCCGCGAGATCGATGATGACTGAGCCGTGCTTCATGTCATTGACCATTGCTGTAGTGACAAGTATGGGAGCTGTCCTGCCTCGTAACTGAGCAGTGGTGATGACGACATCAGCATTGCTGACTCGCTCGTGGATTTTTTCTTGTTGCTTTTGCTTGTACTCTTCCGTTTGCTCTACGGCATAGCCGCCAGCATCCTTGTCATCTTTGGAGCCTTCTACTTCTACAAATTTTCCGCCGAGGCTTTCTACTTCTGTCTTTACAGCTTTTCTGACATCGAAGACTTCTACCTTTGCTCCCAATCTTTTGGCTGTGGCTATGGCCTGTAGACCAGCTACCCCTGCACCCAGGATTAGTACTGTAGCTGGCTTCACTGTCCCGGCGGCGGTCATCATCATGGGAAAGTATCTGGGGAGCTGCTCAGCTGCTAGTAAGACTGCCTTATATCCAGCGATGGAGGCCATAGAGGAGAGTACATCCATGGACTGCGCCAGCGTGGTCCGCGGGATCATATCCATACTATAGACCTCATTCTTGACTCCAGCTAAGGTATCCATTTGGTTTGTCGGATTGAATGGAGCATAGAATGAGATCAAGATCGACTGCTCAGACATCGCTGCTAATTCGTCTGGAGCTAATGGCTCAGTACTATACAGGATATCAGATTTTGTAATCACATTGGTTCTGTCTTGGTAGGACACATGATCAGCACCATCGAGATGAAGTCCGAGTTCTTTACCCAGCTCATTCTCTAGTGTCATCTGAACACCCAGTTTTAAAAACTTCTTGATGCTCGTATCAGATACAGGGCACCGTGGGTCTTTTGATTGTAAAAATCCTACTACCATCAGTCAGATTGTTTTGTTTGTTTTCGTTCGGTATAAATGTATTATAGCGCATATCAGTAACAGTGACAGATATCCATCTTCGTTTTTGGATAGCCCACTGCGTATCGAAAATAGCATATGGAAATGGAACTTAAGCTATTATATTAAATTTTGTTATCAACTACATATGAATCGGTCGATTGCCAGTCGCAGCCAGCGCCGCTTCTTTAATCGCCTCTGTATAAGTCGGGTGCGGATGACAGATCCTGGAGATGTCTTCGGCTGTCGCCCTAAATTCCATTAAGGCCACGGCCTCCATGATGAGGTCAGCGGCTCTGGCGCCCACGATGTGCACGCCCAGCACTTCGTCTGTCGACTTATCGGCGATGATTTTTACCAGCCCATCGACATCCATGCTCGCTCTGGCTCTTCCCAAAGCTTTAAATGGAAATTTACCCACTTTCACAGCTATGCTTTTTTCTTTGGCTTGTTCTTCGGTAATGCCCACACCAGCCATTTCAGGCCAAGTGTATACCACCCCTGGGATCAGATTATAATCGATGTGTGGCTTTTCGCCAGCGATTGATTCTGCGACAAATACGCCTTCATCTTCAGCTTTGTGGGCGAGCATGGCACCTTTGATTACATCACCGATGGCGTAAATGTTATCCGCAGACGTTTGCAGGTGCTCATTCACCTCTATTCTGCCGCGATCATCTACAGTGATGCCGACGCTATCCAAACCTAAGTTGTCAGTATAGGGTCTTCGACCGATGGATATCAGGCAGTAATCAGCCTTGAGTTCGAATGTCTCTTCGCTGTCTCTTTTTTGCACTTTCACGGTGACAGTCTTGCCTTTAGAGACTACGTCGACTACTTTATGCTTAGTGTGAAATTTGATCCCCATTCTTTTCATAGTCTTCTGTAGATCACGGGCACAGTCCTTATCCATTCCAGGAAGAATGCGATCCATGTATTCTACGATCTCTATTTCTGTACCCAGTCTGCCGAATACTGAACCCATTTCAAGGCCGATGACACCGCCTCCTATGATCACCATTTTCTTTGGTAGTACCTCTATGTTGAGTGCTTCGGTGGAGCTGATGACTCTATCTTTGTCATAGTTAAATGCAGCAGGGGTAGTGGGCTTTGAGCCCGTGGCGATGATGATTTTATCTGTTTCTAAAGTGGTCTTTTCACCTGAGTCAGCAGTCACTGTGACCTCATGCTTTGAGGCAATGGTCCCATGCCCGTGGTGCACATCTATTTTGTTCTTTTTCATCAGGTAGTCGATGCCTTTTACATTTTGATCTACCACGGATGCCTTACGGGCAATCATTTTTTTGAGATCTAATTTTAGCTTACCAGTACCGATCCCATGCTCCTCAAAATGGTGTGCCGCATTGTAGTAATGCTCTGAAGAATCGAGTAATGCCTTACTGGGGATACAGCCCACGTTAAGGCAAGTTCCACCAAGTGTGTTATACCGTTCTATGATAGCTGTCTTAAGACCTAGCTGAGCGCAACGGATAGCTGCTACATAACCTCCTGGACCTGAACCAATTACAGTGACATCGTATCTCATTTGTTTAAGTTTTTAGACTCAATGTCTATCAGCATCTAACTAAATGATCTTCTTCTGAAGCACTTCGTTATCTGCATCATAGACGCTTTGCATATTTTCAATTTTATAAAGAACTGCCTGGTGGTAAATAACTAAGAATAAGTCTCCTATTTGCGGTCTTAGTCATCGTTTACCCTGACGTTTCATAGGTTTAGCTTTGTAAGTGTAAATGTATGAACAAATTTTGAGCCGTCCTTTGTTTATCACCTTACGAAACTTCTTGAATATATTTTCTCTTCAGCAGCGATGGCTACTTTTTGCTGCTAATGCTTGACAAATGGTAAAAGCATGTTTAGTCTCTTTATATAGCTCATGACCTGCATCTTGTTTGATCGTAATAGTGCATGGTGACTTTTTTAGCCAGCTTTCTGAAGGGATGAAGGGATCCTGCTGTCCAAAGATTAAATGTGTGGCACATGCGGGCGATCGCTCTTCTTGTCTGACTCGGGTGGGAGAGATGGCTATTAGTTGCTTTGCCACAGCTCCCTTAGTCAGAGCCAGATATGCCAAGTAGCCGCCTATGCTGAATCCCAGTATGGTATCCTCCTTGTCTATCATGTCCTTGAGCTTTGTGACTGCATGATTTATACCATACTGTAGAAACTGCTGGTGCATGATGGATTTCTCTTTTGAGCTGCTATCTACTTCAGCGATCTCTGGTGCGTCAATTAGCTTGATGGAGAAGCTTGATTCCAATTGGTTAATGTACATATCTATCCAGTGACAGTCTTGATATCCATAGAGATCAGATATGATCAAGAGTCTTCCCATTTTACTCAACTTAGAAATACTACAGTAGCTGCTGTGGGCTACCAGTCATCTCTCTTTTTATCATTAGATGGATTAGAATCCCTCGATTTTTTTGGGTAGCTTTTTTTCTTATTAGGTGGTTTATTACCAGATTTCTGATTGGATGGTGGATTTGGCTTGCTTTGTCCGCTATTTTTTTGATCTGACTTTTGCTTATTGCTTTGGTCAGTCTTAGGTTCACCTCTTTCAGATTTAGGCTTATTAGAAGGGCCTGACTTACTGCCTCTGGACTTATTTTCTGGACGTTTTCCTCTTCCTCTGTTTGAGGATTTGCCAGATCTTCGCTTTTTACCCCTTCTGCGTTTTTCCATTGGAAGCTCAATCTGCCCCGTCACATCGGCGAATTCTAACTCTTTCACCTCTTCGACTCCTTGGAATGGTTCTAAGAGATCGTCAGGCTTTTCTCCTTTTTTATTCATGGCTTTGATGAGCGCCACTCTGTCTTTAGGTATGGCCACCATAGGGCCTCTTACCTTGGTGTTAGAGTAGGAGTAGTACATGATTCCCTTGAAAATGTCCATTTTGATCATGTGAGCATCGCCTTTCTTCGTTTTGAGATAGTCAGCTCGCTTAGGAAATGTAGCTAATGCATTCATGTAGGTGTCCAGCTCATAGTTGAGGCAGCATTTGAGTCTGCCGCATTGGCCTGACAGTTTCGTCTGATTGATCGCGATATTCTGATATCTGGCTGCAGCTGTAGAGACAGACCTGAAGTCAGACAGCCAGGTGGAGCAGCATAGTTCACGTCCACAGGAGCCGATACCACCGATACGGGCGGATTCCTGCCTGGAGCCGATCTGCCGCATTTCTATTTTGACTCTGAATTCTTTCGCGTAGTTACGCACCAGCTCTCGAAAGTCGATTCTACCTTCTGCAGTGTAGTAGAAGGTGATTTTCTTTTTATCTCCCTGAAATTCTACATCGCCGACCTTCATATCGAGATCTAAAGTACGGGCGATGACTCGTGCACGGGTGAGTATTTCTTTTTCTTCGAGCCGAGCTTCGTTTAGTTTTTCGATGTCCCGCGGATTAGCGATTCTGATGACTCGATTAAAGATGCGGTCTTGGGGTATTTTCTTTTTCTTGATCTGCAGGCGGACGAGCTCTCCCGATAGGGATATGTTGCCTACATTGTATCCACTACCAGTGTCTACGATGACAGAATCTCCGGTCTCATACCGGCCATTGGTGATTTTGAAAAAGTCTTTTCTGGCCCCTTTTTTAAAGCTGACTTCCACTATGTTGTAGTCAGTCGGGTCATATATGTCAAGATTGGATAGCCAATCGAACGTATTCATTTTATTGCATCCTCCTGTCAGACAGTGTCCATTATTTCCACAGCCTGAGGGTGTTCCGTCTTTATTACTGCTGCATGTTGCACATCCCATTTTCAAATTTATTGAGAGAACAGGCTTCTTCAGACCTATTCGTGAATTAAAGAAACATTTTTAACGGCGCAGCACTTGACCTATCGTCAGGCTATCTGCCATCATCATTATCCTCACATTGGCATTCCTCTGTATGGCATAAATTGCATCATTGACAATGTCTGCAATCTCTTCTGCCTTAGATAAGGATAAAACGTTTGTCAAACCTTTTAATTTTCCATATTCTTCTTCACTTAAGGAAATATTTCCTTCATCAGAAGACGAAAGTTTAATAAACTCTCTCAAGATAAACAAAGCATATGAAAGTATTTGTTTTTGGAATTCCTTTGATGCTGATCCAAATTCATCGATCCACTCATTGAGTAGCTTTGCTTTCATCTGATAACAGACTCGTAACCAGCGCAATACGAGATCCGATACGTCACGATTCTCTCCAGATATCATGGACTTAGCATCCAGATAGTTACCCTGAGACAAGAGCGATATACGTCGGCTCTGTAGCTCATCTAACTCAAATCTCGATCCAAGATTTTTACTTAGCTCTTCTATTTCGATTGGCGGCAACTTTATGATCTGAAATCTGGACTTAATCGTCTTCAGCAGTACATTCTCATCGTGGGTGACGAATATGATGTGCGTGTCATCCGGTGGCTCTTCGATCAGCTTCAGCAGCCTGTTAGAGTTATTTCCCAAAAATTCAGGGAGCCAAAGGATTAGTATTTTTTTTCCACCAGCATAAGATTTTAGACTGAGCTTTTTAGAGATTTCATTGCACTCAGTGACATTGATATCGCCCTGTTTTTCTGCCGCACTGATGTGATTCAGCCAGTCAAAATAGCTGAAATAGCTTTGCTCTAAATTGATCTGCCTCCACTGGGGGAGGAAGTCATCCGAAAAAGTAGATTTTCGGTCTTTAGATGCTCCTTTCACCACCGGAAAAGCAAAATGCAAGTCAGGATGTATCAGCTGCATTGATTTGTGACACTGAGGACACTGACCGCAGGCTTTATCTCCAGTTTTCTGATCACAGAGGAGATACTGCGCATAGGCTATCGCAATGGTTAGGCCACCTCTACCAGCTTCTCCACTGAATAGCAGAGCATGAGGCACCTTGTCCTGTGAGACAAACTGCTGCAGCTGTGACCACACAGAATGCTGACCTATGATGCCTGAAATCATGGCGCAATATACTCAGATACAAGGCTAAAAGGCCAATTTCTAAGATATAATATTAAATATGGTATAGATATATAAAGCACTCATAAAGATGTGCCTTGGCGACAATTAGAACGGAGTAAAAATTCATAAAATACTGATAAGTAGTAATTTACATATATAGATATAATTATATGTAATAATCCGCTTCTGCCGACTCTATTAGGATCAATTATTGCTGCAAATACATATTATAATTAATTGTAATGTGTTTGCCTTAATTCTGCAGAAATCTAAGCTGAACAGCACCTAACATATAAACTATGATGAGATTGGCCAAATTTCATATTCAACAAAAAACAATGACCAGAACATTTCCAAAGGTCGCACAGACTTCCATAGCTCTACTTCTGCTGACTCTTCTATTTCCATATTGTCATGCTTACAGCCAGGCTGATGTGATATCCGCAGGGATGGATCTGACTGTGACTGCAGGCGATGCACCAGATGGTGCGGTACTGACCGTCCATAGAGGGGATTATGTCACCTATCAGTACATGCTTAGTAATACTGGTCATGTCGCTCTTGGAGAGATTACGTTAGTGGACAGTCCCCATGGTGATGTCATAGCTGACGGTACACTCATCTCAGGTGACAATGATCAGGATGGTATCTTAGACATCGGAGAGAGTTGGATCTATGAGCTATTAGTGATCAATCTTTATTCTGATCTGAGAAATCTAGGCCTTGCCGCTGCTCGACAAGTAGCACAGACGGGAGAGATCATAGCTGATACTGACGCTGTCTCTGCATCTGACTTTGCCTCGGTAAGAGTCATCCCAAGGTCAGAACTCTCAGGATATGTATATGTAGACACAGATGGAGATGATACAGGTGATGAAGGACTATCAGGTGTCACTATACATCTCCAAGATCACAGAGACATGCACAATACCACGATGACTGATGATGCAGGCTACTATAACTTCACAGATGTCATAAGCGGCAGCTATCAGATCAGACAGACCCAGCCAGAGGGATATAGCTCGGTATCAGATACTGAAGGAGAAAATGATAACCTGATCATCGGAACCATCCTGCCTGAGCAAATAAGCACAAATAATAACTTCGTAGAATATAAGCAGGTGCAAAAGCTGGCTGGACAAGTGTACAAAGACACCTCTGGTGATCAGCTAGGTGACACACCAATGGCTGGGATAAGCGTATCAGTCACCGACGGTAGTGGTATGGTGATGACTACGCTGACTGATGAAAGTGGTAGCTACTCATTCCATGTGGCGGTAGGCAATTATACCATCAATCAAAACGACAAAAAGGACTATAGTTCGATCAGTGATGTATCAGGTGAGAATGACAATATCATATCAGGCATCATAGGTACAGCCCAGACCATTGATAATCTAAATTTCACAGACACACAGGATGCTGTTATTACAGGTAAGGTAGAAATGGATATCGATGATGATGGTGTAGCTGACAGACCTATGGGCAGTGTAAAGATGAGGGTGCAAGACAGCCATGGTGATCTACAGTCTACTACGACTAATGCATTTGGGAATTATACCTTCAGCATCGTACCCGGAGACTTTATGGTCATGCAGGAGGATGCGGAAGGGTATCGCTCCATCTCAGATCGAGACGGTGCTAATGATAATATGATCGCTGGATCTGCTCTACCGGGAGCTGTCATCGATAGTCAGGACTTCCTTGATGCCTTAGCAGTAGCTGCTTGTATCGATCTGAAGAAATCTTCTGCTTTGGATTTAGGCGCGGATGGTATGCTTACTCCAGGAGATTTGATCAGCTACGTCTTTGAAGTCAGAAATTGTGGTGATAGTGAACTTGAGAACATTGTAATCTCAGAGCTGCCGGCCCAGTTTTCTGGTACGAATCCATTGCCGATCATTGGACAAGTCAATCCAGCAATCCTTAGTCCTGGGCAGACAGGCACTGGGACGGCTGTGTACCCCTTATCACAGTTTGATATAGACTTGGGTCAGGTCCTGAATCAGGCGCAAGTCACAGCTCGGGATAATCTGGGAGCTACTGTATCTGATGTGTCTGATAGTGGTAATGCAGATGATGAAAATGGTACCGATCAGGATATCACCAGGACAAACATCGAAGCCGAAGCTTGCATCGATCTGATCAAATCGTCGTCCTTAAATTTAGGCCCAGATGGAATAGCCAGCCCTGGAGATGAGATCACCTACCTGTATGAACTCACTAACTGCGGTGCACTCACTGTATCAGATGTGAGCATCATCGAATCAGACGCTTCATTCTCTGGGACGAATCCAGTACCCGCCCTAGCTAATCCTATCTCGATGGCCTTAGCTCCGGGGATGACTGGGTCCGGTACTGCCGTGTATAGCATATCACAGTTTGATATAGATGCAGGCATCATCACTAATCAGGCTATTGCTACAGCAGTCATACCTGATGGAACTCTTACGGAAGATGTCTCAGATAGCGGAAATCCAGATGATGAAATGGGTACTGCTGAGGATGCGACTCGCACCATCATACCAGTTCTACCCTGCATAGAACTGACTAAATCTTCCAGCCTTGCTCTGGGACCGGATGGTATCAGCAGCCCTGGCGATGAAATTACTTATGATTTTATATATCGAAACTGTGGGAATGTCACCCTTCAGAATGTATCGATTCAGGAACTGGCTGCTGCATTCACGGGTAGCGGAGACATACCAGTACCAAGCGGTCTGAATACTGTGACGCTCGCCCCTGGCCAGACAGGATCTGGTACAGCCGCCTACAACATATCACAGTTTGATATCGATCAGGGCAGTGTTATGAATCAGGCTCAAATCAGTGCTACTGCGCCCGATGGATCCCAGATTACAGATTTATCAGACAGTGCTAATGCTGCAGATGAACAAGGGACTGATGAAGACATCACAGTCACTGCAATACCTAGCAGACCATGCATATCTCTCATTAAGAAAGCAACGATCATCACTGGCATAGACCTTACAATTACGGTCGGTGATCTGATCAAGTATGAATATACAGTCACTAACTGTGGAGCCGAGCCACTAACCGATGCAGTGATCAGTGAGTCAGCAGCACGATTTACAGGCACTGGCGTAATACCAGTCCCTGGTGCGGTGATACCACCTGAATTACAGCCTGGAGACAGTGGTACGGCTGAAGCCTATTATGCACTCACACAGGCAGACCTCGACAATGGCATCATCACGAATCAAGCCATCGTCTCAGCTACAGCACAGAATGGTACATCCATCACTGACTTATCCGATAGTGCTGATCCTGCAGATGATACAGGAGGTGATGATGACCCTACCACGACGAGCTTAGAGAATTGCTCATCATTAGTTTGTAATAGTGGGCTACGACTGAGCCTGAGTCAGTCCTGTGAGCTGGTCTTGCAGCCAGACATGCTATTAGAAGATCCTTTAGAAAGAGCCAATTATACCATAGAGCTATACGATCAAGACGAACAATTTTTGCGTTATGATACACTATTCGCCACCGATGCAGGAGAAGATATTACCTACAAAATAAGCTGTGGGCCCAACTCTTGTTGGGGTGTCATCACAGTAGAAAATAATGTCATCCCCCAACTCAGCTCGGCCTGTGCCTGTGGTAGTGATGATGTGATACCTGAGGCTTGCACTGTATGGTGTGGAGCGGCTGCTCCGTCCATCAGTTTATCAGTGGAAGAGGCCATGGCGCAGCTGCAGAGTTGCGGTGCAGAGATGTCTGGCGAGCTCATCATCAGAGAAGAGAGGGTAGGAGATCTATGTGATCCCTCTGGTGAAATTGTAGAAATAAGCTATCGAGCAAAATTCATTTTGCATGGGGAGATCGAGACTGTAGACCTCCTGTGCCAGCGATACAGAATCGAAAAATTAGACATCGACTTGTCTACGGATGAGTTTGATCGAGGCTTTGGATTCCCGAGAAATGTCATTTTGGACTGTGACTACCTCGATGCTGTAAACGCAATAGAGGGCAATGATTTTGCCTATGCATCTCCGGCCTCCATTTTTGCTGCGACAGGCAGCGGGAGTTTAGCCTATACCTACTTCGTAGACCAGCACCAAGACATAGATCAAATCAGAATAGACACCACAGTGAGCCATGTCGTGGCGGCTACGGTAGAACGAGATACCTTAGTCAGGCAGGACGTGGATCAAGATGGAGACTTAGAGTGGGTACTGCTCACGGTCGTGGATAAGATACTGAAAGACAGCATCGTATATGATACGACAGTCGTCGGTCAGGTTCATCCAGAAGTACCGATTATTGATCGGACATGTAATCTGGTAGCTAGCTATTCTGATTTAGAATTCGATGCCTGTGGCTCGGGTAAAAAGATCATCAGGGACTGGATCATGGTGGACTGGTGTGATGCGCAGATACAGCGAAAGGGCAGTCAGACCATCTACATCAAGGATCAGACGGCGCCAAGAATCATAGACGAGTCAGGCCAAGAGATCACAGAACTCAACGACCTAATCGCCAGAGTCGACCCCTGGACCTGCCAAGCACGACTGAGACTGCCAGAGCTGCAATACGTAGATGACTGCAGTGAAAATATTATTGTAGAATGGCAGACTGATGGCATCACCATCGAGGATGGCTATCTCGTGAATCTGGCCATGGCTGATGACATGCTCCAGGTCAATGCTCTGGTCTCAGACGACTGCGATAACAGCGCTGCTCTCAGCTTTAATCTGGTCGTGATCGATGATTCGCCGCCAGTCGCCGTATGCAAATCATCGCTGGTGGTGGTCCTTAGTACGCAGGATGAGGATGGCTTTGCTAAGGTGTCAGCCGAAGATTTGGACGCTGGCAGCCACGATTCTGGATGTGGAAAACTGACCATAAAAGCTGTCAGAGAGGATGATTGGATCACAGGGCTGTATGACTGTGAAGGTGCATATCTGGGCTACGAGCCCACGAGCTGTGGAGCTCTTACGCAGACGGTCATGAGAGAAGCGACTAAGGACTGTCCGGCTACAGAATACCAGATCTCTGAGCCAGGCGATTATGTCAAATTCTGCTGTGCAGATGCTGACAAAGAGATAAACGTCTTACTCTTCCTCACTGATGAGGCAGGTAATACCAATGTCTGCAGGGTACCAGTGAGAGTAGAAAATAAAACTGCACCAACTCTGGTCTGTGAAGATGCTATTGTCGACTGTGATTCGGATACAGGGATCATGACACCGAGGATCATCGGAGGCATGTGTGGTAGTGATACCTATGAAGCGAGACTACTCGATGAACTCTCTGACGAAACTAAGTGTCGAGGCAGCCAGATCATCAGAGAGTGGTACATCGATCTGGATGCAAGTGATGATTTTAATACAGGAGACGCCTACTGCAGACAGGTCTTGACACTGAGTGACGCAGCTATCTTTGATCCATATACGATCAGATGGCCCGTGGGCCTGGACGGCAGCGAGGTAGATGGATACAGTCTCTCCTGCGGGCCTGATAGTCTGAAGTCTAAAGTCATCCAGCTGCCCGATCCAGTAGCCTGTATGCCGCAGGAAGACCAGCATATGCCCAGCTGGTGTGAGACTGACTGTCAGATCATCGGTTACAGCCAGGAGATCGATACCGTGGCGAGCGCTTCAGCTTGCCTCAGCATCATCAGAAGATGGACTGTGATTGACTGGTGTACTTACGAATCAAATGGTGTGGACAGGAGTGAGTCAGATAGGCTCATCGCAATCCACGATCATCGTGATGATTCTTGTATTAAGTGCGAACCAGCGAATAGCTCGTTAGACTCACTTTATTTCAGATACAGTGCCGTAGAAGAAGATGGTTACTATACCTATGACCAACTGATCAAAATCGTGGATGACACAGCTCCAGAAATAAATATGCCTGATACCATTATCATAGCAATCAATACACCACGAAACTCTAAAGATGAACCTGTGGAATGCATGGCTGATTCCATGATCCATGCCAATGCAAGAGACTTCTGTGGCGCCACCGAGAATGACCCATCTCGACTACAGTGGACGGTACTGGTTACCAAGGACTTCGAGGTGATGGAGTCTGAGCGTATGACCGGTGATAGCGTCAGTGTATCAAGTATGTATGGCGAAGCAGGAGATGAGCATGAGATCTTGTGGGCGGTGAGAGATGGATGTGGAAATCAGTCATCAGGGATCACCGTCGTGCACTTTGTGGATGAGCTGGCGCCGACGCCGCTGTGCATCACTGGTCTTTCGACCTCTATTTCTACGGGTAGAGCTGGCGCAGAAGTCTGGGCCGCAGATTTTGATTTTGGTAGTTATGATAACTGTACGGAGGAGCTGGTCTTCACCATCGTCCCTGAGGGTGTATCACCATTACAGCCATCTGATGAGGGCTATGAAGAGCAGAGAGCTATCACTATACCTTGCGAAGCATTGGAGAATTTTCAGTCGCTTGATGTATGGATATGGGATGAGGCTGGTAATGCTGATCACTGTACTGTAGCCTTGACCGTGGAGTCTGATCAAATTCCGTGCATGTCTATGGATACGATAGATGCTGGATCATCGCACACCATTGCTGGTAGTGTAAGGTCTAAATCAGGGCAGACCATCAATGGTGTGAGTGCGGAAATATCCACCTCGCTAAGCGAGTATCCTAAGCAAGTTATCACGGAAGCAGAAGGTACATATCGATTTGATCAGAATCCAGATGGACTGAACTATACGGTAGCTGCTGCTAAAGACGGAGACGACCTTAATGGTGTGAGCACACTGGATCTGGTATTCATATCCAGGCACATCGTAGATATTCAGCCCTTCGACGATCCACTCAAGATTCTGGCCTCCGATGTCAGTGCTGATGGGAGAGTCAGTGCACTGGATATTGTAGAACTCAAGCGCCTGATTCTTGGGATTAATAATGAGTTGGCTCAGTCAGATAGCTGGCTGATGATCAGAGCAGATCAAGAATTTGTCGATCCCAGTAGCCCA
This sequence comes from uncultured Saprospiraceae bacterium, assembly GCA_937929945.1. Lineage (GTDB taxonomy): Bacteria > Bacteroidota > Bacteroidia > Chitinophagales > Saprospiraceae > CALFUK01. Next base: position 15,955 of record CALFUK010000200.1, read on the forward strand.
TGGCCATTCATCAAGGATATCCAGATCATAGACCTCAATCGGAATATGATGGAGGAGGACTTCATCGCGATCAAAATGGGTGATATCAACGATAATGCAGATCCGAATAACCTTGACAGATCACAGAAGCGATCTAACTCATCAGTAGAGCTGAGCTATCTAGATAGAGATATGAGCCAAGGTGAATCAGTCCAGATCAAGATCCAAAGTCCGAGTCTCACTGAGGTCTATGGCTTTCAGGTAGCGCTGGCCCACGAAGGACTGGAGATGGTAGACATAGAGTCCGAAATGATAGAGATCAGCCAAGCAGACTACCACAGTGAGCATCAGCTGACGAGCTTACTCTGGTACACAGATCATGCACGGAGCTTTGATCAAGATGAACCTATACTTCATCTGACCTTGGAAGCGACTGAGGATCTCCGGCTGTCGGATGTGTTACGCCTGCATCGTGATCGCATCAATTCTGAGGTATATCATGGATCTGATTTTGCTACATCCGACGTTGTCCTAGTTGGCATAGATAAGGCGCAGGTACTGCGAGTGGGGCAGAACCAGCCCAATCCATTCAGTGACTACACTGACATACCATTCCAGATTTCTAAGTCAGGAGAGGTCTTGCTACAAGTATTTGATGCATCAGGTCAGCTACTATTGAATCGAAGAGAAGACCTACAGGCGGGAGAGCATCGATTCACGCTCAGAGATCAAGATGTATCATCTAAAGGCATCCTATATTATCGAATAGAATTCAACGGCGAAAGCCAGACCAAGAAGATGGTCGTGATAAAATAACATGGATGTAATATTGATTGGGGGATTTTTCTTGAACGAAAAGTCCCCTGATTAGTCTTGTTACTTATTTGATCGGCATATACCGCTTTCCTGGAAGCGACTTCACCAGACCTTTAAATTCCATTTCTAATAGTGACGTGCTCAGAGTGCTAAGAGCCAGGTCCATGTCTATATGCATCTTGTCCAGTCTGCCTTCGGAATGCTCTGTGAGGTAGTCATAGATCCGTTGTTCTTGATCTGTCATCTCTATGAACAGTGACTGCTGCACCGACTGAGCTGTAGCACTCGCGTCCCAGCGCATGATATAGGCTACATCCGCTGCTGATTCTATCAGTGCTGCTTTGTGCTGCTTGATCAGTCGATTACATCCTTTGGACATCTCATCAGTGAGTCTACCTGGCACTGCGAAGACATCTTTATGATAGGCATTGCCATATTCTGCTGTGATGATCGAGCCACCTCTTTCTCCTGATTCTACCACAATAATCACATCTGAGAGTGCGGCTATGATCCGATTGCGCATTGGAAAGTTTTGTGCATCTGGATTTGTCCCGCTGGGAAATTCTGTGAGCAGGCCGCCTCCATGATGTATCATATCGGACGCCAGCTTCCGATTCTGTGCAGGATAGATGCGATCCAGGCCATGACCAAGTATACCGATAGTAGATACCTGCTGGGATACAGAAGACTTATGTGCTGCCGTATCAATACCATATGCCAGACCACTGATGATGGTAGGCTCGAAGACACTCAGGCCTTTCACGAGCTGGTCTACCTGCATTTTACCATATTCAGTCGGCTTTCTGGTGCCTATGATGGCGATGTGTTTGGGCCGATTAAGGTCTACATCGCCCTTAAGAAAGAGTAAGAGCGGCGCGTCCTCTTGCTGCAGCAGTCTTTGTGGATAGGCATCGTCCAGATAGCTCAGGACATTGATTTTATGTTTGTCAATGAAGGCGAGCTCAGCTGCGGCAATCTCTTGTGGATTTACAGTTCTGAGGCTGCTGATTATTTTTTCTCCGACATTAGGTATCTTCAGCAGTTTGCTTCTATTCTCAGAGAATACGGCCTCGGCACCACCACAGTAGCTGATCAAAGTCTTCGCCATGACAGGTCCGATCAGTGGTACTTTGCCCAGTGCAATCTCGTATAGATATTTGTCCTTCATAAGTCCATACAATAATAATGAATCGCAGGAATATTTTGATGCGAATTGGCAGGAAGACTAAAGACAAAATGTATTCAAAAATAGACCTGCGCTGAGTCATCGAGCTTACATATTATATAAATAATTAATATGTAAATAATTAATATCTTTGTGATTAGCTTATTTATTGATCTTGAATCGCATATATACATATTTGTCCATAGTACTGATCTCTGTCACCATCTCTGTGCAGATGCATGCTCAGCTTAACCTTGGAGTCGGCTTTACGCTTGGCTCGGGTACATTCGGTGGTAATAACTCTATACTGCAAGAATATAATCTCACTCGTCAGTCGGAACTAGAAAAAGCATATCCAGATCTTCACCTGATGACTGGGGTGTACGTGTCTGCCAGATATAAGTTAGACAACTTAGCATTTGAAATCAGCTGGGAGAACTTGGATCGGAATTTCAGTTCAGTACTGGTCTTCAGTGATCGTACGGGGATGGAGGATAATCTGTATTACAGTATTTCGACGACTTCTTTTGGGATAGAGAACCACATTGGCCCTTACGGCTACGGCGCCTCGGTAGGCAGCAGGCTGCTTAGATTGAAAGCTGATATTCTAAACACCGATGCTAAGAGGACCATTGTCAGCGATAGAGAGTTCACGACAAAGCTATACCTCCTATACACCATCCAGAAAAGTCGCTTGATCTCCGTGGTAGCGAAGCCCTTTGTGCAGATACCTATGGGGCGCTATCCTCTGTCCGAGCTGGAGGAAGATCTGATGCCCTATGTGACCAGACAGGACAGAGATTCAGCACCATTTATCTTTGGTTTATCCTTGCTGTTTTACAACGGACTGCAGTAAATCCACTTGCATCAAAAGCAAGGTCTCAAAGCTAATCTTTCCACACTATCCCTTACGCCACTATATACTATGCCCATCGGCTAAGATAATGCCCTGGCTAAGATATCAGCCTGCTCCTCATCATGCTGCTTTTTGAATCCTGTCGCGGGCGAAGCGCTGGGTTTACGCGCTATATGGGTGATGGCCGTATCCTTCATAAAGGACAGGATGTACTGCCATGATCCCATATTTCCAGGCTCCTCTTGGACCCATGCATAATCCGCATTCTTATATTTTTTAAGAATGTCTAAGATTTGGTTTTCTGGGAATGGGTATAGCTGCTCTAACCTTACAATTGCAATATCTTCAGCCTCTCTGGCTTCGATTAGGTCATAATAGATCTTACCAGTGCAGAGTATGAGTTTTCTCACTTTAGCGGCGGACTTTATGGTGTCATCATCCAGTACCTCTTTGAATCCATGTCCGGTATGTAGCTCTGATATATCTGATACACACAGCGGGTTTCTGAGTAGCGACTTGGGCGACATGATGATCAGTGGCTTTCTGAACTCTCTCGCCAATTGTCTTCTTATTATATGAAAGAAATTAGCTGGAGTCGTGACATTGGCTACCGTCATATTATACTCTGCTGATGACTGTAAGAAACGTTCTAAGCGGGCGCTAGAGTGCTCTGGTCCTTGGCCGGCATATCCGTGAGGGAGCAGCATGACCAGCCCACTCATACGCTGCCATTTACTTTCGGCAGCGGTGATGTATTGGTCTACAATCGTCTGCGCACCATTATAGAAATCTCCAAACTGAGCTTCCCAGACCACCAAAGAATCTGGAGATGCCAGAGAGTAGCCATACTCAAAGCCTAGTACAGCGAATTCTGATAAGAGTGAATTATATATCATAAATCGACCTTGCTCTTCATCTATATCTGAGAGTCGATTGTATTCTTCAAAGGTCTTAGCGTCATAGAATATGGCGTGTCGATGAGAGAAGGTCCCTCGCTTCACATCCTGACCACTCATTCTGACATCATTGCCGTCGATCAGGATACTACCATAGGCGCATAGCTCTGCCAAGGCCCAATCCACTTTATTCTCATCCAAGAGCTTTTGCTTGCCTTTTTGCAAGCGGTTGACTTTGCTCAGCGGGCTGAAGCCGTCTGGAAGGGACATGAGGTGCTTGATCAGCTTATCCACTTTTTCTGGCTCGATGCCTGTAGCTGGTGAGCTTTCGAAGTCCTTGGGGTCATTAGTTCTGCGTAACTCTCTCCAAGCATTTTCTGGCTCTTGGTATTTGTATGGCAGATTTTGTTCTTTCGCCAGGTCCAATCGCTGCTGGAGGTCATCCCAGAAGCTCTTCTCCATTTTAGCTGCGAGGTCTTTTTCTACATCACCTCTGCTAAGCAGCGTTTTGAGGTATATTTCTCTTGGGTTTTCGTGCTTATTGATGATGTCATACATCTCAGGCTGAGTGAATTTTGGATCATCGCCTTCATTGTGGCCATGCTTTCTGTAGCACACCATATCGATGAATACATCATTGTTAAACTTCTGGCGGTACTCTGTGGCCAGCTCAGCTGCAAAGACCATCGCTTCTGGGTCATCACCATTCACGTGGAAGACAGGGGCCTGGATGATACTTGCTACACCTGTGCAGTAGGTAGAGCTTCTTGCATCATCAAAGTTAGTGGTGAATCCGATCTGATTATTGATCACCAAATGGATGGACCCACCCGTATAGTAACCAGGTAGCTGGCTCATCTGTACTCCCTCATAGACGACTCCTTGGCCAGCGATCGCTGCATCACCATGGATGAGTATTGGAAGGATTTTATCATAGTCACTCTCATATAAAATGTCAGCTTTCGCGCGGGCGAAGCCTTCCAGCACAGGATTCACAGACTCTAGGTGAGATGGATTGGGTGTGAGCTTTAGGTGGACATTCTTCCCGCTAGCCGTCTCTACCAGGGAGGAATAGCCGAGGTGATACTTCACATCTCCATCACCAAATGATAGATTTGGGACAGCAGTACCTTCGAACTCTTCGAAGATGTGCTCATAGGTTTTTCCCATGATATTAGCTAGTACGTTCAGTCTGCCTCGGTGTGCCATGCCGATTACACATTCTTCTACCACGTCTTCAGCACCCTGACTAATGATGGCATCGAGAGCAGCGATCATTGACTCTCCACCCTCTAAGGAGAATCTCTTTTGTCCCACGTACTTCGTATGTAGGAATTTTTCAAATACGACAGCACCATTTAGCTTATCTAAAATTCTCTTTTTCTTTGTTATGCTCAGTCCATGAGAGCCGTCTAACAGTCTATTCTCAATCTTTTCTCGCAGCCACATTTTCTTTTCCTTATTCTCGATGTGCGCATATTCGAAGCCGATGTTACGGATGTAGATGTCCTGAAGCTTAGCCACTATATCTTTGAGGCTACCATTTTCCAGGCCTATCTCGATGCCTGCGGCAAATGTCGAGCCCATATCAGCTTCAGAAAGTCCATAGTCTGACAAATTAAGGCAGGCTTTTCTGTCTTTTCTTTCGCGAATAGGGTTAGTCGTAGAAAGCAGGTGGCCTCGGTCTCTGTATCCGTGGATCAGGGATAACACAGCGAATTCTTTAGCTATGGGGCCAGCATCTACAGCTGCTGTATCAGAATGCCCATTGGTCGGTTTGCTGAATTCAAAGCCTTGGAAGAAGGCTCTCCATCCATCATCCAATACCGTGGGGTCATCTTGGTATTTCGAGTATAATGATTCTATAAAAGAAGGATGTGCATTGAACACATAAGAATAATCAGTCATATTAAATATAATAAGTAAGCTAAAATTGACTCAGGAGCAGCGAAATTAAGCTAATGTGCATAAAAATTCAATTTATAGAAATCAATATTAAATAACAGCCTCAATAGAATTGAAAATGCTAAATTTTAACCCTATATTTAGACTAAGAACATCTTTTCGCTATAAATTTTACGCAAACCCTGTACGTCGCTGGTTTGTACTGCTTTTAGGTTCCCCTTAATTGATTACTTCCATACGTAGTTTAAGCGGCATAACACCCCGCTAAATGTCTGTGTTTGGTTTAACCATTTAAAACATGCTCATTTGTCAGAATCTAAAAATGTAAGAGTCGATCAAGCTGGAGCCAATAAGTATAATGATGATTATTTCTTCATTCTATCTCAGTACACTGCAGATTGTCTTGTCAGCGAAAATGAATTAAAAGTCTTTCAATCTTGTCTGAATATAGCCATTCACAAGCTTGGTTTCAGTGATATGGTGATTTACACGATAGAAGAGCCGGGTGCTCAGTGCCTAAATCGAATCGTGAGTCATAATTCCATCGAGGCGGACACTCTTGTCAAGGTGAAAATAGGAGAGGGTGTCGTCGGTGCTTGTGCTGAGCAATTGAGACCAGTCAGGATCAATGACGTCGAGGAAGATCCTCGCTATAACTATGCTGGATATCCAGGTAAGTCAGAGATAGCGGTCCCCATTATGCATGATGGTGCATTATTAGGTGTGATTGATTCGGAGAATGTCAAGAAGAATTACTTCACCGATCACCATGAAGAGCTACTTACAGCGATGGCTAACATTACCGCGATAACCATCTTGAAACTGAAGCGGACCAAGGAGCTGGAAAAGATTAATAAAAACTTGGAGACGAGAGTCGAAGAGCAAACGAATGTCCTACAAAAAGCCTTAGTGGAGCTGCAACGGAAGAATGAGAGCCTCTCACTCTTTAGCTCGACTGTATCACATGATCTCAAAAGTCCCCTGCGGACTATCTCTAGTTTCGCGGAGTTAAGCATCAGAAACATTAATAAGGATGAAAAAAAATTAACCCAGTACTTATCGACGATTAGCAATGTTTCAACCAGAGCTTACCACATGGTCAACGAAATCATGAATTATGGTAAGATCAATGAGGCCAGCATCCAAAAGAGAAAGACGGATATCATACGTGATGTTCTCGAACCAGTATACGATGATTTGGCGGCGCTTATCCATCAATCCAGAGGATGTATTTCCATCCTACCTGGATCTCCAGCTCTCTATGTCGACCCCACTTTGATCAGGCTTGTCTTTCAAAATCTACTTTCAAACAGCCTAAAATTTCGAAAGTCAGACCAGATACCAGAGGTCAAAATTGAGCCAGTCAAGATTAACCAAGGATTCGTCACTTACTCCATAATAGATAATGGTATCGGCATCGATCCGATGACCAAGAAGAGAATGTTTAAGCCATTTCATAAGGGGCATAACGATAAGGATGGCTTTGGTCTGGGTCTTGCTACTTGTATGAGCATTGTGAAGCGACATGATTGTGATTTGTGGCTCGATGATTCTTATGAGCTTGGCACAGCACTAAGTCTGACACTGCCTGTGTGGCAAGATGACTTATAAAGTCACTTCAGGATAATGTCAGTTATGGCTAGCGATCCCGAAGTGACCTACAGAGAGAGGATAGGAGAGGCTATGGCTTATACGCTATGAAGGAAAATCCCGCATCTGGTATCAAATTACCATTAGAATTATAAATCCAGATACGTATAGTGGCGCTGCTGACGTATTGAATACCAACTTGAGTAGCATGAGGTGGGAATTCGTCACCTGGTGGTTCGACTACTTCTGGTGTTACATTAATCACAAGATCTCTTGCTACCGGATCATTAAACGTTATCGTGGTATGAAAAAGATTAGCTCTACTTACGGTATAATTTGCAAGGGTACCTTTAAGAATAGCAGTTCCATCAGTTTCAATCTTACCATAAGCATAGGGGAGCAAGTCAGCTGTCCCTGACTGTGGTCGGTTAATTTCTCCTCCATCTTCAGTAATTGCCAGCTTTAGCTCACCATTAAATTTTGCTCTCAGATTTTTGCCAGAACTAAAAATACTTTCTTGAGAAATATCCAATGACCAAGTATTAGTAGATGCGGGAACTGTAATCTGAAACGGAGGAAAACCAACGGTGTATCCGGGATCAAATCGTTCTAAGATCATCATATTGACATTACTGTTATCAAGGTTGTTGTACTTGATTCTTAAATCTCCGGTAATCTCTGTGTCACCTTCGACTTCAGCATTGAGTTGTGCTTGGACTGTAGATATCTGCATGATCAATGCCATGGGAAGAATAATCAGAATGTGTTTAATTTTTAAGTGCATTGTTATGGTATTTGAAAATTAAAAAATGGAATAGTTCTATTCAATTTGTTCATTTCAAATATCTGTTTAAAGATTTACCTTTTATGAGTAAACGATTAAACGGTCAGTATGAGCTTGTGAGCGGTATGGATTCTTGTCT
>CALFUK010000201.1 GCA_937929945.1 uncultured Saprospiraceae bacterium
TGATCCTCCTCTTAGGCTGACCATGGTTGTTGCATATGATAAGAGATTCACTCCTACATGGATTTGACTTCCTAAGAGTGGCATAGATGTATGTCTATAACTGTTTTGATGGTCTCCAAAAATTTATTTTTTACTGAAACGCCTCATGTCAGCTCGTGAACAAAAATTTCCAATCATTTTTAATAATATCTTTGCAGTAAGCTAAAAACAAGTGACACTATGCCAAAGATTGAACTGATCATGCCACGGATGGGAGAGAGCATCATGGAGGCGACCATCCTGAGCTGGATGAAGCAAGTCGGTGACGATGTAAGTGCCGATGAGACCATCCTGGAAATAGCCACTGATAAAGTGGATTCTGAAATTCCTTCACCCGTCGACGGGAAAATCGTCGAACTGCTATACGCAGAGAATGATGTCGTCGAAGTTGGGAAGGCCATCGCCATCATCGAGACAGATCAAGCAGCCCCATCACTGCCACCAGCGGCATCATCAGAACAGCAAGCGCCAGCAGCCTCACCTGCCTCAGAGGCAGCCGCTCCTACAGAGACAGCCGCACCCGCTGAAGCAGTGCCACATGTCCCCATCCCATCCACTGCCAATGCTGCCGAAACTAAAATCGGCATCACTGGTGACAGATTTTACTCTCCGCTGGTCAGGAATATCGCTCAGCAGCATCAGGTCAGCCAGGCTCAGCTCGATGCCATAGCTGGTACGGGAGCCAACGGCAGAGTCACCAAGAGAGACATCCTGCAGTACATCGAGTCTGGGCAAGCTCAGCCCTCAGGCATACCCGCTGCGCCTACCGTCCAGACAGTTAGCTCTTCGATCTCTGCGCCAGCAAGTCCGACTCCAGTCTCCGCTTCTCTATCTGGAGGAGATGAGATCATCGAGATGGATCGCATGCGACAGCTCATCGCGAATCACATGGTCAAGTCAAAGCAGACCTCGCCTCACGTTACCTCCTTCGTCGAGGTAGATGTGACGCCGATCGTGAACTGGAGAAACAAGATCAAAAGCTCATTTCAGCAGAAGTACGGTCAAAAGATCACCTATACCCCCATCATCATTGAGAGTGTGATCAAAGCGATCCATGACTTTCCGATGGTGAATATCTCTGTGGATGGCAATAAGATCATCAAAAAGAAAAACATCAACATCGGCATGGCCACCGCCATGAACAGTGGTAACCTCATCGTACCCGTGATCAAACAGGCGGATCGCCAAAGCCTCTTAGGCCTGACCCAGCAGGTGAATGATCTCGCGGATCGAGCCAGAAATAATAAGCTCAAGCCAGAGGAGATCCAAGATGGAACATTCACCATCACCAATGTGGGAACCTTCGGCAATGTCATGGGCACACCCATCATCAACCAGCCTCAGGTAGCCATCATGGCTGTCGGAGCGATCAGAAAAAAACCAGCAGTCATCGAGACGCCACAGGGAGATTTTATTGGGATCAGGCACATGATGTTTTTATCTCTCTCCTATGATCACCGCGTGGTCGATGGATTTTTAGGTGGATCATTCCTCAAGCGGACGGCAGAATATTTAGAATCTTTTGATGAAGGCAGAAGCCTCTAATCCATGATTAAGACATATGCTATAGTGATGCTGGTCGGCCTGAGTGCGACCACCTTATCAGCTCAGAAAGACCTGAGGCAGAAGGCGCAGCGACACGCCGCACTTGGACAGTATGATCGGGTCTTATCCACCCTGGACCAAGCCGAGAAAGAATCTGCGGACAGACTCTCCCTGATCAGAGCCATGGCCCTCTTAGAGACGCATCAGCTGGATCAGGCTGAAGACTTATTAGGGCGCTTGAAAGCGGATAATCAGCACGAGGCGCTCTTCTACTTGGCACAGATCAGCCAGTCCAGAGCTGACTACGAGCAGGCGATCAGCCAATATAAAGACTATATCAGACAGGCCAAAAAAGACGACCCACGCAGAGCAAAAGCGATCAGGCAGATTAAACATTGCGCATACTCCATTAAAAATTCTCATCAAGAAGAACTGGCCTTTGTCGAAAATATAGGCAAACAAATTAACAGCCTTCAGGATGATTATGGAGCCATTCAGAGCCCCACCTATTCAGACCGGTACTATTTTAACTCGGCGCGCGAAGGCGTCACGGGTGCCAGGCGCGACGAGCAGGGCGAGATCGATTATACCTATGGTGACTACAGGACAGATATGTTTTATGTAGAGGCGGATCAGGGCATTTGGTCCGATGCCTACGTGCTAGATCCCGAGCTGAATACAGCGCAGGACGAAGTCGTGCTCGACTTTCAGCCCGATGGAAGTCGCATGCTCTACGCACAGAGCTCCACCTCAGGCTCATCTGTGATCTTCGCGAATAGTTTTAGCCAAGACACGACCAGCAGTCCACCACAGCGATTCAGCAGCAAGATCGTGGGCGAACTGGGAGACCAGCACATCCATATGTACAGCGACTCGATCTTTCTATTCTCCTCTCGGCGAGCCGGAGGCGAAGGTGGCTATGACATCTACATCACAGAGTACACAGCAGGCCAGTGGCTCGAACCTAAGAACCTGGGAGCTGAGATTAACACCCGCTATAATGAACTTAGCCCCTTCTTATCAGCAGATGGACTAAAGCTCTACTACAGCGCAGATGCACCAGCGGGCTACGGTGGCTATGACATCTACATGTCTGAGTATGATGAAAAAAAGCAGCAGTGGTCCACACCGCAGAATCTGGGCCTGCCGATTAACTCTATGAAAGATGAGCTCTACTACAGGATCAGCGCGAGTGCCAGCACGGCCACCTTCAGCTCTGACCGCTATGAGGGCCTCGGTGGTTTGGATCTATACATTGCCTATCTGAAAGAGCCAGAAGAGAGCCACACGGTATACGCAGATCATGTCCCCTTCTTAGATGATGCGAAGCGAGCAGCTGGACTCGACTCAGCCATGATCGTAGCAGAGAGTCCTCAGCCTGCAGTAGCCCAGTCAGTCGCTGATGATGGGGCTGTAGAAAAGGCCAGCTACCCGATCAAGCCACTCCTGATCGACGCGTCTGGAAAGGTGATGCAAGCGCAGAATAGGGATGCCGCACGCCGTATCATACAGCTCCTGCAGGAGCACCCCCGTATGATCATAGAGCTGCAAGGGCACACTCCGCAGGAAGGCCCCTCATCCTTAGAGCTCTACTATTCGCTCAGGCGCACGGATGATTTAGTGGACTACCTGCTAGCAGAAGGCATCACTCAAGATCGAATCATCCAGCGAGGCTTCGGTAATCAGCTGATGACAGCCAATGAGATGATCGCTAAGACCAGAGACTACGCCCGTATTCAGAACAGCCGCGTGAATGTCATCTTTCATCGCTTCGATCCTGAGCGATTGGCTTTTGACTATCAGCATCAGACGGCTAATGCTGCCGTGAGCTCGGACCAGTATGAGGCTCACCAAGCGAAAATCCAGGGCCTCAGCTATCGGATTGAGATAGCGCGTGTCAATCAGCTGCTGCAAAGCGAGCTGATCAATGCGTCCACAGCATCGATGATCGAAGCTCAAGGAGGGAGCTATCTATACACCGTCGGGCTCTATCAGTACTACAGAGATGCAGCCTCAGCCATGACAGAGATCCAGCAGTCTGAGACGGCCTATGACCTGGCGATCATCCCCTACGTCGATGGACTACGAGTGAGCCCAGAAGCGATCGATGCCCTGATCGAGCAATACCCCGATCTAGTAAATTATCAGCAGGATTAAGTCTGATATCTGAGTGAAGTCTCGCATTACAGAGACGTATACCGCGTGTATTTTAATAGTGGAGCTCCCCGCAGTTTACCTAGAATTGTTTATCTTGAGTATCACAACAATTGGCATACCTGGCCTATGCAGTGATCGACTTTTACAAAGCACTCTTATATGGATGATGCCGAATGAAGATGCTGGTCTGGAAACGGTTGTGGCTGTAAGGTCTACTACATGATTACAAGCGGTTATAATCGTTTTTATGAGGGTTAAAAAATTGATTATCAAGATGTTGTGATATCATGTATATATAAAGGGAGTATAGGTAAGTGTGGGAGTTATTTATATATAGATGTTATCGACAAGTGAAATAAAAAAGAGAATCCAAATTAATGAACTCTCTTTAATATCTTCTACTTGATTACGTTTCGAAAAGAAAGAGGCTTTATCAAGTCTATATAATCCAAATATAAGTTAAATTATAGATTTTCGCAAGTATGAAGAGTGAACTAAGGTATAAATATCTGTCTCGATCACGTTACAATAGATACTTAACGGCAACAGCAAATGATATAAATCGAGCAAAAAGATTATATAATGCCAATATACGACTTGCCCAAGCATTTCATCCAACCATAACTCAATTTGAAGTTGTGCTAAGAAATAGCTTAAACCTTCAATTAGGTAGCCATTTCATTGACACTGATTGGATTATCAATCAAAAAAATGGTTTTATGAGAGATAATTCATTACAAAATTCACGATTTTTTATAAGGAATTCAGTTCTTAAAAGTGAAAACAAATTAAGAAGAAGAGGAGTTGCGATTACAAGCGGAAAGATAGTATCTGACCAAACTTTTGGTTTTTGGGTTTCTCTATTTTTGTCACATCACTATCGTTTAATTGGAGGACAACCAATCCAAATATTTCAGTATAAACCAAGTGCTGAAAATAGGGCAAGTATTTATGATAAGCTAAATGAAATTCGTGAATTCCGAAACCGAGTTAACCATTGTGAACCTATTTGTTTTAATGGTGCCGATATTGATTGCTCAGATGCCTTGCAAATTCAAACAACCTTATTCAATTTAATAAGATGGATAGAACCAGATTTAATTCCATTCTTTGAAGGAATTGATAATATTCAAAATAAAGTCAACAATGTAATGCAAATTTGAAACCAGTAGCTATCAATAGATAAGAAGTAATAGCTGCTCCGTCACTACTACTCTTGTCATTATCCGTTGAACAATCCCATTCTAAAAATCCGTAAGATTTAGTAAATAAGATTGGGCATTAAGACATTATGACAATGATCTTTGGTTTATTAATTTATTAAGCCAAAAATCATTTTTAATGAAGCACTCAATAGAGACCCAATGACAAATTTATGATGATCGCATGATCATGAAGAACTTCAGTGTAGTGACTCGCAAGATGTCTCTGCGTA
>CALFUK010000202.1 GCA_937929945.1 uncultured Saprospiraceae bacterium
AGAGGGAAAACGAAATATGAGAAACAGAAGAACAGAAAACGATTCAGAAAGCGCGCTGGGATAGAGCCCGTCATCAGTCATCTAAAACATGATCATCGAATGCTAAGAAATTACCTAAGGGGCAACCTGGGAGATATAACCAATGCGCTGTTAGCAGCTATCGGATTCAATCTAAAAAAGAAGCTCAACCAAATAAGGGTTGAGCTTCAACTATCCGTCGCCAGTATAGTAGCATATATTATGTGTCATTCTTATTTGATGACCCAATCAAGAAAAGTGGGTTCTTAAGGGTCGACTAATTATTTACGTCATAGACGTTTTCATAATAAGTAAGCCAATACATTTTCCATTTCAATAGATCGGCTTGCGATCAAACGTGTGCTCGGCGCTGATATTTCTGATCGTCCCAGATGCACTTCTCATGACAATAGAATGAGTCGTAGCGCCTCCAGTCCGAAATTTCACTCCCTTCAGTAGGCTCCCGTCTGTGACTCCTGTGGCGACGAACATCACATCACCTGATGCCAGGTCGCTCGTGTGATATATCTTATCTAAATTCTCATAGCCCATATTGGCGGCCCGTTCTACCTGATCCTCCCCTATCGCGACCAGCTGGCCCTGAAACTCCCCCCGCATACATTTCAGCGCAGCAGCGGCGATCACGCCCTCAGGAGCACCACCAATGCCTACGACCAAATCAATGCCACTGTCCGGGATAGCCGTGGCGATCGCAGATGAGACATCACCATCACCAATGAGTTGGATACGAGCGCCAGCATCTCTTGTCTCCTTGATGAGCTCTTGGTGCCTTTCTCTATCTAAGATAGATACAGTCAGATCAGATATATCACAGCGTTTTCTTTCGGCGATTCTTTCGAGGTTATGGATAATCGGATCATTGATCTGGATCAGGCCTCTGCAGTCTGGCCCAGTCGCAATCTTTTTCATGTAGATGTCTGGCGCATGGAGTAAAGAATTCTCCTGTCCGATAGCCATGACTGAGGTCGCATTATAACCTCCCGTGGCACAAATGGTCGTGCCCTCTAATGGATCCAGTGCTATCTCTAACTTCACCCCCCTGCCAGTGCCGACCTGCTCACCTATATAAAGCATCGGTGCCTTATCTCTCTCCCCTTCTCCGATGACGACTGTCGCATTGCACTCGATGGAGTCAAGCATTTTCCTCATGCCATCGACGGCTGCCTGATCCGCTGCTTTTTCATCTCCTTTCCCCATCCATCGGGCAGAATTGATTGCAGCTATTTCTGTTACTCGTACAAACTCGAGTGCTAAGTTTCGATTCATTTAGTTAGATTTCTTAATGTGAAAAAATAGTTAGGTGCAGCAAATATAGCTACACTACGATAAATAGCCTCAGCTGCTAAATCCGAAGACGATGTAGATCAAAATGGTGACCACTGTGAGAATGATAGAAGCCAGCGTAGTGTACTTCCACGGAAGCATATCGACGAAGCCTTTATCCTCTATCTCAAAAACACTGGTCCTGGGATAGCGGATGGAAACCAGATGCATGATCAGTAAATTCAGCACAAACTCGATGCCCCAAATGTGAACGAAATGCAGCGGTGCTTCCATGATAAAATTGACCACGACATAAAATACAAGTCCAAATAGTAGCCCTGCTTTGGCTCCAGTAGTGGATACTTTCGGACATAAAAATCCAGCTATAATGACTGATGCAATGGGAATAAAAAATATCCCATTGAGCTGCTGCAGCAACTGATACAGGCCATCAGGTGCCTTGGCTACGAAGGGAGCTATCAAAATGGCAAATACCGCTAATGCCAAGGAGACTAACTTGCCAATGGACACGACTCGACTCTCCGAGGCTGACGCATTCACATATTTCTTATAGATGCCCAGTGAAAAAATGGTAGCCGCACTATTCAGCGCACTATTAAATGTGCTGAGAATAGCGCCCATAATAATGGCCACAAAAAATCCGGTAAACCAGTACGGGAGAATCTTCTTCACCAGCATGGGATACACCAGATCTTGAGAATCGTAAATGCTGTCACCGAAATAATAAAAGCCAATGATACCTGGTAGAATCACGACAAACGGAATGAGTAGCTTAAGCAGTGCCGTCAAGAGCAGTCCTTTCTGAGCCTCTTTAAGATTGACCGCACCAAGGACTCGCTGCACGATGGATTGATGCATGGTCCAGAAGTATAATTGATTGATGATCATCCCCGTGAAGAGCACATTAAACGGAAGTATCGCCTCTCTGGCGCCTGGGCCTACAGAGGGTTCATCACTGATGACATTAAACTTATCTGGGGCATGCTCGAATACGGTGACTAAGCCAGCTACTATACTACCGTCCCCGATCGAATATAGAGAGATCAGTGGCAGTGCTAGTCCAGCTGCTAAAAGGCCAAATCCATTGATGGTGTCAGTATATGCCACCATCTTCAAGCCTCCAAAAATAGCATATACAGCACCGATGACCCCTACTGTCAAGACCGTGATCCAGACGCCTTGCTGCTGAGTGACATCCAGCATGGTGGAGATCTCAAAAATACTCTCAATATTCAGCGCTCCCGTATATAGGACTATCGGCAGCAGTGTAGCCACAAAGGAGATGATGAGCAGTAAGGCTACGATTGTCCTGATGACTCCGTCAAACCTCAGCTCAAGAAATTCTGGAATGGTCGTCAGTCCCATCTTGAGATATTTAGGGACGAAATACAGTGCCGCTACAATCAGAGCCAAAGAAGAGGTAGCCTCCCAAGTAATGATGATGGCTCCATTTTTATAAGAAGATCCATTCATGCCAATGAGATGCTCCGTCGATATATTGGTCAAGAGCATTGACCCAGCTATGACGATGCCGGTCAGACTTCTGCCGCCGAGAAAATATCCATCTTGTGTATTCAGTTGATCTCGCCTAAGCTTCCACGTAGCATAGCCAGCTACAAAAAAGGTGAATGCAAAAAAACTGAGGTATTGTAGAATCATGATGAGTGGACTAATTTAATGATGATCAATCGTGACGACCTTGTTTAATCGCAGGGATTCTTTAGCCGCAATGGCAATTTTAGTCGCCTGAAGGGTGTCCGCATAGCCGACTGAAAATGGCTCACCATCTATCAGCCGATCGATGAATTCATTGACCTCGGCTCGATAAGCAGCCGCGTATCTTTCTAAGAAAAAATAGAGCGGATTGGCCTTTCTATATCCCTGCTGATTCCATAGTTCTATCTGATCTTCTAATCGATTATTGAGCTTCAGCACACCAGCGGAGCCAAATGCCTCGACTCTCTGGTCATAACCGTAGACAGCGCGCCGGCTATTCTGTATGGTACAGATTAATCCATTCTGGAATTTTAATATGATGGTGGCTGTATCAATATCGTCGTATGCTTTGATCCCATCATCCACCAGTACGTCACCGGTAGCGAAGACTTCTACCACCTCTTGACCTACCAGGAATCTTGCCATATCAAAATCATGAATGCTCATATCCATGAATAGGCCACCTGAATCCTTGACAAAAGCCAGCGGTGGAGGCGCTGGATCTCGACTGATAATGGATAACTGCTCCAAGTCTCCAGCATCCCCATTTTGTATGCGCTCCTGTAATCTCCGAAAGCCTTGGTCAAATCTTCGATTGAAACCTACTTGCAGCTTAACATTCGTATTGTCCAACATATCCCTAATAGACAATATCTCGGCTAAGTCAAGTGACAATGGCTTTTCGCAAAATATAGCTGTTCCTCTTTCGGCAAAATCAGCAATCATTTGGTAGTGATATCTCGTCGGACTACAGATCAGTACAGCATCGATTTCGGCCTCGGCTTGAAGCAGCGCCTTATGATCATGATAGCTGGTGCATTGCCCATATTGATTCGCTATTTGTATCGAAGCATCAGGATCACAGCTTAAGATTCGATTGACTCTACTATCACTCGTGAGTGTATCCAGATGAATCTTACCGATGCGGCCTAAGCCTACAAGTGCTACATTTATTTGATCATTCATGAACCGACCTCTTTCGTTTAATCCAAAATACAATTAAATAAAGAAGAGAAGCTATAATCACAATAGGCGATTCATAGCAGCATCTGAAAAGGAGAGGAGAAGCTTAGAATTAGCTAAACTTTTAGCATATTCTACTGTAATAATGAGAGGTCAGCATATTTTTTTATAATATAGCCACTGTGAACGGAGGATTTATCAATGTAGTCGATAGACATGTCACCATATCTGAGGAGGACCTAAGATTGATCAGTGATCTATCTGAAACTAAAGTCTTTAATAAGGGTGATATTTTACTTAATTCGGGAGAATTTTGTGATTTCATCGCCTATATAGATAAGGGAGTCGCCATGATGTATCGAGAAGATGACCAGCAAAAAAAGGGGGTCTTCGAGTTCTACATGGATGGAGAATTCGTATCAGACTATTATGGTTTTATCACGAAGAAAGAATCTGTATTCAGCATCAATGTCCTGGAGAAAACCTCTGTAACTTACATAGATCGAGGCATGATGGAAGAACTATATGCCAAAATACCAAAATGGGATAAGTTCCTCAGACTCATTACAGAGAAGGCCTATGCCCAGATCATAGATCAACTGCACGATACGAAGTTCATGACGGTAGAAGAGCGCTACAAACAGCTCCTCGAAGATAGAGTCGAACTACTGCAGCGAGCACCACTATACCTGATCGCATCCTATCTTAACACGACGCCTGAGACTCTATCTAGAATTAGAAGACACATCGCCACACACTAAGGGCAAGTCCTTAGATTTTTATCCATCCAGCTCTACTTCTTACAGTTTGGTACTTATTTTGCTTTTAGCTTAAGACGAACTACTTTTGCGCAAATTTTTAGACTCACTATTAAACATCA
This sequence comes from uncultured Saprospiraceae bacterium, assembly GCA_937929945.1. Lineage (GTDB taxonomy): Bacteria > Bacteroidota > Bacteroidia > Chitinophagales > Saprospiraceae > CALFUK01. The sequence continues at coordinate 4,883 of CALFUK010000202.1, forward strand.
TATGGAGACAGCAGTAAACAATCAGTACAAAGTCAAAGACATCAACTTATCGGCGTGGGGCCGAAAAGAGATGCAACTCGCCGAGGCCGAAATGCCCGGACTCATGGCCATTCGAGAAGAATATGGGCCATCACAGCCTCTGAAAGGAGCAAGAATTGCCGGATGCCTACACATGACCATCCAGACAGCAGTCTTAATAGAGACACTGACTGCACTCGGTGCGGAAGTATCATGGTCATCATGTAATATCTTCTCTACACAGGACCATGCGGCAGCCGCCATAGCTAAATCAGGTGTACCTGTCTACGCATGGAAAGGCATGAATGAAGAAGAATTTGACTGGTGTATCGAGCAGACACTGTTTGCATTTTCAGATGGTCAGCCACTGAATATGATTCTAGATGATGGTGGTGATCTGACGAATATGGTCTTGGATAAGTTTCCAGAACTCGTAGCAGGCATCAAAGGCATCAGTGAGGAGACCACGACTGGTGTCCACAGACTATACGAAAGAGAAATCGCTGGCACACTAGCCCTGCCTGCAATCAATATCAATGACTCAGTCACAAAGTCAAAGTTTGATAATAAATACGGATGTAAGGAGTCATGTGTCGATGCAATCAGAAGAGCTACAGATGTGATGATGGCGGGTAAGGTCGCTGTAGTCGCTGGATATGGCGATGTCGGAAAAGGATCTGCAGCATCACTAGCTGGTGCAGGATGTAGAGTGATCGTCACTGAGATTGATCCTATCTGTGCCCTACAAGCGGCAATGGACGGATTCGAGGTGAAAAAGATGTCAAGTGCTGTATCAGAAGCTAATATCATTGTCACCGCTACGGGTAACAAGGATATACTAAAAGGTGAGCACTTCGAAGCTATGAAGGACAAAGCGATCGTCTGTAACATTGGTCACTTTGACAATGAGATCGATATGGCATGGCTAAATAGCAAGCATGGTAAATCAAAAGTAGAGATCAAACCTCAAGTCGATCTATACACCATCGATGGCAAAGATGTCATCGTCTTAGCTGAAGGAAGATTGGTGAATCTAGGCTGTGCTACAGGTCACCCATCATTCGTTATGTCTAATTCATTCTCTAATCAAGTACTGGCTCAACTGGAGCTTTGGGACAATGCTGATAAGTATGAAAATAAAGTCTACATGCTACCTAAACACTTAGATGAGAAAGTAGCCAGACTGCACTTAGAAAAAATCGGTGTGGAGCTCGAAGAGCTTAGCGCAGATCAGGCGAAATACATCAATGTACCAAAAGAAGGTCCATTCAAGCCAGAATACTACAGATACTAAGAGAGACTTAGTCATCTTACAATACATAACAAAGGCCTAATTCTTACGAATTGGGCCTTTTGTCTTTAGAAGCTTGTGTTATGCTTCTGCGAAAATAACTAACAAAAATCAGCATTACTGACAAGGCAGCAAGCCTTGTTCATTTTCTTAGAGTCCTTTTCTTGCTTCAGCAATTCTCTCTTTATTGATCTTGGAGTACTCTTCTTTTCCAGCACCGTTGATCATAATGTCTAATCTCATCTGGTCTCTTCTGGCGCCTAAAAAGGCACGTGGTCTGGTACCAGTGGCAAATGGGTTAGGTGATGTAGCAAATCCTCTCATAATTTTATTATTAAGTATTTTATTCTGTTAATTTATTAAATACATCATTTAAACAGAATATTTAAACTAATTGTTTTATTAAACTTTATTTTTATTCTGTATTGTTACGACAAAGGTGCGTCTATTATCGAGCTCCATTCAAGTATTCTCGATGAACACTGCACTTTATCCGCCTAAAGCACAAACTGCCATCGATAAGAGAGAATCAGGCTTTAATTATTACTTAAAATCTCCTTTAGAGCGCGCATACTGAATCAATCATGGCTCAGACTCGTTATCTTAGTCACTTAAACCATAGTCAGTGATTCACTACATCATCAGTATTCTATTATCGTTCAGTCTACCTGCAGCTCATGAATTTCACGTGAGTAAGTGCGAGGTAGAATATGTAAAGGACGAACGATCCATTCAAATATCGCTGCAGCTGTTTATTGATGACTTAGAGTCAGCCCTCAAAAATACTGGATCTGAAAACCTATTCCTCTGCACTAAGAAAGAACATCCAGAAGCTAATGACTACATCAAAGCATACCTGGACACGGTATTTAAAATCCAAGTAGACGGCCAAGAGATGAGCTATGAGTACCTGGGCAAAGAAATGTCAGAAGACCTCGCAGCCGTGTGGTGCTACCTAGAAATCTCGAATACCGACATCCTCGAATCCTTCTCTATAGAGAATCGAGTCCTGATGGAGACCTTTGATGATCAGAAAAACTTAGTCAAAGTGAAGCTCTCTACATCTCAAAAAGAGCACTATCTCTTTGATTCGGATGACTTCAAAGGTGAAATGAAACTCTGATCCGTGATCAAGCAAATCCTCATCTTCCCCATTAAGTGCTATCAGTGGTTTATCTCTCCTCTATTGGGCCAAAACTGCCGCTACCAGCCCAGCTGCTCTAACTATATGATCCAAGCCCTCACCGAGTGGGGCGCAGTGAAAGGACTCTTTATGGGCACTAAGCGCATATGTAGATGCCATCCATGGGGCGGACATGGTCCTGATCCCGTACCTTTGAATCCGAAACTCAAGAAAAACATCGATGCTACAAAGACCTCGCAGAAATAGAAGAAGCCAAGCCATCAGAAATCTCAATCAAGAGACCAGACTCTCAGTATCTAACTTGATCTATCCCCTCTTCGTCATGGAGGGCACAGGCATCCGAGAAGAAGTCAGTTCGCTCCCTGGTAATTATCGATGGTCTCTGGATACGCTACTCACAGAAATAGAAAGCTGCATCGCCATAGGATTAGAGCACTTCATCCTCTTCCCCAAAGTGAAGGATCACAACAAGGATAAAACGGGCAGCTATGGCTACCATGCTGACAACTTCTATCTGAAAGCTGCCTCAGAAATCAAAAACAAATTCCCGCAGATCACCCTGATCAGCGACGTAGCACTGGATCCTTACAATGTAGATGGTCATGACGGCATCGTCAAGAATGGCGAAATACTGAATGATGAGACCGTAGAAGCTTTAGGTCATATGGCTGTTGCTCAGGCCAAAGCAGGATTTGATATACTGGGTCCATCAGACATGATGGATGGGAGGGTCCAGTCCATCAGAATGAGCCTGGATGACGCTGGATACACGAATACTGCTATTATGTCATACACGGCAAAATATGCAAGTGCCTTCTATGGTCCCTTCAGAGATGCCTTAGACTCCGCCCCATTGGATGACCCCTCTATCCCAAAAGACAAGAAGACCTATCAGATGAATCCCGCCAACAAAAGAGAAGCCCTCATAGAAGCAGAACTGGACGAACTGGAAGGCGCGGACTACCTCATGGTGAAGCCTGCCCTACACTACCTCGATGTGATCCATGTGCTCCGAGAAAGCTCTAATCTGCCCATAGCTGCCTATCACGTCAGCGGAGAGTGCGCCATGCTCAC
>CALFUK010000203.1 GCA_937929945.1 uncultured Saprospiraceae bacterium
AAGCAAAATCAAAAATCCAATGGCTGAGACACTCTCCGGCGAGTCACCCACAGCAAAACCGAAGCTACACAAGCTACGCCGCCGACAGTGTAATAAAAGTGATCAAAGCCGATCAGCTCCACCACAGGCAGACCAATCAGAGAAGCTAAGATCAAGGCAGCAGAAAACATCACCGATACGGCGCCCATGTATTGAGCCTTATTGACCTCTCCAGCTCGGGTCAGTCCTATGGTGCTGATGAAGGGGAAATTAATGATCTCACCAAAGCCGATCAATATGCTGTGCAGAATAATGGCAGGTAAGAGATAAGGCACCAGTGGAAAGACTAAATAAGCCACGCCAATCATGAGACCACCTATCACTAAAGGAGGAAAATGATGCCTCTTTTCCAAGTAAAAAATGATAGGCATCTCAAACAAAAATATAATCAATCCATTACCAGTAAAAAACCAACCAATCACATTCTCCTGTATGTCCAGCACTTCTTTGAAATAGACGGGTGTGGTATAGAGGATTTGGAAGAAGGTCGTGAGCAGCACCATATTGAGAAACATAAATAAAAGGAAAGGCCCATCAGCATAGGGGCTTTGCCTTCCTGGCGTTTCTTCTTTCGGCTGATCAGCCGCGTACTCGTCTTCAATTAAAAGGAATAGGGCCAGAGCAGCGACTAGACAGGTGATGCCATCTACAATAAAAAGCCAGGTGTAACCATAATAGAAAGCCAAAAAACCACCCAATGCAGGCCCAATCGATATACCTAAATTGATCGCCATCCTGATCAGGGAGATGCCCCTGGCCACATTGTCCCGATCAGAATAATCACTGATCGCTGTGAATGTCGCTGGCCTCATCATATCAGCAATACTCACCGTCACAAATATCCAGCTGATCAGCGCAAAAAACTCGGTGATGAAGGGATAGGCAAAAAAACTAAACCCTGCCACGATCAGACTGACTAAGAGCACCCTATAGGTCCCGAATCGATCGCAAAACCATGCTCCAGCAAAAGCACCAGCCAGACCAGCGAGTCCGTAGACGCTGGTACCGATCCCCGCCTGCGTCTTGGACCAACCCAGTATCTCGATCATATACAGCGATAGGAATGGCAGCACCATCATACCGCTGCGGTTGATGAGCATCACTAATGCCAGTGACCACACATTTTGTGGTAGACCTTGAAATGATTTTTTAAAATACCCTATCACGATGACACAAAGCTAAGTTGAAATCCTGAGCCTCTTGGATTTTGGATGATCGATTTTGACAACATTACTTCAAAAACAGCACGAATATGATCCTCTCACAGAGGGATATCTAACCTATATGAGGTGATTAGAGAAGCGTGTCATTCATTTTTTATAGCATTATTCCTTTGTTTGTTAGCGCCATGGTTCAATGAATCCTATCGTTGTTACTTAAGCATGGTTCCAGCTCGCATCTATGGTAGGGCTGCTTTCCATACTCCACATTATTTACCGATATTTGTACCATGTACTTACTTCTTAAGGCACTCCATATTTTTGGATTCGTGGCTTGGTTTGCTGGCCTGTTCTTTTTAGTCAGGCTCTTCGTGTATCATACCGAAGCATTTGACTTTGAGAAGATGAAGAGTGACATCCTCAGAGCTCAGTATGAAGACATAGAGGGGCGGGTCTACAAGATCATCTGTACGCCCGCTATGCTCCTCACCTGGATATGTGGCGTGATGATGATCATCCACAATGGCTGGGAATGGTTCACGCTGAACCACTGGCTGCACTTCAAGCTGGTGCTGCTCATCATCCTCAGCGGATACCACCATCACAGTAAGTCGCTCATCACCAAGCTGAAGACGGGTAAGACAGGATTCAGCTCTTTTCAATTCAGATTGTGGAACGAATTACCCTCTATTTTCCTTTTGACCATTGTACTTTTAGCTGTGTATAAGAACAGTCTGGATTTTGTGAAGGCTGCCATCGGAATTATCACATTCGCCGTTGTGATCTACTTCTTGGCTCGACTCTATCGAAATATCAGGCTGAAACAAGAAAATACGAAGACCTAACGTCTTTGACATTGTCAATCATTAGGCAATTCTGCGATGGCTACTAACAGCCATTTGCCGATTGTCCGTAAGTTTTAAAAAATAGTAAAACCTATGAAAATTTTAAAATTTGTCATCCTACCTCTGCTGCTCTTAGTCGGTATATACTGTCTACTTTGCTTGGTTGGACCTAAAGATTTTAATACCGAGGAATCAATAGAGATAGATGGGCCTAAGCGGATGTCTTTTAATCTGGTCAACAACATCCAATCTTGGGAAAAATGGGGCACCTGGCAGCAGCGTGACACCGCTATGGTGATCAGCTATCCCGGCAGAATAGAGGGCGTCGGTGCCGTATCCAGCTGGGTCAGCGAGCAAGAGGGAGATGGAAAACAAGAAATCGTAGAGTCTGTACCTGGAGCAAGAATCAAAACAAAACTCACCTTCGTCGACTGGGATGAACCATCGTATGGCAACTGGACCTTCGAAGAGCTAGCTAAAGACAAATCTAAAGTGACCTGGGCCATGGAGTCCAGCGAACTGCCATTCCTACTGCGAGGGATGATGCTGGTGATGGGTATGAAAGGCTCCATGGAGAAAGATTTTAAACAAGGCCTCGCTAACCTAAAAGAGATGGTCGAAACCCGCCATCAAAGTGCCACTTATAATGGTTACAAAGTGAATGACATCAGACTCCCGGCTAAGCACTTCATCTTGAACAGGCAAGAAGTGGATAAAAATAACATCCAGCAATTCTACGCGACTAACCTGGGCTCACTCTTTGCCAAAGTGCAGGAAGCAGGCGTGGAGATGGACGGTATGCCCTGCGGACTCTTCTATAGCTTCAATGATAAACGTGGAAAGATAGATATGGCAGCGGCAATACCGACGAAGGAGTCACTGATCATCCCCGATGCTTCTTCGCTCAGCATGCCTGCTAAGCGGGCCCTGCAGGTGAATTACTACGGGGACTACCAGCAGACGGAGAGAGCTCACGAGGCGATCGAAGGATTCATGAAAGATAACGGTCTCTTCAATGATTATCCCCTCATAGAAGAATACGTCACAGATCCGACGACGGTGAAGGATCCTGAAAAATGGCTAACTAAAGTCACTTACTACATCTCAGACTAAGCCACTGGAAAATCAAGATCACACCACAGACCAAGTCAAGATAGACATCAGAAAGCTCAGCCT
>CALFUK010000204.1 GCA_937929945.1 uncultured Saprospiraceae bacterium
CAGGCTTCTCAGAACAAAATCAGCACGTCTATGGCAGGGTAAGCTATACAGGCCAGCGGTTTAGAACGTTCCTCTTCGTCCAACAACTGGGCGCAAATTATTTTGCCGATATGGGCTTCAACGCTCGGCTCAATAACTTCAATCCGGTGACCGGCGGCATAGAGAGAATAGGCTACACTCAGCTCGGCAACATGCTGGACTACTATACCTATCCAGAAGGAGGAGCTGTCAATTTTCATTGGTCTGGATTAGAGAACTTTGTGGTCATCAATGAAGGGACAGGCATCAATGATTGGTATACCAGACTGAGACACTTTATCTTCTACAGGAATACCAGTCAGTTGCGCTTCAGGCTCAATAATAATTATGTGGATCTGATCTTTCCTTTTGCCCTGACAGACACGCCTCTCCCAGTCGATCAATACAATATGACTGAATTCAACATTCAATACGTGAGTGATCAGCGCAAGCTTTTCAATTTTGAAATTTTCTCAGTCTATGGCCAATTCTACAACGGTACGAAGCTGACTAACATCCTCGATCTGAATTATCGGGTGCAGCCATGGGCCAGATTTGCTGTGGGCATCGAGCAGAATAGGATCAGACTGCCTGACCCATACGGAGGTCTTGATCTATTATTGGCCAATGCGAGTGCTGAAATAAATTTTTCAACCAGCATCTTTTGGACCACATTCATACAGTACAATACACAGTCTAATGATTTCAATTTTAATTCCAGGCTGCAATGGCGTTATTCTCCAATGTCCGATATATTTTTAGTCTATACTGACAACTATATTGTGGATGGCAAGTTTGGTCATAAGAACAGAAGTATCGTACTTAAGGCTAACTATTGGTTAGGGCTATAGCGAACTTATACATGGATCATGAGTAGTAAAACAAATAAAATCAATGGCTCAGATAAGTAAGATTTCACCTTATTATTATAACATTATAACGCGTAATCCCTGCAAGGGCAAAACCATTGAATAAATAGATCATGAGTCAACTTATCCCCATGTTTCCCTTAGAGCTGGTGCTTTTTCCAGAGGAAGACTTGAGCTTGCACATCTTCGAGCCCAAATACAAAGAGCTGATCCAAGATGTCAGAAGGCAGGATACGCCATTCGGTATACCCGTATTTCAGAAAGGTAAGAAACTGCAATATGGAAGTGTGGCAGAGCTCAGCTCCATAGAAAGTGAATATTCAGATGGAAGATTAGACATCAAGACCAAAGGGCTCCAAGCATTTAAAATCAAATCCTACATCAAGGTCGCTGATGAGAAACTATATGGAGCCGCAGAGGTAGAGTACATCGATCTCGATCGAACACCAGATATCACGACAAACCTCAAAATCATTGAATTAATCCATGAGCTATATGTTCAGATGAATATTGAAAAAGAGATCCCCGATGCAGGCATCGATCTTTTTAGCTTCAAAATAGCTCATCAAGTCGGCCTATCGATCAATCAAGAACTTCAGGTGCTAACCATAGCCTCAGAATATGATCGAGCGGCATTCATACACGAGCACCTGCTGCACCTCATACCAATCGTCAAGGAGATGGAAGCCCTACGCAAGAAAGTTCAGATGAATGGCCACTTTAAGAATGTGATCCCACCAGATATTGGTTGATGAGAAGGCTTTTAGGACGAATGATAACTCCTGAAAGTTGGATGAGATTTGTAATAGTTGTCCCTACTTCAAGCATCGAGATGATATGCCGCTGTCGCTCCCACCTAGTAGATAATCTAATGACTGATAGCACTGATTTGTCACTTCCTCTTGATCATCAACGGCTATATAGTTAGCGTTAATGCACGCAATGATGCGATCTCTGTACTCATCTTCAGTAACGAATTCATATAATCCGTCAATGAGTATTTTTAATCGCTCGTAATCATTGGAGATGCATAAGCGTGATTCAATCACAAATGCCTTAACTGATGAAAAGGAAAATAAACGATGTCGCTGATCGGAAGAAAAACGGACCTCTATTTTATCTAAATAATTGATCAGATAAGTCAGAAACTCTTCTAAATTATGGAATATAGATGATTCCTTTTGCAAGTCAATAGGCTGTTGGCAATTCATAACAAATAAAAGACTGGTTGATAACACTACAACCACATATTCAGCTAATATTTTTCTAAAAAAAGATGTAAGTTTTCCTATATTCCTTATCTAACAGTCTGAAAACTTAAATCGATGATTACGAATCTTCATAAAACTTCGCTGCTGATCCTGCTCTTCTTAGTGATCAGCTGTACTGCGACAAAACTGCCTGTCTACGACTACAAAAAATCGATAGCCGCTAACTCTGCTGCTGTGGTATCTGCACACCCAGAAGCCACACAGATCGGCTATGACATCCTTAAAAAAGGAGGTAATGCGGTAGATGCAGCTATAGCCACCCAATTTGCGCTGGCAGTATGCTATCCCGTAGCTGGTAATATAGGCGGCGGTGGATTCATGGTCTATCGAGATAAAAATGGCAACAGTACCACTCTGGACTACAGAGAGATGGGACCAGCTAAAGCTCATGCGGATATGTACCTGGATGCTGATGGCAATGCGATCTCAGAGCTGAGTCGAGCTGGACATCTTGCTGCTGGTGTACCAGGTTCAGTGGATGGTATGTGGTCAGCCTTTCAGAAATATTCTGCATTAAAGGATTGGTCCATGCTAGTCGAACCCTCCGTACAATTAGCTAGAAAAGGGTTCAAAATCACAAAAGCCCAGGCTGATAAATTTAATAACTACAAAGACAGATTCATCCAGTACAATACGGCTCCCAACCAATACAATACGGATAAGGTATGGAAGCCAGGTGATAAAATGGTTCAGGAAGACCTGGCTATGACCTTCGAAGCGATCAGAGATCAGGGCAGAGACGGATTCTACACAGGCATGGTAGCTGATAAGATCGTAGAGGAGATGGCGCGTGGGGGAGGCATCATCAGTCATGAGGATCTGAAGAATTATAAAAGTGTATGGCGAGATCCCATCATTGGCGAATACAAAAACCTAAAAATAATATCCATGCCTCCTCCATCCAGTGGAGGCGTCTTTCTGGTGCAGATGATGAAGATGATTGAAGGCTACGACCTGCAGGAGATGGGCATGCATACCGCTGCATCTGTCCACCTGATCGTGGAGTCAGAGCGCCGTGCCTATGCCGACAGAGCGACCCATCTGGGTGACATGGACTTTTATCCAGTACCGCTCGAAGAGTTGCTGGATGAGAGCTACATCACCAAGCGGATGCTGGACTACAATCCAATGAAAGCGACAGTGAGCGAGGACATCTTAGCTGGTGACTTCGCAGAAAGCGAGCAGACCACACACTTTTCCATCATTGATGAAGAAGGTAATGCGGTCTCGATCACCACGACCATTAATACTGGCTTTGGCAATAAGGTCGTCGTGGGTGGAGCTGGCTTCTTCCTCAATAATGAGATGGATGACTTCAGTGCGAAGCCAGGGGTGCCTAATGTCTTCGGACTCATCGGTGCTGAGGCCAATAAGATAGAACCTGGAAAGAGAATGCTGAGCTCCATGACGCCGACCATCGTAGAAGAAGACGGGCAGCTCAGGCTGATTGTGGGCACACCCGGTGGCTCTACGATTATCACCTCCGTATACCAGACGATTCTGAATATCTTCGAATTTGGTCTGAGTCCGACCCAAGCAGTCCAAGCCCCAAGATTCCACCACCAGTGGAAGCCTGATATGATCATGCATGAGTCCGAATGCTTCAATCTCGCGACGAAGACTGCTCTCACTGGCATGGGTCACGAGCTAAAAGATCGAGGTAAAATCGGTAGAGTCGAGGCTATCTACATTCATGATGATGGCAGAATAGAGGCGGTAGCCGATCGACGCGGAGACGATCACGCGATGGGATACTAAGCGGCATACATCAGCTGGTAGATGAGCTCTCGGAAAAGCTCTCCATCTTCCGTACTTCTACGCCCGAGCCCCTTACTCTTCAGATCATACTCCTTGAAGGTGTTAAATATTTTGAAGTATTGGCTGGCGGAGAATTTGGCTGAAGATGCCTTGATGTCCTTGATGAAGTATGGATTGATGCGGAGCGCACCAGCGATGGCCTGGTCAGACATCGAAGCATTCTGCGCCACGTAGAATAACTGAGTGAAAAATCGAAATAAAGACCCAATCACCAGAGGCATGGGGTTATTCTTCATATTGCGAGACATATTCTCTGTGATATGAAAGACCTTGCTGAATTGTTTATTGCCGATGGCTCTTTGCAGTTCGTACACATTATATTCCTTACTGATCCCGATTCTATCTTGGATCACCTGCATTGTGAGCTCTTCTCCAGGCTTAAAGCTGATGGTGGCTTTGGCTATTTCATTTTCAATCTTCTGTAGGTCATTACCCAGGTATTCAGCCATGAGGCCCGCAGCCTGACCATTGATCTTGTAGCCTAAGCCCAGCACGTAGCTTGATATCCAGTCCGCCAGCTTATAGTCTTTGATCTTATCTGATTGAAAATATACTGCCTTTTTCTTCAGTACTTTGATGATATTCTTCCTACCGTCTGGCTTCTTATGCTTATAGCTGATGAGGAGAATGGTCTGCGGAGAAGGGTTGTTCGCATAGGTCTCCAGCTTATCAAAGTCTCTCATGCTCTGCGCCTCCTTCAGGAAGAGCACTCTGTGCTCAGCCATCATGGGAAACTGGCGGGCATTGTCCACTACCGTCTTAAAGTTAGTCTCCTTGCCGTAGAGAGTCATCTGATTAAAAGACCGCTCTGCCTCACCTAAGATGTGATCCTGGGCATACTTCATGACCTTATCGATGAAATAGGACTCTTCTCCACCGAGAAAATAAATCGGCTGGAATTTTCGGGCGGCTAATTCTGAAATAATTTTGTCAGCAGTCATATTCTAATAAATGCTAATGTAATAAAATATTCCACATGCTATAGCTGCAGTCGGCAGATGAAGGCATCGCATACACTCTATAAAAACTCTACATCACGCTGGATGACCTAAATGAATAAATCCTACAAACGCTCTACATCCACGAGAGGAACTGCATGACAAACACTCTACATGATTTTTAGCTGCTCCATGGTAGAAAGAGTCACTCAGAACAAACTATGGTGTTTTAAGTGTGTAGGATGGGCACTATCGGAAGGGCTTTACAATATACTTACATCCGAAAAATATGGGCCGAGGATTACTACAGAACATTGACAACAAATTACTGCATCTGGCACATAGCAACAATCACTCTACATGAAACTAGCTAAACAGTCCCATAAAAAAAGGTGACATCGGTATATACCGATGTCACCCTATGCGTCATAGAGCCAGAATGTCTGGCTCTCTGACTTCTGTCAGTGTGTGAAAATTAGAATTTAAAAAAAGAAGAAACCACAGCCTCTCCCCCGCCTGATGGTGCGACGGACAGAATGTACTGTCCGCCGTCCTCCAGCGTGGTGATATCAATCATCACCTCATCGTCCACAGAAAATTGAGATTGTAATATAAGCCGACCTGCAGCATCATAGATGTCAGCTCTCATTGCAGTATTAAAAGTGTGTGTATGCTTTATGTCGATCATGATGTAGTCTGAGGCAGGATTGGGATATACGCTGGCCTCCATGATAAATAAGTCTTCTGGTGCCACTGATTCACCCACCTCATCCTGAGCCACGCTGGCCGTCGTTTCGTATGAGAAAGATTGAGATCCACAGGTAGCAATCTTAAGATCATCAATATAGACAAGATCAGAATTAGCTGAGGCATCGCATCTGAGGCGGATGACTGTTTGAGCTGACAGCTGGTTCTGGTTCAGATTCACTACAGCGGTCTGTCGCTCTTTATTGTTAAAATCAGTACCTGACACCCAGCTCCTAGCAGTAGTAAAACTCTGACCGCCGTCAGTAGAGATCTCCACCATAAAGTCTTCCCCTTTCTCCATGCTGACTGCGTAAAAAGAAAATGATACTTCCAGAGACTCATAAGTGCTAAGGTCTAATGGATTCGTATACGCTGATGACAGTACACCTGAGTCATCTCTCAGTCTAAGTGACACCTGACCTGAGGCTGCATAGCCCTTGTAGAGTCGAGTATCGCTGCCACCTAAATTCCAAATACCAGAACCTGCCTCAAAATCAGCCTCATCATACGCTACACATTGGCTCTCTGGCTGCTCTGTCTCACACGCTGACCCATCTGGGATACATGGATTCGCATCATCTGCGTCTTCTGCACGGCAGTAGCCATCTCCATCATTATCTATGTAGGTCCCCTGGCAATTACAGTTTTGATCCCATACGTCATTCTCTGTACAGGCGTCACGATCATCGCAAGGTGTCCCTACTTGGCAGTCTACCACATTCTGATCACAGCTTTCTATTTTAATGTTATCGAGGTAGACCATATCCATATTAGAGCTGGCATCACATCTGAAGCGAAATACTGTCTGACTACTCAGGCTGAGATCATTGATACTGACTGCTTCAGCCTGTCTGACTCCATTGAAGAATTCGCTCTGAGAGCTCCACTGTCGTAGTGCTTGGTATGAAGCTCCTCCATCTGTAGAGACTTCAAAGAAGAAGTCTTCGCCTCTCTCCATACTGATGGCATAGATGCTAAATGCTAAACTGACAGACTTATGTCCCGCCAGATTCATGATCTGGGTGCTTATGGAAGAAGCTTCTCCAGAGTTGTCTCTGAGTCTTATTGACTGTGAGCCATCCACTCCATTCTGGTAGCTGAGCTCTACATCTTCTCCTCCCAGTATCCACTGCCCTACACCTGCGCTAAAGCTCTCATCTGAGCTCACTACGCACGGAGGCACTGGCGCACAGGCTGATGGAGAGTAGACACCAGCACATCCACACTGATCATCATAGACATCTCCTATCGTACACGGATCCTGATCATCACAGACCTTCCCAGCTTGAGCTGCGCATAGATCTTGGCCTCCAGGATTGGCTTGAGTTTGTCCAGTATTGGATGTGAGGGCTCTGTAAGCATTCACTCTGCCATATCCGTAGTACTGATCAAATCCAGGTCTGTCTTGATCAGATGGACCGACTCTATCTTCTGCTGTGGACCTGATGATCTCTCTGATCATATCAGGCGTCCTGCTGGGATTCTGAGCGATAAGCAGTGATGCTATTCCTGCTACGATCGGGGCAGCTTGAGAAGTGCCATTGAGCATTTTAGTTTCGTCACTGTAATCCATGGCGTTCAAGCTATAGATGTATGCTCCAGGAGCTATCACATCGATGTAGTCATTGTAGTTACTGTAGCTGGCTCTTTTATCGGCCGGTGTAGAGGCTCCTACTGCTATAGAATAGGGGCTTTTCGCCATATGGTGAATGGTGTTGTCTCCATTATTAGCCATAGCTGCGATAATGGTCACACCTCTCTGATGTGCATATTGAAAGGCGTCTTCCAGAGTCTGAGAGAATGAGTAGCTGGTCAGAGACAGGTTAATGACCCGAGCCCCTTGATCCGTGGCGTAGTAGACAGCCTGCGCATAGTCACTATAGCTGGAAGTATTATTATCCCTGACGACTTTCAGAGGCATGATCTGGCATCTCCAGTCTACACCTGCGAATCCAATCTGATTGTTAGCATCAGCGCCTAAGATACCGGCTACATGAGTGCCATGACCGTGGAGATCGGTTGGATCGTTATCTTTTTCTGCGAAGTCCCAGCCCTGGATATCATCGACCAAGCCATTATTGTCATCGTCTATGCCATTGGCAACTTCTTTCGTGTTTTTCCAAATTCTATTTTTCAGGTCAGGGTGCTGATATTCGACACCTGTATCGAGGATGGCTACAATGACCGAAGCACTCCCCTGCTCGACTGACCAAGCTAGGTCCATATCAATATCTGCTCCTGCGGTGGATGATGCATAGCCTAAGTTACCCTGATTGCGCAGCGCCCACTGTTTGTTGAATCCTGATTCTGATGGTACTGTGGCACTTGGCTCTGTAGCGGCTAATGGCTGAGGCTCATAATCTCTCTCTACATATTCGAATAGACCTGTGGATTGGTAAGCTGCTATCGCTGCCTCTACATCCGCATCTTCTAAGTTTATAATGTAGACACCTGTCTGATATGCTGTCCTGAGTGCGGTGGTCTTCTCGATAGCAAAGCTTTGGTTCAATGTAGTGAGTGGAGCTATACAAAGTGTCTGCGCATTTGCACAAGCTGATTTCTTTTTTGCTGGTGCTTCTTTGAATTTGACCACGATTTGGCTTTCAGCTGATCGTTCTTGGCTATATAATCCCTTGGGAGCACAAAGCACAAACAAGCTAAATGCTAAGAGAGTAAAGTATATTGATTTGAAGTTTGAGCGCTTTGAAGAAAATCTTACTGTCATAATTCCAATTCGTGTTGTGAAAACTGAAAAAATGACGCCCTGAGAAAGTAATTAATTAAAATGAACACACAAATGTATCTGATTTAATCACACACTTACAAGCTCGACATACACATTAATGATTATGCAATGTATTTAATATTGATTATCAATATTTTATCAATTATAAAAATTTACAACAATCTACAAGACATCTACAACAAACAACATCTGGTCGACAAAAGTTATACAAATACCCTACAAGTAGATTGGCCTGGTAATAGCTAAGTTAGTCCGTACGATGAGTCAAAATCAGATACTTAAAATCAGAAAATCACTAATAATAGTGATGATATATTCTGGGGATAAGACTAATTTGCACACAGACTATTTCCATTAAGCCGTCTATGTTTTTTAGATAAATGAAGAGACTCATACTAATGATCGTGCTCATCAATCTAATCATAGACCACGAGTTACTAAAATCAAACACACGAAACGTCTATGACTTAGATAATTAAGACATGCAAGTGGATAATTTACCTTAGTTCTTGCTGATAGGCTTTCAAATCTAAAATTTAAACACATGAGATACTCCATCACACTCCTGACTTACCTCATCATCATGACTCTTATCAGTAATGATGTAAATGCCCAACTCCTGAAGCGACTGAAGGACAGGACAATCAATAAGATAGGAAACCAAATAGAAGAGAGGGTCGTCGAAGAGCTGTCAGAAGAACTAGCACGACGAGCTATGAAGCCCATAGACAAAGCCTTCGATCAATTGCTCTACAGCTCCTATAGAAAGGAATATGGAGAAGAATACACCGACGAGCAAATAGACTCTCTCATGCAAGAATCAGGTGCCAACTTCAATCAATTTCTGTCTGCGCTTAATGAGGCTGCTGATATACCACCTTCCTATAGCTTAGATTATCACATGGTCATGGAAAGTAAGGAAGAAAATGGCGAGAAAGTCGTATCTGAGATGTGGTTCTCTGAGACACAAGCCGTTATCGCACTGAGCGGTCAGGAAATGGACCAGAATATGATCGTCATTGACATGGATCATGATGTCGTCGTGATGTACAGTGAAGACAAAGGCAAAAAGAAAGCTCAGGCCATACCCTCTATGATGTCCATCACTAGTGCCTATATGGTTGCCAATGACGAATCATTTTACGGTGCAGACACACAAATAGACGGCCCTGGAAAGTCCAAAAAAATAGCTGGCTACCAGGCACAGAAATACACCATAGAATCAGAAGATAATAAAGGAGAGTACTATGTATCCACCGAGGTCCCCGTCACATGGAATAATGTCTATGCGAATGCGATGAAGCAATACTCCCCCAAACTCTACAATGAGGCCACTGACCAAGTCAAGGGCATGGTATTAGAAGGTAAGTTCGAGGACAAGAAATCAAAGAAAAAATCAAGCTTCAAAACCAAATCCATCAAGGAAAAACGATTCGTCATCAATAACGCTGAATACGAAATCAAAGGCATCATGGAGGAGTGATCTGAACAGCCTTAGCCAAATTTTTCACAGGATGTATACAATCATCAGCTAAGTTTAATTAGTTTAGGACAGCCAATCAATCAGCTATAAGATGTCTATGATTCGAGATAATGTCGACACTAAGTCTATGATTAAAATCAGCTACGTGCTGACCGGCATACCACTATAGAATGTAACCGATGAAAAAGAACCCTATAGGCTGGATAGAAATACCTGTCAGTGATATGGATCGGGCGATAAGCTTCTACAGCAGCGTATTCCAGATATCGATCCAGAAGATAGAGATGGGTCCCGTCACCATGGGCTGGCTGCCTAATGACGGAGCGGCGCCTGGTGCCTCTGGTGCCCTGATGCATTATCCCGATGCCTACAAAGCGAGTCTCACTCATGGACCAGTCATCTACTTTAACTGTGATGATGTCGCTCAGGAACTCAGCAGAATCGAGGCAGCTGGAGGTAAGATCCTGCAGACGAAAACCCTCATATCAGAAGACATGGGCTACATGGCACTCATCAGTGATCCTGAAGGAAACAGAATCGCGCTGCACTCCGACTCATAACTTTATTACTCTGCACAATGCCCGAACCTCAGGACGCACCGCAGTCCATTCCAAAGCACATTCTACCTGTCATTGTGATTGCTCAATTTTGCTGCACCTCACTGTGGTTTGCAGGGAATGCCGTAATGGGTGACCTACTCCAAACTTTATCTATCTCAGCAGAAGATGCTGAAGCCCTGGGTCTCATCACATCAGCAGTGCAGTTTGGCTTTATCTCAGGCACTCTCCTATTCGCTCTATTGGCCATAGCAGATCGGTTCTCACCTTCTAAAGTATTCTTTGTCTGTGCCGTGATAGCTGCACTGTGTAATCTGGGTATCATCTGGGACGGGCATAGTTTGAATACCATTCTGTTCTTAAGATTCATGACTGGATTTCTACTAGCAGGCATCTACCCTGTCGGCATGAAGATAGCGTCAGATTATTATGCCGCTGGCTTAGGGAAGTCCCT
The DNA here is from genome assembly GCA_937929945.1 of uncultured Saprospiraceae bacterium. GTDB lineage: Bacteria > Bacteroidota > Bacteroidia > Chitinophagales > Saprospiraceae > CALFUK01. The sequence continues at coordinate 10,902 of CALFUK010000204.1, forward strand.
GGGCTATTTAGTTGGGGCATTGGTCTTGGGTACAGCTTTCCCTCATTTTCTTCAGGGATTTTCAGCTAGTATTCCATGGCAACAGGTCATCGTGGCCACCACAGGATTGGCTTGCCTTGGAGGAGTGATGATCTTAGTAGCTGTCCCTGATGGCCCTTACCGATCAGCTGGTCAGGCCCTGGATCTATCAGCCATATTCAAGATTTTTCAGAAGCCTGCTTTCAGATCAGCAGCGTTCGGCTACTTCGGCCATATGTGGGAACTCTACAGCTTTTGGGCATTCGTACCAGTGATGCTGCTGCACTATGGCGACATGCATCAGGGCCTGGAGCTGAATGTCCCCATTCTATCCTTCTTCATCATTGGGCTGGGTGGACTGGCCTGTGTCGCTGGCGGCTACCTATCGCTTTCACTCGGCACTAAGCGGACTGCCACTGTAGCTCTGCTTTTATCGGGTTGCTGCTGTCTTGTCTCACCTCTATTATTTCTGATGCAGTCACAGCTACTCTTTATCATCTTCCTTCTCTTCTGGGGATTGGTCGTCATAGCAGACTCACCGCTATTTTCTACACTCGTCGCCCGACACGCGCCATCTCAGTCGAAGGGCACCGCACTTACCATAGTCAATTGCATCGGTTTTGCCATCACCATCATAAGTATTCAGCTGATCACTTTACTGCTACAAGTGATGAATCAACAATATGTTTTCATGGCATTAGCTCTGGGGCCCATCCTTGGCTTAGTGGCCTTGACAAGAGAGAAAGGAGACTAATGTAAGGAAAGCAACTTCTTCTTAATCATTAGTTTATAATCGAATCATAATAGTCATCTGAACTTGCCCAAGTCATTTTTTAAACTGACCGCGATAATCATTCCCTTGATAAGCGCCCCAAAAGTGTGGCGGCACCTCTATCGTGGTGCGTAGCATGTGTATTTTGATCCCGTCAAAGGTGTAAGTTTGCCGCGGATTAGAACCGTGACAATACAGGATATCTAAATATCCATCACCATCTAAATCACCCATCCAAGGCGTAGATGACAAATTACTTCCTTCAAAAATATCTGAGATGAACACTAAGTCGCCGCTGGCAAATTCTTTCACCGCTACCGTTGTATAAAAGGACTTCCGCAGAAGACTATCTAGTTCTTGAAAATTAAGACTCAGCATGATCTCATCACGGCCATCCCCATTAAGATCCGCTGAGAGCGGTGAGGCATTCTGATAGTAGCCGATGGAGTCCTCGAATAGTACCTGTCCCGTCTGTCCGTCAATCATCTTCTGCACGCCCCAGGTAAGCCTGGGCCAGGTCCCACTACACATAGAGATAAATACATCTGGCACCGCATCATCATTATAGTAACCAATGGATGCAGAATTATAAGACTCAGCATTGTCGACACTGATCTCCCATACCGTCTCATGAGACCCCCCATCTATACACATGGCTCTGCCATCTACGGCACTTGCCACGATGTCTAAGACGCCATCACCTGTGAGATCTACACGCACCGCTGGGCCAATATATCCCTTCGTAGCTGACGAATCCAAAACAATCGCCGCACTCAAATCACCACTTATCACATGGGAGAGTAGATCTACATACAGCGCTCCGCCAATCGTCTCACCACCTGTACCGAATACTACCTCATAATCGCTGCTATCAGGCAATGGGCTCACTGTCACAGACATGTAAGTCTCCTTCATATCTGGCATCAACGCTTTAGAAATTATTCGGCCCGTCACAGCATCTAAGACTAGCAAATATCCAGGAGGTCTATCAGGGTCATGAGGTGCAGCGTGTACATCCCCTCCATTGGATACGATCATATCCATCACGCCATCTCCAGTTTGATCTGGGATCCACTGTGGATTATAAAAATTATACCAGCCCTCAGTCTCCTCAGCATTCGCTGATCGAAATCGCCACAGCTCCTCTCCTGTCCGACCACTTATGGCAATCAGCTCAGCAGATCGGCCACCGATAAAAACATCATCCACAGCGTCCCCATCAATATCCTGAAAGATCGCCGAGCCAAACATCTGGTCACTGGAGTGAACGCTCCACATGAGACTCCCGTCTAAACCATTGATGGCCACTACAGCAGAATCACAGGCTTGAAACTCTTCTCTACCAGCACCAAGCACAATATCCAGCACACCATCCTGATCTAAATCTGTGACTCTCGGAGATGAAAATGTTCCGACCGCAGAAAGCTCTGTAGTCCATTGTGATAATGCTGACGATTGGGAGAGAATGATCAAGAAGACCGCAGTGATATAATTCATTTAAATTTTAGTTCTCTTGATGTATCTGAAATCCACTCATTCCCAGTTGAAAATAACTACTTACTAAGTTACACTTTACTTTGTCACACTCGCTCCAACTTAATTGGATAGGACTGCTCTGCATTCCATTGGCAGACATAGATATTCTTATCCTCGTCGATACACACATCATGGCAGTGATGAAAGACAGGATGCTCCTGGACCATCAGGCCCAATCGGCCATCCTCATCATATACTGGCCTGGTCCCACCGGGGTTAGACACAACTCGATCTTCGTCGTTTAGAATGGTCACAAAGCCAGAATTCGGCGTCTGATTCAGGTATTTTAGTCGCGACCAGCAGACGCCAGCATAGAGCATATCATCGTCGATGACGGGCCTGCAGACGTACGCACCTGGCAAGAAGATCGTCTCTAAATACTTACCATCTAAAGTGAATCGCTTGAATGAGTTATGCGCTCTGGAGGTGATAAGTAGTGTGGGATTATCTTTCACTCGATCATCGATGCAGACGCCATGAGCTGTCTGAAACTGATCATCTTCGTCACCCTGACCACCAAACTTCCTGATAAACTTACCTTCGTGATCGTATTGGAGTATATACTGTGATCCGTATCCATCTGCTACGTAAATATCACCGTTAGGCCCAATGGCTGTCTCAGTCGGTATGAAGGCATCATCAGGATCATATGCACCCACTGCGGAGGGATGACCGATAGTCATTAGCTCCATTCCATCCAGTGTGGTCTTCACCACAGTACCAGCGTTATCGCTCAAGAATAAAAACTCTTCTCCGCCAGCATCCCAGATCGTGAGCCCATGTCCTCCCGTGTATTTCGTCCCCCATGTCTTGATCAGCTTGCCTGACTTATCATACATGATGATGTTGTTTTTGGTGTTGTCTCCGATCATGATCAATCTACCAGTGGAATCCATGACCATCTCATGACAGTTAGTCACTGGAGTACTTGATGAATCTAAATCTCCCCATGACTTATGTACCTTATATGTAAAGTCTCGATGACCCAAAACCACTTCTTCTAACTTTGCCGCTGAGGGTTGAATATAAAAATTAGGTATAATCGAAGCTCCACCCATTGCAATACTGCTATTTTTAACAAATTTTCTTCTTTTCATTCTTGACAAATTTAAGCTGCTGTATTAGCCAGCTACTCTACTATATTTTAATCAGATTAAAATAAATTACAATCAAAGTAACTGCCTTGATCAAAATTATTCATGCCACATTAATTTTATTTGAACTATCATGCAACAAGCTTCTCATAGCTGACTATTTTAAATAAAATCTTAATAATTTTCTTCAACATAATTAATTTGACACGCATGTATGAATCAACCGACATTTTGTAAATATTCAAGACTTTGTCCTACACTCTTTATTGGATCGGGTGATTCGTCTTGCTCTACATGGCAATAGGAAACTCCATATTTTTCAGCCGTGGCAATGATTTCCTTGAAGTCCAGCATGCCCTGCCCTACCTCTTTAAAGGCTCCTGGTGGCACTTTAGATTCGTCATACTCTATAGCGGAATTTGTCTTTCGGTCCTTCAGGTGCAGCAGACCTATTTTATCTTTCGCAGCATTCATAATGCTGACAGGATCTTGATTCCCGATACTCGCCCAGAATACATCAAGTTCGTAAAACATCTTGTCCTTCTCGACTCGATCCATAAGTACTTCCCACCCTGAGGAACCGTCTTTGGGTTCAAATTCAAATGAATGATTGTGATAACCCAATCTGAGATCAGCCTTATGACAATCTTCCCCAAAGCGATTCAGCTTATCTGCCAGAACTTTATAATCATCTAATGAGCTGCGCTCCTCTGGCAGCCAGTAAGAAAATATAAGGTGCGAAATATCATTTTCGTGCGCCGATTCTATCAGATGATCCGTGGTAATCCCTGGATCCTCCATCCGCTTAAGGTCCCACCTCCCGGTCACAATCGTCCAATTGATATGAGAGCAGTGGATTGCTAATCCCAAATCCTTTGCGATTGGCCCCAAGGTTTTTAATTGGTCCATATCCATCAGCTCTATTTGCCGATATCCATGGTCTCTGATGGCTGCGAGTGTGCCTCCTGGATCTTCTTTCAGCTGATTTCTGACTGTCCATAATTGTATCCCAAGGTCATTCATGTATTGACTATTTTGCACTGCCTTGTCCATTTTAGATGAACAAGCTAAAAAATGGGTAGCAGATACTGCACCAGCCATTTGCATAAATTTTCTTCGTTTCATCTGCTTCTCATTTATTATATGTTGAAATTCTCCATCAGCATCTTCTGATCAACTGTCAGACATTGATGAGTGAGTTCAAGCACCATTTTGATTCAACTCTGGACGTCCTGATGCAAGACTCAGAAACCTAAATTATCTCTTTTATTCTGATAATCGGCTTGATTTTATGAGTAAATCGCTGACTTCTTTATGAATTATCTATCAGTTGATAATTATTAAGCTTGATCGATGACACATTGGATCGCTTTCTATATTTTGCTTTCCAATAACGCATAATAACATGGCAGAAAAAAGACGAAGTGACCAGTGGTTTAAAAAAGATGGCCGTGACGGCTTCATCTACAGAGCCTGGATGAAGAACCAAGGTATCCCTGATGATCAATTTGGCACCAAGCCAGTCATCGGCATCTGCAATACCTGGTCAGAACTCACCCCTTGTAATGCTCACTTCAGAGAGCTGGCGGAATCAGTCAAGCGAGGTGTGATCGAAGCAGGGGGCTTCCCTGTAGAATTTCCAGTGATGTCCTTAGGTGAGACCCTCATGAAGCCCACCACCATGCTCTACCGCAATCTGGCGAGTATGGATGTGGAAGAATCCATCAGAGCGAATCCACTCGATGGCGTGGTATTGATGTGCGGCTGCGATAAGACCACTCCATCACTAATCATGGGTGCTGCCAGTGTAGACCTCCCCACCATCGTGGTATCAGGAGGCGCCATGCTCACGGGTAAATATAAAGGGAAAGACCTCGCCACATCCGACATCTGGCGGCTGGCTGACAAGCAGGCTCTGGGCGAAATCACCACCGAAGAATTCAGAGAGATGGAGTCCTGCTTTGGGCGCAGCAGAGGGCACTGCATGGTCATGGGTACGGCCTCTACCATGGCAGTGATGACCGAAGCCCTGGGTCTATCACTACCGACGAATGCTGCCATACCTGCAGCTGACTCTCGGCGCAAGGTCTTGGCCCAGCTCTCTGGTCGTGAGATTGTCAAGATGGTAGAGGAAGATCGAAAAGTATCGGATGTACTCACAAAAGAAGCTTTTGAAAATGCGATCGTCGTCAATTCAGCCGTTGGCGGCTCCAGTAATTTTGTCGTGCACCTATTGGCCATAGCGGGTCGAATCGGCATCGACTTGGATCTGAAAGAATTTGATACCATTGGCAGTGCTATACCACTACTCACAAATCTACAGCCAGCTGGAGAATTTTTCATGGAGGACTTCTACTACGCAGGAGGCCTACCTGCAGTGATCAGAGAGCTTAGCTCGCACCTCAAAGAGACACCATCCGTCAATGGTCATAGCATCATCCATAATTCAGCCCAGCATGAATCTTATAATGACCAAGTGATCGCTTCCCTCGACAGTCCCTTTCAACAAGATGCGGGCATCGTAGTCGTCTATGGAAACCTGTCCGAAGATGGAGCGGTGATCAAGCCTGCGGCAGCCTCAGAGTCACTGATGGTACATAGAGGTAAGGCCGTGGTCTTCGAAGATATAGAAGACTATCATAAACGAATCAATGATCCCGATCTGGCTATCGATGCCCAGAGCGTGATGGTCCTGAAAAACTCTGGCCCCAAGGGCTATCCTGGCATGGCCGAAGTAGGCAATATGGCGCTGCCCAAAAAGCTCTTGGAGCAAGGCATCACTGACGTAGTCAGAATATCTGATGCTCGCATGAGCGGCACAGCCTTTGGGACTACGGTGCTCCATGTTTCTCCCGAATCAGCAGCTGGAGGCACTCTCGCCATCGTGCAAAATGGTGATGAGATCACCCTGGATGTCCCTAACCGCCTCCTACAATTAGAACTGTCAGATGAAGAGATCGCAGCACGTAAGGCTGACTGGACACCCGTCGATCTGGGAGTCAATCGTGGCTACATCCAGATGTACATCAACCATGTAGAGCAAGCCAATAAAGGAGCGGACCTCGACTTTTTGCGTGGCAAATCCGTCGATATGAAATTAAGAGACTCCCATTAGCGTTGAGAGTCTTGATGCGTATATTAGATTTTAAATCTGGGATGTTATACGGACTGATCCTCCTGACCTGCTGCTCTGCCAGTGCCGCCTTCGGTCAAGACAGACTGACTTTTACAAGATCATTCTCCGACAAGCTCCAACAGTTTAACCTAGACTACTACGAGCCCGTAGAAGCCTGGCTGCACCCCGTACCCCAGAGAAATTCTGACTTCGGCAACTTTGATTTGATTTTAGAGTCCAGCCGACAAGACGTCGAGATCATGTACCTGTTCAAAGAAGCTGGAGACCCTCAGTCCCTGACCAATCATCCCCAGCTGGACCTGCTCCAACAGGTAGCCCACCTCGCCACCAATGATCAAGAAGCTTCCATCATCATCAGCGACATGAATGCCCAAATCATTGATACCGTATTCTATGCGGACTGGGGCCTCTACGCTGACTTCGTCCCCAAGCGAAGCCTCTCAGACAAACC
>CALFUK010000205.1 GCA_937929945.1 uncultured Saprospiraceae bacterium
AAGGATGCTCCCCAGCAGAGCCTCAGTCCGCTTACATGACCACATGCAAATTGATAATTATTTATTTACTAACTTAGAAAAGTATTCCACAAGGGGGTTTAAAGTTTAAACTCAGTTGTCAACGAAAATCATGAGGCTTCAGACATTTCACTTCAAAATTTAAACACATGAAACCTTTATTCACTGCTATTTTTTTATGCCTGTGTTTCTTTCTCCAGGCACAGCCAGACCGCTTACAGAAGCTGAAAGATGAGGTCGTCTCCGACATAGAGGCTAACGCCAAGATGGGTCAGGTAATGGTCGATAAAGTATTCAGCTTTGCCGAGCTTGGCTTCCAAGAAATAGAGACATCTAAATACATCACTGATATACTGGAAGAAAATGGTTTTGAGATCGAGTACGGTATCTCTGGCATACCGACAGCTTGGTGGGCTAAGTGGGGCAGTGGTAGCCCAGTCATAGCACTGGGCTCAGATCTGGACTGCATACCGAAAGCTTCTCAGATGCCTGGCGTAGCCTATCACGATCCGATCATAGATGGTGCGCCTGGGCACGGAGAAGGACATAACTCTGGTACGCCGCTCAATGTGCTGGCGGTGCTGTCAGTGAAGAAGATCATGGAGCGAGAGAATATACCTGGCACCATCATTATCTGGCCAGGCGTCGCTGAGGAATTAGTCGGCACGAAGGCATACTTTACCAGAGATGGCTATTTCGATGATGTGGACATGTGCATCTTCACCCACGTATCCAGTAATCTGTCTGTCTCCTATGGGCAGGCACGGGGCACTGGGCTAATATCGGTGGAGTACGAATTTGAGGGAGAGGCGGCTCATGCGGCAGGTTCGCCCTGGAGAGGCCGTAGTGCAGCTGATGCAGTGGAGTTGATGAATATCGGCTGGCAGTATCAACGAGAGCACTTGGACCCGCTGCACCGGTCGCATTCTGTCATTAACTATGGAGGAGATCAGCCCAATGTCGTGCCCTCTAAAGCCAAAATCTGGTATTACTTTCGACATGTCACTTATCCTAAGATCATGGAAGTATACGAGCGAGCGAATAAGATCGCCGATGGCGCAGCACTCATGACGAATACCGCTGTAAAACGAAAGGTGCTCGGCTCAGCTTGGCCCAGACACTTTAATCAAGTGATCGCTGAGACCATGTATGGTAATATCAGAGAGGTAGGTCTGCCAGAATGGTCAGCTGCAGATCAAGCGCTAGCCAAAGCTGTACAAGCGGAGGTGGAGTCTGATACCTCTCGCTATAAGGGGCTCTCTACCAAGCTGGATACGATCGGCATCCCGACCACGAGATTCATCAGTGGTGGGTCAGATGACATAGGAGATATATCATGGAAGCTGCCCACTGTCACCTTGCGCTATCCATCGAATATCCCAGGCCTACAGGGACACCACTGGTCTAATGCCATCGCTATGGCGACTCCCATCGCTCATAAGGGTGTGATCGCTGGAGCTAAGGTAGAGGCCATGACATTACTTGATTTTTTCCTGCAGCCTGACCTGGTAGCAGAAGCGAAGCAGTACTTCACTGAGGAGCAGGGCATGAAGACGGAGTATATTCCGATGGTGACAGAAGACGACACACCCGCGATCTACCTGAATCAAGACATCATGGAAGAGTATAGACCGCAGCTGGAGAAATTTTATTACGACGAAAGTAAATTCGATACCTACTTAGAGCAGCTGGGTGTCAGCTATCCCACACTTAAATCCGCTGATGAAGATAAAGAGTAGTCCAGTAAATGGATTAATCAGTCATAATGGATAATCCCTGCTCTGGTGCGACTGCGAAATAATTCAGCTTCTTGCCGAAAGTAGTCTGATATACGTCACTCAGAGGAGCTATGGTATCGTCGACTTTGTCGGTCTGAATGAGTGCGATCACGCTACCGCCAAAGCCTCCGCCCATCATTCGAGAGCCAAGGCTGTAAGCTTGTGCATGTAAGTAGTCTACGATGTAGTCTGACTCAGGGCAGCTCACCTCGTATAGATCTCGCAGGCTGATGTGTGATTCGGATAGTAGCTTTCCTAATGCTTCCACGTCTTTCTTTTCCAGTGCCTGGATGGCCTTCATGACACGGTCATTCTCTCTGATGACGTGCTCCACTCTTTTTCTATGGGGCTGATCTAAGTAAGAGAGGTGATGGATATCTAGGTCTCGAAAACCCTCGATCTGAGCATCTCGCTGCTGGATGATGCGGAGTGCCTCGGCGCAGGTCCTGGCTCTGGTGTTATATTCGGTCTCAGCGAGATTATGTTCTACTCCTGTGTCGAGGAGGCAGAAGCTATGATCTTGCAGCTGACACGGGATCTCTGACCAGCTGTTGTCTCGGCAGTCCAGACAGAGTGCAGCATCCGTGAGACCAAAAAGGATGGAGAATTGATCCATGATGCCGCCTTCGACTCCGACGCCTCTCTCTGCTTCTACAGCGATGTCTAATAGCTCTAATTTCGTGAGCTGATGCCCTTCTAAATGATTGATAGCGGCGGCGAATCCACAGCTGATTGCTGAAGAAGAAGATACGCCAGCACCAATAGGCAGGTCACCTCCAAAGGTGATCTTGTAAGACTGCACAGCTTTGGATCGACGCCTAAAACTCTGGAGCACACCGCTGAAATATCTAGCGAAGCCTTCTTGGTTTTGATCTATAAAAGATTCCGTTCTGTCAATGTTAAAGCCGTGTATTTCATTCTGCTTGTCCTTGGATCTGCTGACCAGCATATAGATGGCTTTGTCAATAGCAAAGGGCAAGACGAAACCATCATTATAGTCTGTGTGTTCGCCTATGATATTAGCTCTTCCAGGAGCTTTGATCATCACATCTTCTTGGCCGTATTTGGACCTGTGTGTCTGCTTGATGTTGTCTATTAATTTCACAGTGCAATAATAATCTTATGCCTTGATAAATTTTATAATAATTCGAAGGAAGTCGACGATAAATTACGGTTATGATTTTCAATGTCATTCCGATATAATGTGGTGCAGGTGATTTTTTTAGATGTGCTTAAGACTTGGAATGAAAGAAATAGATCTCAGATGCTTAGCAATATCTGATCACAGAAGAATTAGTGACAAAAAAAATAGCCATCCCCCAGAGGAGAATGGCTATGACTTCTTTCTTTATATTTCAAGTATTCAGTAGAAATTTAAGATTGCTCTTAGATTTTTTCCTTTGTACTAGGCTGAAAATAAATCCAGAAATCGATGCATTACGAATAATGCATTCGCCTAATCAAAGTATTAATTAGACTTCCTCGTTACCCTGATCAGATCTCTCATCTCAGTTTTCCCAAGGCTGGGCCCCTTCTGTCTTTAGATTGCTCTGATGACGTCTCTGGACATTATCTTTCAGATTTCAGAATAAACTGAAGCACTGAAAAGACTTTTTGCTTTGACTTAAAATACAAAGTTGCCCTTGCAATTTAAGTTTTGGCTCCTCAGTACCATTTCACTAAAGATCACTCTTTAGAAGCGTGGCACGAGGTTTCTCTGTGTCTCCTGATCTGATTTCTCATTTCAGCTTCCACGTCGAGGTGATTTATAGTTGATCTAATTAAATAAATCTAAATAGATGTACTATAAATACAATACTAAATTATGCTTATTATTAAAATACACAAATAAAACACACATATTGTTATCAACATTATATTAACAGTTGGCTGTTGGTTGTGTTTGCAGAATAAAAGATATGTATCAGGCTGTCGCTGCGCTGCTATTTCAAATATTCAGATCGATAAACAAAGTAGACTCAATACTATTATATTCGCATATATAATTTCAATCATATAAAGGATACTATGGATACTACACCACACGCTACGATGAAAGACATGAATGATGAGAGTAAATGTCCTTTCATGGGTGGCGCACTACAAAAATCAGCTGGAGGCGGTACTGCCAATCGAGATTGGTGGCCTAACCAGCTAAAGCTGAATGTGCTCAGGCAACATTCTAACTTGTCCAACCCCATGGATAAGGACTTCAACTACAGGGAGGAGTTTGCCACCTTGGATCTAAAGGAAGTGAAAAACGACATCATTGAATTATTGACAACTTCCCAAGACTGGTGGCCTGCTGACTATGGTCACTATGGCCCATTCATGATCAGGATGGCCTGGCATAGTGCCGGTACCTACCGCATAGGCGATGGAAGAGGTGGAGCAGCTACAGGCAATCAGCGTTTCGCTCCGTTGAACAGCTGGCCAGATAATGGCAATTTGGACAAAGCGAGATTCTTGCTGTGGCCAATCAAAAAGAAATATGGTAAGAAACTATCCTGGGCAGATCTCATGATCCTCACTGGAAACTGTGCACTGGAGTCAATGGGCTTTAAGACATTTGGTTTTGGTGGCGGTAGAGAAGACGTCTGGGAGCCTGAGCAAGATATCTACTGGGGATCCGAGACAGAGTGGATGGCTAATGATGCACGATATGCAGAAGGTAGAGAAAACCTGGAAGCACCCCTAGGCGCAACGCACATGGGGCTGATCTACGTCAATCCAGAAGGACCGAATGCGAATCCTGATCCTCTTGGTTCTGCCTATGACATCAGAGAGACATTTGGCAGAATGGCCATGAATGACGAAGAGACAGTAGCGCTGACAGCTGGCGGTCACACTTTCGGAAAGGCTCACGGAGCAGCTGATCCTGATGAGTACGTTGGCGCTGAGCCAGAAGGAGCATCCATCGAGCAGCTCGGTATGGGTTGGAAAAATACCTTTGGCACTGGAGTAGGAGATGATACCATCACCAGTGGTATAGAAGGTGCCTGGACACCTAATCCGACTCAATGGGATCATGACTACTTCGAAGTTTTGCTGAACTATGACTGGGAGTTGACCAAGAGTCCTGCTGGCGCTCACCAATGGACGCCGACCGCAGAATCTAAAGCGCGCATGGCGCCAAAAGCGGGTGACCCCTCACAGCAGCAAGCTCTGATGATGACGACTGCCGATATGGCCATGAAAAAAGATCCAGCATATCTGGAAATATCTAAGCGCTTCCACAAAGACCCAAAAGCATTTGAAGATGCGTTTGCTCGCGCGTGGTACAAGCTGACGCACCGTGATATGGGACCTCTACACCGCTATTTAGGTCCTGAAGTGCCAAGTGAAGAATTAATCTGGCAGGATCCGATTCCAAAGGTGACGCATCCGATCATAGATGATGCCGATGTAGCTGCCTTGAAATCAAAGATCAGTGAGACTGGTCTATCCGTATCTGAGCTGGTATCCACAGCTTGGGCCTCAGCCTCTACTTATAGAGACTCTGACAAAAGAGGAGGAGCTAATGGTGCTCACATCCGCTTAGCGCCTCAGAAGAATTGGGAAGTGAATCATCCGACTCAGTTAGCTAAAGTATTGACTGCCTTAGAAGGTGTGCAGAAAGAATTCAATGATGCGCAGTCTGGTGGTAAGCAAGTGTCTATGGCAGATCTGATCGTCTTAGGAGGATCAGTCGGTGTAGAAGCAGCAGCTAAGAATGCTGGTCATGACATCACCGTGCCATTTACTCCTGGCAGAGGTGATGCCTTACAAGAGCAGACGGATGCAGCTTCATTCGATCCTCTAGAGCCAGTGGCTGATGGATTTCGCAATTACTTGAATCCTCAACACCGGACTTCAGCAGAAGAGCTATTAGTAGATAAGGCACAGCTGATGACACTCACTGCTCCAGAAATGACTGTGTTAGTAGGTGGCATGCGAGTGCTGGGTGCTAACTATGATCACTCTAAGCATGGTGTATTCACTGATAAATCTGAGACGCTAACGAATGACTACTTCGCCAACTTATTGGATCTAAGTATCAAATGGGAAGCGACATCTGATGATCAAAATGCATTCGAAGGTCGTGATAGAGCGAGCAATGAGGTGAAGATGACTGGCACGAGAGTAGACCTCATCTTCGGATCTAACTCAGAGTTAAGAGCGATAGCAGAAGTCTATGCATGCGATGATGCAAAGGAACAATTCGTACATGACTTTGTAGCTGCATGGACGAAAGTGATGAATCTGGATCGATTTGATCTGGAAGGAGCTGAGAAGCTGGCGTAAAACTTATTTAGTCATAAATAACAGTAAGGCGATCGGGAAACTGGTCGCCTTTTTTATTGCTCTACAGTGAATACCCATATTAATCGCCCTTCATCAATTGTCAATAATATACAAATGATAATCTTTCATGAGCCATATTTATAGGCCACAGAAATACAGTTTACTACCTTAGGATTTGAAATAGCATGCCCAGTGCCAAGGTCTCTACATAAAGTAATTAGGAGACCAAGTAAATCATAACCAGCCTACATATGATCTTTAATACTGCACAAGCTCTAAAGAGTGTGTTATCTCTTTTTGCGTTTTTCTATTATTTTCAAGTAAATGCTCAAGCTCCCACTACTGGCCCTTCAGACCCCAGCTGTGATGCAGCCGAAGTACTATCCCTATGCAGCGACGTTTATACCAATACTCCAGTGAGCACCTTTCTGACAGTGTGGTCAGCTGCCTCGCTGACTGATGTGACGATTGATGGCAATGCCATGAAGCTCTATGAGAATGTTGATTTTCTGGGAATCGAGACCCCTGGGCCGACATTCTTAGATGTATCGGGGATGACAGATATTCATTTGGATATTTGGACGCCTAATATGACGACCTTCCGCGTGAAGCTGGTGGACTTTGGACCTGACTGCGCTTTTGGTGGAGGCGATGATACAGAGGGCGAGATAGCAATGACTCCTGCGCTTAATAGCTGGATGTCCGTGGATATTCCGCTGTCAGACTTCATGGCAGCAGGGCTGACCAGTACACCGACTAAGCTGGCACAGATCATACTTTCTGGCTTGCCTACAGGCACAGGTACTGTGTATGTAGATAATCTGCTTTTCTCAGGTGACTGTGACCCTGCAATGACTGGGGCTCCCACTACTGGCCCTTCAGACCCCAGCTGTGATGCAGCCGAAGTACTATCCCTATGCAGCGACGTTTATACCAATACTCCAGTGAGCACCTTTCTGACGGAGTGGTCATCTGCCGCGCTGACTGATGTGACGATTGATGGCAATGCCATGAAGCTCTACGAGAATGTTGATTTTCTGGGTATCGAGACC
>CALFUK010000206.1 GCA_937929945.1 uncultured Saprospiraceae bacterium
TATAACATCTAAATATAAGTCATTCAATCCATATAGTGACCTATACATCTCTTATGTCTGCCCTGACTGCGTGATCCGATCCAAGGGGCTAAGTATGGTTTTATTTGCTACATTCATCACATGTGTGTAGACCTCTGTGGTCTTACTGGAGGAATGACCTAGTAATGCTTGTATCTGCCTGGTACTACTGCCCTGCTGCAGCAGATGTGTCGCAAAAGAATGTCTCAGTGTGTGTACTGTAGCCCAAGGGTTGACGCCAGAAGTCTGCACAGCCTTCCGGAATAGCTTAGTGATGCTGGTGGTGCTGTACTGGCCTCCAGTCCGCCCTTCAAATAGCCAGTAGGCTGGTTTGTAGGCTTTATAATATTGGCGCAATAATAGTAAAGTGGTCTGGGATAAGATGGTATGTCGATCTTTCTTTCCCTTAGCACCTTTCACAAAAATGTAGCCATCATCAGAATGAATGTCCTGTATTCTGAGCCGTGGCACCTCACTGATCCTCAAGCCAGCACTATAGATCAGATAAAGAATGGCTCTGTGCTTCAGATTTTTAGGCGCTTGAAGAAGAGATATAATTTCTTTTTCTCCTAAGACATTGGGCAGGGTCGCACTCTTCTTAGGGCGGGTAAGGTCATAATATTCTCTAGGCCTACCCAGTACATGCTCATAATAGAATTTGATGGCGCTGATCATCGCATTCTGTGCGGGCTCCTTAATTTTGTATTTAGATATTAATAAATAAATAAAGCCCTCAATCTCTGATTTAGTCAATAGCTCTATGTTTCTCGCCTGAAAATAGCCCAGAAAGCGGATCATAGCTGTGCGGTATTGACTTCTGGTACGCGGGCTGTATCCCTTCAGGACAATCTTACGTTCTAGCTGAGCCAAGATATTGAGTGATGATTCTGATAGCTTGACCTCAGGTATCTGACACTTTTGCTCTGGAATGACCATCTCATAATCTGACCCGAAAATAGCTTGTAGCCGCTTCAGTAAGCTGGGAGTATTTACGAGGCTACCGATTTGTGATACCGATGGCATCATTCTTCGTCTTTTCAGAATAGGCGTATGGCATAGAGGTATATCCATTATATAAACTGTCTATGACATAGACAATGAAGACAAGCTATATCAATAAATTTATCATCACTTTTTTTCCAAAATACCGACAAATTTACAATATGGGCGACATATTAATCTGGCACGCTGTGCCAGGCTACCGATATGTGATGCCGATGGCATCATTCTTTGTCTTTTCACAATAGGTGTATGGCATAAAGGTATATCCTTCATATAAAATGTCTATGACATATACAATTAAGCCAAGCTATGTCAATAAATTTGTCATCATTTTATTCAAATAATCCCGCCAAACTTTGAATATGGATGGCATGATAAACTGGCTCGCTGAACTAGGCTACCGATAGCTGATGTCAATGGAATCCTTCCTTACGGCTATTGATATGTGATGCCAATGGCAACCTTCTTTGTAGCTACCGACATATGATGCCGATCATCATCTTTTATCTATACCGAACCCATTGGCGCAGTGACTTGTATAGAGAGTAAAAACTTGTTTCCTTTGCAGTCAATTATTAAGCATTATGAGATACTATGCCCTACTACTATCTATCTGCCTGATCTGGAGCTCCTGTCAGCCTGAGCCCTACGTAGAGTCAGAGGCCATCGCTGATCCAGAGCACTTCCATCAGTCAGTGAAGAATCTCTCAGACATCATCGTCCACGACATATTCTCTCCGCCAGTGGCCAGCCGCGTATACATCTACCCTATCATAGCAGCCTACGAGACGATCATCCACGATCACCCGGAGTATCAGACGCTAGCCGGACAGCTAAATGGTCTGACACCCGTACCACAGCCAGACACTTCACTGCAGATATCCTACGCCACGGCTGCGCTCCACGCCTTTAATGTGATCGGTAAGGAGCTCACCTTCTCTGTAGAGCGCTATGATGAACACATACAGGCCGTGTCAGACAAGCTAAAAGACCTGGGACTAAGCAGCAAGGTATATCGGCAGTCCATCGCCTACGGAGAGACGGTGGCAGCGCACATTCTGCAATGGGCCAGCGGAGATAATTATCATCAGACTCGGACCTTTCCCAAATTCTCCATCACACAGGAAGAGGCCCGATGGAAGCCCACACCGCCCGGCTACGGAGAGGGTATAGAGCCTCACTGGCGAGAGATCAGGCCCTTCGTCATCGACTCGGCGGAGCAATTTAAGCCAGCACCGCCTACGGCATTTAGCACGTCTAAGGACAGCCGCTTCTACCAAGAGGCTATGGAGGTCTACGAGGCGGTGAATAATGCTGATGACGAACAAAAAGCGATAGCCAGCTTCTGGGACTGCAATCCCTATGCGCTGCAAGTGACGGGCCATGTGATGCACGCCACGAAGAAAATCACGCCTGGGGGTCACTGGATCGGGATCGTCGGTGTAGCCAGCAGAAAGGCAGATGCTGATCTGATGAAGTCCATCGAGGCTTACACCATGACAGCTATAGCCCTGGCTGATGGATTCATCAGCTGCTGGGATGAGAAATACAGGAGCAATCTGACCCGCCCCGAGACGGTGATCAATGAACACTATGATGAGTCGTGGGTCCCGATCCTGCAGACTCCGCCATTTCCCGAGCACACGTCAGGTCACAGTGTGATCTCCAGAGCGGCAGCCGTGGCACTCACCAGCGTCTACGGTGATGACTTCGCCTATGAGGATGATGTGGAGCTGGAGTATGGCCTGCCCATCAGGAAGTACCGCTCATTCTTGCACGCCTCCGAGGAAGCGGCCATCAGCCGACTGTATGGCGGCATCCACTTCAGACCGGCTATTGATGAGGGTGTGAAGCAAGGAGAGCAGGTGGGCAAGCTCATCGTGGAGAGAATCCAGCTGAAGTCCTAAGCTGGCACAAAGAAGTAAAGGGGTGTTAGAATAATCCTGGACCTACCTGTCTGGAAACCAGATGTAGTTCAGGTACTGCAAAGCGCGTAGGGGGTACATTTATGCATTAGCACCCTACCCACTAGGGCCAGATTCCGAAACCAGTTCGGAATGACTCACCCACTATATCTTGAGAAGCCATACCGTCATCCCGATCCCGCCAGTTAGGCAGCCAGGTTTATCTCAGGATATAACCAGTAGCGCAATAAGTACTTTCCCCATTTACATCCAGCCCGCAAAGGCCAGATCCGAAAGCCAGTTTGGAATGGCACGATCGCTCATAAGTTACTCCATATCACAATTTAAGACAGAGACAGGCATCTTCTCCAGAGATATAGTAGCTTTAGGGATGTACTACACAGAGCTACTATGAATCAAATACCGAATGCCAGCCCCTACCTCAGTATGGAGGAGAGACAATCCTTGATGCAAAAGCAGGATTGGAAAGCAGTCGTGGCGATCGCTATGCACTGTGCTGCCATCGTACTGATCTTCTGCGCTGTCTACTATCTACCACATCCACTGGTGATCCTCCTGGCGCTGCTGCTGCTGGGCGGTCAGCAGCTGGCCTGCTCCATCCTGATGCACGACGCCTCACACCACTCCCTCTTCCAATCTAAAAAGCTAAATGACTGGGTGGGCAATTGGCTGGGCGCCTACCCCGTGCTAAATAATGTGAGTGACTACCGACCCTACCACAAAGAGCATCACCTACACGCTGGCACCCAGGAAGATCCTGACCTGATGCTGACCAGAGGCTACCCGACTGATCGGAAGAGCATGATCAGAAAGTGCATCCGAGATATCACAGGTCAGACTGGCATCAAGGCCTATGCGGCTCTCTTCGCCATGCACCTGGGCTACATAGCCTTCACGCAGAGTGGAGACATACATAGAGTGGCTGCAGCCGATCGAATCCCGATCTCTGAGCGACTCAAGAGACTGGCAGGACCTCTAGCGGCTCAGCTCATGATATTCTGCCTGCTGTGGACGTGCCTACACCCAGCACTATACCTGCTGTGGATAGGCGGCCTGCTGACTACCCTGCAGCTGTCAGTGAGGGTGCGCTCCATCGCTGAGCACTCCGTAATCGATAACCCACTGGACCCACACCAGAATACACGCACCACCTATGCTAACTGGCTGGAGCGGCTGCTCTTCGCGCCTTATCGGGTCAACTATCATCTGGAGCACCACATGCTCATGACCGTCCCCTTCTATAATCTGCCCAAGATGCACGAGCTGATCAAAGCCAGAGGATTCTATGAGCAGGGTACACTCGCTCGGGGCTATTGGGAAGTGATCCGCCATGCTGGCAGCAGCGCCGAACGCAATATGGCTAAAGTGAAAAATGGGAGTAAGTGACCATTAATTATAATCATAAAATATTCAGAGCTGTCTCTAATACACCAGGTGGAGAGGTCGATGCAGAGACACGCTTCTACTACTATCAGCGAGACCAGATACTATGGGCTACATATCAGGGACCACAGATCCTCTTCGGCACCATTACTGGAGTGGTGGCTGAGGATGGGGCTCTGGACTTCGCCTATCAGCACATCAATGCTGATCTCCAGATTAAAACAGGCCGCTGCCAATCCACTCCTGAGATCACAGTGGATGGCAAGATCAGGCTCCAGGAAAAGTGGCAGTGGACTGACGGCAGTCATGGCAGCGGAGAGTCCATCATAGAAGAAATATAAGCGAATCATAAGATGACATATGGCAATAGATAAAAACAAGCTTTTTGATTTTAAGCACTCGATGGGAGAGGATTCTGTATTCCCTCCACCAGCGACACAGCACATGGATATCGAATTCGTAAATGTCGATCTAAAGCAAGGACTCTTCCACATCAAAGGACCGATTAAAACAGACTATAACAATCCGGGAGGCGTGGTCTTCGGCGGCTACTACGGCATGTTCTTCGATGCAGCTTTTGGCCCCTTCTCCTTCCTGCTGGCTCAGGCCTACGTCACCACCTTAGAAATGAACATTTCATTCTTGAAGCCGCTGCATGTCAAAGATGGAATGTGGGAAGTCAAGGCCAAGCTGGTCAGCCAGAGCAAATCATTTTTGATGATGAATGCCACCTTACTAAAAGAGGACGGTACACTGGTGGCGACGGCGGCGACGAGGATGATGATTCTGGATGCTAGCAGGAAGGGCTCGTAGAAGTCTTTATAAAGAAGTCTAGCGGGCAGCCCGCTTGGCCAGATTACGATACATGTGCGGAATGACCCTCACTTTTTCTTAAAAACGATATACCAATAGTGGAGAAGAAGTCTTCTCATATGTACTGGCTTTACAGAAAGGCCAGATTCCGATACAAGTGCGGAATGACTTGTTCCTCATTTTTAATAATCTGTTAAAATATGGGCTCTGACATATGATCTTACAGTTGATCCCAGTTATATAGCCCTAATCACAAAACAATTCCGCTTATACGCCATAGGATTTACACTTTAGTCACCAATACAAAAATGCTAACTGTGAATTCTTTCAAAATCATCCGCGCCTTCTCCCTATTTGCCATCATCTTCTTATACCAGGTCATGCAGTCCTGCGAGATAGAGTCTGAACCCTCTGTCAAAGAATTCATCAATGTCGATGAACGACTGTGGACCTATTTCGAAGAGTTTGAGGCCCAGGCTGCTCAGCGTGGATATGCCATTGATCTCAATCAGAGAAATCTGACGGGTGAGATCGCAGCCATCCACGATGGAGACGTCATCGGCACCTGCTCGTATGGCTTTCGGAGGCCCAATGCCGTAACCATAGACAATAATTTTTGGAATCGTAATGGACTCTTGGGGCGCGAAGAAGTCGTCTTTCATGAGTTAGGACACTGTGTCTTAGGCAGAGACCATACAGAGCGAGTGGTCAATAGTGGATTCTGTGCCAGCATCATGCGTAGCGGCACCGGTTCTTGCCGCAGTGCTTATAATGTGGCCAATCGAGATTTTTATTTAGATGAATTATTTCAGGAGTCTAGGCCTTAGGCTGTTCGTCTGCTGCGACTAGCTCACTGACCTGCAGTGGGATCTGAATCGTAAAGACCGAGCCTTCTCCAAGAGTGGAGTCTACACTCATTGTTCCTTTATGTTGCTCTATTATCTTTTTGCAAATAGACAGGCCCAAGCCAGTCCCATCATATTTCTTTTTGGTGTGTAGCTGCTTATAAGGTTCGAATATCTGCTGAAGAAACTCTTCACTGATCCCGATACCCTGATCTGCTATGGTGATGATGTAGTGAGTGGAGCTCATGCTTCCCGCAATAGTGATGACTGGCTGTTCATTTAGATCTACAAATTTTATGGCATTAGCGATTAGGTTTTGTAAGACGCGATGCAGCTTACTCCGATCGGCTACGATGCTATCCGGTAGTTCTAGGATGGAAATAGAGGCGCCCGATTCTGATATGGCTTCTTCAAGCGACTCTATGATATCCACGAGCAAGTCGACGAGACTGAATTTACGAAAGTCTATCTTCTGAGAATTGACTTTTGAGAAGATGAGCAAATCGTTTACTAGATGATCCATTTGCTTCACTGCTTTCTCTATGTATACCAGATAGCTTACTTCTGACTGGCTTAGCTTAGCGATTGCTTTTTTCTTCAGCAAGCCCGTAAAACTACTGATGGTCCTCAGCGGTGTCTTTAAGTCGTGAGATGCAATATGTGCAAATTGCTCTAACTGAATATTGGATTCGATGTATTTCTGTAGTTCTTTATTCTTATGAAGTGAGTTGATTTCCGCCTTTTCCAGTGCTTGGTTTTGCTGCATCAGTAGCAAAGAGGACTGTTTACTTTTTCTGTATAATTTATAGACCCCATAGAGCATCAGTGCCAGAAGAAGTAAAAAGACGGACAATACATTGATCGCTCTTTGTCGCAGGATGTTATTTTGATTTAGGTTTTCAATTTCTCGTTGTTTGATTTCGCTTTTGAGTTTTTGATTTAGGCTGGCACTGAGAAATTTTTCTTTTTCAATGGATCGTTTTTCATTCGCCGACTGGTACCACTCCAAAAAATATAAGGCCTTTTCTAAGTTTGCTTGCTCTTTATATATTCCAGACAATAATAAAGCAATATCGGCTCCATGAGCCAATCTGTTAGATTCTGATAATAGGCCAAATGCTCTTTCCCCAGTCACTATCGCCATATCTGAGAGTCCTTTTTTCTTATAGGCATTAGCCAGTGCTGTAAGTGCTTCTGCTTGGATAAGTAAATAGTTTTTACTCTCAGCTATTGAGGCGCTCTCTTGGGCATACTGTACAGCTTCCTCTGCGTTATCTAGTCCCAGCTGCGCCTCTGACATCGCTATCAGACTCTGGAGGTACGACTGCTCATCACCTTGCTCTTTCTGGATGGCCATAGACTTCTGGCATTGTGTCACAGCCTCCTGATATCTGCCTAACTGTACATAGGTAGACGCTAAGTTATCGGAGTAGATTGACAGCAGTTTGGGGAGTTCATACCGCTGAGCATAGTCTATCACCTCTTGTATGTATTTTAATTCGTTATCTGTATCTCCTATCAGGTGAAAGGTCACACCTATATTTCCAATGATCAGCCCTTTTACATAATCGTTGACAAATAGATGCTTGTCATATACATCTAAGGCTTTGAAATAATATCCTAAAGCATCCGAAAGCTGATTCGATGAATATTTCAATAGGGCGATGTTATTTAAACAGGCCGCTTCGGTGGCATGATCACCAATCAACTCTGAAAGCTGAATGGCTCGCTCATAGTGCTTGATGGTAACCATTACTGGTGCCCCAGATTTAAATTTTGCAATTCCAATATTTTTCTGAGCAATGGATTGTCCCTTGATGTAGTCTAACCTAACCGCTAGCTCAAAAGCCTGAGTGGCATACGGGATCATCGAGTCGGGATGTATCCTGCGAAAATTATAGCTGATCTCGTTTAAGAGATTGACTCTGCTGGAATCCATAGCAGTTTCTTCCAGCTCACTGCGCAACTGATCAGTCATATCCTGATAGTTCTGACCATAGGATAGAAATACATGGAGTAAGACAGATATCATCACACCATACCTGAAAGAAGAAATCTGCATAGAGGTTTCCTATAATTATAGAGCCATGCAATTTAGTAAGAGTTACCTTAATAATTTAGCCGCTTTGCGACAGATTACTTTATAAACCTCAATGCAGTCTCTGTCTTACAACCGTAGTATGAGTCTCTCGATTTTCTAAGCCCGTTTTTATGTATGGAGAAGTTTTTTAGAAATTACCCATCACTATAAATACTTTCCAATTTATTCGCTAATTTGAAAGGATGCAGCATCATAAATTTTTTCTATTCACATTGACCATCGGTATTATTTTATTTTTTATCAGTTGTGAATTTGATCCAAATCAGATGGCGGATAGTGAAGAATCATCTATTGGATTCGATGTACCACCAGGTTTTGCATTAGAAGATCTGTACACGCCTAGCGCATCTGGACATGGATCTTGGGTCTCCATAGCTGAAGGCCCAGGCCAGACCATGTACGCCTGTGACCAGTATGGAGGCCTGTACAGATTTAAGATACCTGCTGTAGGCGCGGTGATCGATTCGCTACAGGTAGATTCCGTCGAGCTTAACATTGGCTATGCCCAAGGTCTGCTCTATGCATTCAATAGTCTGTACGTGGTCGTCAGCCGAGCCTACGATGAGGATGACCAAGATAAGCCCACCAGCGGTATCTATCGGCTGCAAGATCAGAACCAAGACGGTGAGCTAGACAAAGCAACTAAAATCTTAGCATTGGAGGCGGACGGAGAGCATGGTCCTCACACTCTCCGTGTATCTCCCGATGGCGAGTCGCTGTACTTCATCGCTGGTAATTTTAATCCAGTGCCCGATCACTTCACCAGCAGGCTGCCGCAGAACTGGCAGGAGGATCAGCTACTGCCCGTCTACTTAGATGCGAGAGGACACGCAAATGATCTGACTGCCCCTGGTGCCTGGATCGCCAAGTCTGACCCACTGGGTGAGCACTGGGAGATCATCGGAGCTGGGATGCGAAATCCATTCAGCTTTGGCTTCAATGCCGATGGAGAGCTTTTCGCGTATGATGCAGATATGGAGTGGGACTTTGGGATGCCTTGGTATCGGCCCACGAGAATCCTGCATGTCACTAGTGGAGCAGAGTTTGGCTGGCGGACTGGCTCAGGTAAGTGGCCCGTCTTTTATCCCGATAATCTTCCGTCCGTGACAGACCTCGCGCAGGGCTCGCCCACAGCCGTGATCATGGCTAAAGATTTACAATTTCCTGCTGAATATCAGACGGGGCTATTCGCCTGCGACTGGAGCTTCGGCACGATCTACTACGTGGATCTGCAGCCAGAGGGCAGTAGCTACCGCGCTACCAGATCGGAGTTTCTCTCCGGCACGCCCCTACCCATCTCCAATGCCATAGCTGGATCCGATGGTCATCTCTACTTCATCACAGGTGGTCGGAGACTGGAGTCACACTTGTATCGGCTCAGACCGACGGAGGAAGTGAGCCGACGGATGCAGCCAGCTTCGGATGAAGCCGCTGCTGAGCTCAGACTAATCAGAAAGTCGCTGGAGGCATACCATACATCAGCTGCTGATCCAGCAGTCATCACAGCCGTCTGGCCTTACTTAGCTCATGAGGATCAGTTCATCCGCTATGCCGCCAGGATCGCGCTGGAACATCAGCC
The DNA here is from genome assembly GCA_937929945.1 of uncultured Saprospiraceae bacterium. GTDB lineage: Bacteria > Bacteroidota > Bacteroidia > Chitinophagales > Saprospiraceae > CALFUK01. The sequence continues at coordinate 9,667 of CALFUK010000206.1, forward strand.
ACTGAGCAGCTGGCAGCGTCGCTTTCTCCAAGAGTCGGATCCGACTACCCTGCTGCAGGCTGCCCTTGCCTACGCCAGATCAGATGGCGCACTCACAGACCGCGTGCTGACTAAGCTCAGCTCACTAGACTATGCATCGCTGGATCTCCAGCAGCAGATCCTACTCCTGCGTGACTTAGAGCTGCTGCTCATCAGAAACAAGAATCTGCCCACATCTATCACGAATAAAATTAAAGCCGATCTGACCGACCACTTCCCGACTGAGTCCTACCAAACGAATCGCCTCTTGAGTCAGATCTTAATCTACCTAGAGGATGACGCTGTCGTGACTAAATGCATCGCTCTACTGGAGCAAGAATCTTCAGTCGATCGATCCGCAGCTGATGACTTCCTCTCAGCCGAAGCGCTAGAGCGTAGTGAGCAATACGGTCCGCAGATTAAAGATATGCTGGAGAACATGCCGCCCGTAGAGGCCCTGCACTACGCCACTGTACTGAGCCATGCGACAGCTGGCTGGGACGACAGCTCGAGAGAGCGATACTTTGACTGGTTCTATGAGGCCCTGAGTAAAAAGGGAGGCGAAAGCTATAAGGCCTTTCTGGACAACATCAGAGCCACCGCTCTATCACATGTCCCTGAGGCACAGCAAGACTACTATCAGAAGAAGTCGGGCTACTACTCACCACTGAAGGCGCTGGCTGACATCCCTGAGGCCGCTGGTCCTGGCAAGCATTATACGCTCATGGATCTGGGCGAACTATTCCTGTGGAACAACAGTCTGAAAGATGACTACCATGGCAATATCCAGGACGGCCGCAGAGCCTACCAGGCTGCATTCTGTGAGAGCTGCCATCGGATGCGGGGCGAGGGTGGAGCCTCAGGTCCCGACCTGACGCAGATCGCTACCAGATTTGAAAAAGGCGACATCGCAAATGCCATTCTCAGCCCCAATGAGGAAATCTCAGATCAATATGCCTTCAGCATTCTTAGCCTGAAAGACCAGAAAGTCGTGGGCCGACTGCTGAAAGAAAGTGACGATGAATACCAAATCTACCAAAGCCCCTATGCGCCAAATCAAATCACCACAATCAACAAATCCGATGTCATCGACCTGAAACCTTCTCCGATCTCACCCATGCCAGCCCAGCTACTCAATCGTCTGAACGAACAAGAAGTGAGAGATCTCTTTGTGTATTTACTCGCTGGCGGTGATCCTGAATCTGACTATTACCAAGAGATCGAAGGTGAAATTTAATCGACTGATGTAAATGTGATACCAGCTGACTGACACCTGTTATGTGAGTCCATTCATGTCAAGTATTCAGTTTTACAATTCACTGTACCACTGAAAATTATTTTCAATGATCTCCGTCTTTTCTTTTCTGATAAAATCTAAGCAAGCAGCAGCGATTAGTGATAATTTTTTCTTTTCCATCAGATCAAGCGACAGTGGTTTTTGATGGTCAGCATTTAGGTGTAGCATTGCTTTATAAAAATTTCAACTTAAGCTCCCTGCTCATACCATCTATCAGCTCCATCGTCCCATTCGTCAGAATTAGCTTTTAGATAAGTCGAATTGATGCCTTCTTGCATCATATTACTATTTTTAATCTAACAGCCATGACACGAATTTTTCTTTACAGCTTGAGTATCTTGATCATTTGCATCTGCCTCTACGTAGATTTGAAGCCCGCGTTTGAGATATCGCCTTCTGATGATCGATCATATACCAGCTATACCAAAACCGAGTTTCTTGATAAAATACCTCAAGATGCACACATAGTGCTGGGCTACGCTCTACCCCTGGGTACCGTCAAAAAGAAAGTATATCGCATGAACAGACAGGCTCTCAGTGATAGCATGTTAGTGTCCACTCATGATGATCCTCTTTACGATGGTATAGACATCAGCTACGCTTGGCAGAGTGCCAGAGGAGAGATCAGACTGCCTGATAAAAGCATCATGTCAACAGCGGACTTCATAAATCTCATGAATCGGGCAGACAGTTTTTTCAGTCTTGTCGACCAGGGAGTTAGTTATCGTTCAGAGGAGATGGAGAAACAAATTTATCGCACTGTATTAGAGGGGACTATAAAGTTCTATCTCAAAGCAATAGGATTCGTTGGGCTACTTATCTGTTTGTTTTATTTTTTCAGAATTGCCTTACTTACTTATTTTAAGAAGGATTTTTCAATTTACATTCTCTTGGCTTTACTTCCTCTCTATATTTATTCTTGCTATGCGGAAAGCAATCAGAATATTCTCTCATTTACTGCATTTAATCCCAATGATAGTATAGCTCTGATAAATCAATTTGAGACAATCCTGTACCAGCAATATATATTTCTTTGCCTCTTTCTGCTGCTCATTGTCATATACCAATATTACATACGCAGCACAGCGACTTTGATCAAACATAAATATAGCTTGACATTTCTTTATTTCTTTTCTGCATCATTAGGCCTATTCGTGATCACACAGCTCATCATCAAGCAGTACTTTATCTTAAAGTATGATGTGCCTAATACCATGAACGAAAGGGCTACGGCAAGTGCTTTTCCATTGGCACTATTCATCACTTTTGGCGTCATGGCGATGGACTACTTCCGTCGGCCCTCAGTAGATCGCATTAAAATAGCGGAGGATCGGGTCCTTCAGTCAGAGTCGACCCTGAGTGCACTACAGTCCAGCGTCAATCCCCACTTCCTGTATAATTCGCTTAACTCCATAGCCGCTCTATCCGAGACTGATGCAGCCAAGACCAAACAGATGACATTGGCACTGTCTGATTTTTATAAATACACGACTAACCGACAAAATCAATCTTTCAGCACGGTGAGAGATGAGCTGGAAATGATCCAAAACTATCTCGAAATAGAAAAAATACGCTTCGGCGATAGACTAAACTATTCGATTATCGCAGAAGAAGAGGTCTACTCACTCACTATACCCTACTTTCTGCTCCAGCCACTCGTAGAAAATGCTGTAAAATACGGTTATGATGCCGGCAGAGATGTCATAGAAGTCAGGGTCGAACTTCTACTTCATGAGGACCAGATTCATATCAAGATCAAGGATACAGGAGCAGCCTTTCAGGATACAATGGACCAAGGATACGGACTGCGCATGGTCACCCAAAAACTGAAGCTGCTGTACCCTGACCAACATGAACTCAGCCTAATGAATGTACCTAAGCAAGTATTAATCAAGATCAAAAACAAGCACATTGTATAAGACTATCATCATAGATGACGAGGCCTTAGCTCGTCAGCGCATTCGTCAGTTGTGTACTGATCACACTCAAGCCATAGAGATCATCGGCGAAGCAGACTGTGGCTCTGAAGCTATAAGGCTAATCACGGAATTAAATCCCGATCTACTTCTGCTGGACATACAGATGCCAGACATGAGTGGCTTAGAAGTATTGCAGCAAATAGATCATGATGTCATGGTCATCTTCACCACTGCTCACACAGAATACGCCATCCAGGCTTTTGACAGCTTAGCTGTGGACTACTTAGTCAAACCAATATCTGTAGATCGCTTCTCAAAAGCGATGGATAAGTTACACGTCCTCAAGAGTCTACAGAAACACACTGTAGATATCAACGCTTTGCAGGAGCTGATCTCACAGAGTCAAAAAAAGAACAAAACATACTCCGTCTCCATCAAAAAAAATGAGCGCATTTACTTTGTAGATTATAGCGATATCGTCTATCTAAAAGCTCAGGATAAGTACGTCACACTGTTTGATAAAAACGGTAAAGAACACATTTCCGATAAGTCATTGCAAGAATTCGAAGCTGCCCTTCCCGAAGAATTCATTAGAATCAGTCGCTCCAGTATCATCCACCGACACTGCATTGCATCCGTAGAAAAATACTTTAAAGGGACCTTGATCATCCATCTGCTCACTGGCCAATCTTTTAAAACGGGTGAGACATATTCTAAACACGTCAAATCCATACTGAACATTTAACCCCTTAAAATCACCCCGTATAATTCAGATACATCTGTTGCAGTGGCCTGTAGTTTTTTACGACTGGACAATAGGCCGACTTAGCTCCAAATTTTGCTTTGAAGTCTTCCACAGCAGCATGACCACCACTGGGATTAAAGTCGTAGACTGAGACACCTCTTGCCTTTGCATCATTAATGATTTCGTAGACCAATAGTTGATTCACACCTTGCCGTGCTGCTTCTGGTGCTGATACACCGTGCCACTCGACAGCATGTGCCCCCTGATAGAGTACGATCTTTCCCGCCAGTATCTGATCATCATTCTCTGCCAGCCAGAGGCTACAGTCATCAGCTGAGAGCTGCGCCATAGACCGAAATAAATCAAGCTTATACTCATTACTCGCCGCATCTCCTTTCCTTCTGAGAAAGGCTTCGTAAAGTGCGTGGTATGCCAGCCAGTCTTCTCGCTTTGCTTTTCTGATCTTGAGGGATTGATCTTGGGCCTTGTGGAGTTGGCGCTGATGATTTCTGGACCAGTGCCGACTTGGATCATCTTTATGATTAAGATCCAGTAGCTGCGTGTGCTGATCTGACGCAGTGGATGCGGGCCTCTGCATATCGTAGAAAGGTGACAGTCGAATCTGAGATATCTTTAATGCTGAGATGATTTGTTTTAATCGATCTAAGGTGATCTGTGATCGGCTCAGAGATTGCAGATTAGAATAGGTCCCCGCCGGACCAGAATTGCGAAATTCGATGAGGCCTTTAGCCCCTCTGAGTTTGATCAGCGACACCAGGATATCATCGTCTATGAGAAATGTAGAACTTGCTGCATTCAGATACTGAGTCCAGATCCGATACCACTCTGGTCGCTCAAAAAAAGTGGCTGCGGGGACTTGCTTCAAAATATCCACCCACTCTGCATGAGTCAATTCTCTGATCCTCATACAGATCGTATTTGCGCCAGCGCGTCTAGTACATAGGATACCTGAGCCAGCGTCATATCATGATAAATGGGCAGGCGCAAGAGCCTGTCGGCTAGGCTTGTGGTCCGATCCGTCTCACTGACATATTTATATTTCTTACCAAAGGGAGAACTGTGCAAGGGCACATAGTGAAATCTAGCATCGATACCACTCTGGTGAAAGGCAGCGACAGTCCGTTCTCTTTCTTCTAAGGACTGTAATAATATGTAGCAGATGTGTGCATTATGATCACTCTCTAAGCCATGCTCGCACTCCAGGCCAAATAATTGCAAGCCCCGTTGATAATGTTCCCATAATGCTCTGCGCTGCTCTGTGATTGCCTTCGCAGCTCGTAGTTGGGGTAGCAGATATGCTGCCGAGAGCTCACTCAGCGAATAGCTGCTACCTACATCCACCCAGCTGTATTTCTTCGTCTGTCCCTGCAGAAATGACTGCCGATTTGTGCCCTTATCTCTCAGTATATAGGCTCTTTCTAAATACCTCGAATCATTGACTAAGAGTGCACCTCCCTCACCACAGTGGATGTTCTTCGTGTGGTGAAAGCTGAAGGTGGATAAGTGTCCCCGTGCACCCAGATGTCGTCCCTCGTGATATGCATCTATGCAGTGAGCAGCATCTTCAATCACAACTAAATCATGTAGCTCTGCCAGACCCATAATGCTGTCCATATCACATGACACTCCAGCATAATGCATGACGATGACAGCCTTTGTCCGAGCCGTGATCGCCTTTTCCACTAAGGCGGCGTCGATATTCATATTGTCCTCTCGGCAATCTACAAATACAGGCGTACCACCTCGGAGCACCACCGCATTAGCCGCTGACACGAAGGTGAATGAGGGCAGAATCACCTCATCTCCGGGCATAATATCGCAAAGTATGACAGCCATCTCCAGCGCATGGGTGCATGAGCTAAGTAGTAATACTGACGGACACCCAGTAAGCTCCATGATGCTGCGCTCACAAGCACGTCGATTCTCATCAGCGGCCCAATCAAGATCAGATCCTGATATGGCACTATCAGCCTTAGGCAGCTTGGTCGGTATGTAAAATGGAACTTTCAATGCATATGTGCGCTACAAGTCTAAAGATAGGATAAAGCTGAAGATCAATCGCTACTGGTAATTGGTAAATCATCTGCCTATGATAATCGCTTGGGGCATCTGTAAGTTAATCTCGAGCTTAGTATCATAATACTATGGGTATAAATATCTTCGCAAAAAAAGAATCGATGCCAGAACTGCCAGAAGTCTCCACCTTTCAAAAGTACTTAGATGGTACTGCCTTAGACCAGAAGATCCAAGAAGTCATCGTCCACGATGATAAGATCATACGCAATATGTCTGGAGAGGCCTTCACTAAGGGGCTCACTGACAGGACCATGATCAACAGTTACCGCAGAGGCAAGTATCTTTTCGCCCGCTTGGACAATGGTCATTCACTCTTACTCCACTTTGGCATGACGGGTGACCTGAGCTACTACCATCAGCCAGAAGATCGGCCTCGACACGAGCGATTTCATTTTCTTTTTGACAATGGGTCAAGATTGGGCTTTGACTGTCCCCGCAAGTTTGCTCGAATTCTGCTGCTTGAAAATGAAGCAGACTACATTCACTCCATTCAGCTGGGTGAGGATGCCCTGGAGATTCAAGAGGCAGACTTTGTAGCTGCTGCCCAGCCGCGCAAATGCACCATCAAAGGTCTCCTGCTAAACCAAAAAGTCTTGGCTGGTGTCGGCAACCTTTATGCAGATGAAGTCTGCTATCAGTGCCGCGTCCATCCCGTCAGCAAAGCCTCTGCCATACCCACCAAGAAGTTGAAAGAACTACACAAAAAGCTTCAAGCGATACTGAGAAAAGCGGTGGACAGCCATGCCCACTATAAGGAATATCCTGATGACTGGTTCTGGGCCTGGAGAAAGGATGAAGCACTCCATCCTAAGACGGGAGAACCGATAGAGCGAGCGAAGATAGCTGGCAGAACGAGTTACTACTTTCCTAAATATCAGAAGTTGTATGAGTGATGGATTCATTCAGTGGGCTTTGTATTCGTGTGTCCTTTTTTGTTCCATTGATGCTGATTGTTTATTTTAGTAGTCACGTGTTTACCAATGATTAATTGAGAGAAAGCATTACTGGGTTATCCACCACTATTATTTATTAGAAACTGTGAGATAAGCTTATCCTAATTATAGCTATTTTGAAGCTGGTTCTGATTTAAACTGTAAAAACAAATCGCATGAAAACTGATAAAAATCAACATTACAACAGGCGAAATTTTATCTCAGGTGCCTCCGCCTTGACATTTTCGGCAGCACTCCTGCCCAACATTCTGACTGCTGGCACAGCCGCAAAAACTAATAAGAATCACCCAGCCATTCCCAAGACGCGTGCCGAACATTTGAATTTATACAGGAAGGTCACGGCAAGTGTAGAAGACAATAAAGAAGCCATTACAACCTTCAGCGGTATTAGCTATGGCATGGAGTCCACGCGGATAATGACCCCCTTGCATGGTGTTAATGTTGCCATTTTTACCCGCACCCAATCACAAGAAGATGGTTCTGTTCGATTTATGACCAATATTGTGGGGGTCTATCACGACCTTAAGACAGGAAAAATATTAGAAGATTGGGAGAATCCTTACACAGGTAAAAAAGTCAAGGCGTGGCATCAAATAAATGGCCCTATCAATTATCGACTGACACCTGACATGAGTCTAGGATTGCTGGACGCTCAAGAAGGTGAAAAAGGATTTTTATTTCCCGTATCAGTCAAAGATGACTTGCTGATGATGTCTACACATTATTCTTCCAATCGAAAAAACCCATTAGATCCCGAAGAGTGGCCCTTAGAATATACCGGAGAAAGATTGCGTACCGCCGAATTTAATGATTGGACAGTACCCGTAGCAGATATTGTGGATACATCGAAGCCTGAGGCTGATTTTCAGGGGAGCTGGATAAGTGTGCGGCCCTGGAGACCCTTTATGCAAATGGGAAAAAAAGAAGGGACAGTCGTCACTCCTAAAATTGTAACGAGATGTCAGTCCATTGGAGATTTAGATCGTCGTATTTTGAGCTTTGGTGAAAAGTATTTTCCCGAGCTAATGGGGGCTCCTCAAAATTGGACAACAAGTAGTAACAAGAGTAACTCTGACTACTTCAAAGAACAGTATAAGCGAATGTGATAGCTTGCGACCAAGCGCAGATTAGCAATCGAAACAAGTGAAGAATTACAATTTCAAAGGCTTGAGGCAATACCCAAAGTCAATTTTGAATCAGCACTAACTGACCCGCTCCAGCTTCTTGCAGTTGACGTCTGAGGTCGTCATATGCTGGCCCATCGTCCGTCGTCGATAGCTTGTAGAAATAGAGGCCTGATGGGAGACGATAGCCAGAGACATCATTAACCGGTATGTCTAGACTTCTGTTAGCGCCTCCTCTTACTTCGCCCAGTTCTACAGGACCGTAGGATCTGATCAGCCTGCCTGCTCCATCATACAGATCGAGCTGTAGAGTAAACTCTCCCGTAGCGAAAAAATTCAGATGAAACTGCCGGCTGACTGGGTTAGGTGAGACGCTAATGTCTAAAATGCGTTTCTGGCTGATGACCTTAAAGATTCTTTCGTAACTCTCTGCCTCATTGCCCACGGCATCAGTGGCATTGACCCGAAGCACATAGTCGCCATCAGCGAGCTCAGCCTGATAGCTGATCCTAGCAGTGCTCAGGCCATCGGATTGAGCTGAACTAAATGACAGTTCATCACTCGTTTCATCCAGATCAAGCTCTGCACCAGTTGGAAGCTGGAGCTTGATGTCAAAATAAGATAGATCATCAATGGCTCTTCTTGCAGCCTCATCAGTCAATACAATACTGATGAGTGGTGTGGGGTTGACGATGTCGCCATCATCAATATCCACATCATCGAAGAGTACTATCAGATCTGGTACGATCGTATCCTGAAATAGATCATACTCTATGAGGCCAATGTTATTTACTTGGTATCTTTCCTCTGGTCGATTGAGAGGATTTGCCACTGCTCTGATCACCACTCGCTCATTATACCCCTGGGTCGAAAATGTACCGCCTACAGTCATCGCTATCCCTGGTGATAATGCGGGGATCATCTCTGTGTAGACTGGATCATCATCAATAAAGATCTTAAACTCTGATGCTCCCATCTCTAAGGCACTGCTATTCGCCACACCCACCAGCAGCTCCAAGTTATCCGAAGCCTCGTGCTCCTCTAATCCATACTGCAGTCCTGGAAACAATGCAATATCTGGTAATCCGGTATAATAGACTGACCAAGCATGAAATGTGGACGGCGTCCGCTGTGTCTCATCCCTTGCTTGCCATTCTAATCTGATGTATGGATATTCATCTGCGCTGATCATAGATAGATCAATGTCAGGACCCAGCTCAGCTGTCGATAGGAGCAGCTCAGTTCCAGATTCATTCACACCATACACGTCGAGCAGAAGGTCATCCTCAGGATCCACATCAAGGTCGATGGAGACTCTGCCCCAAGCCTGAGCTGGCCCGATATCCTGTGAGCTCATCCGTCCATTCGTGGCTAATGTAGGGATGAATACATCTGTCTTGATGAAGCCATCAGCTGCTGGAGCGATCTCTTCTGACAGGCTACCCCTCCCCTTCTGATATATAAAATTATAAGGCACCACAGGCCCTTCTGCCAGCTGAGCTATCAATGCTGCTCCCTCCTGCTGTAGAAGCGCTATCAGCGAAGTCTCATCCGCCTCCCAGTCCTCAAAACTAAAGTCATGATCCTGATCTGTCATGACTGTGAATAGAAATACATAGTGTCCATCAGGCACCTCCTGCTGCAAGAGCTGAGTCAGGCTGGCTCGACTGACTGGGTCACTCACATCATAGCCAAAGACACGCCTGGAGGCTTCGCGCGTAGAGCTGATACTGCCATAGCTTCCTCCTTGATTCAGCCAGGCTGACCCACTTACTGGATCTGCGATGACGACTGCCACGCCTGACTCCATAAACAGCCAAGGATTCACCGAGGCCGCAAAATTTTCAAAGTTGAACTGATAACCTGGAGGTACGCTGGGGTTATACACCCGATTATGTATGCTGATGAAGAAACCAGATGTATCAAACTGCAGCTGCCTGTCTCCATTAAGAAACAGCCCTGTAAAGGTATTTTCTCTGAGTTGCTGGTGGTGGCTCTGATGCCATCCAGGCTCATCATCTGGCTGGTAGAGGAATGATCTGACTTCCACTGGATCGTCCAGCCTATTTTTATCAACGACTTTCCAATAGTAGACCGTATTCGGAATGAGGTCTGGCGCCAGCGGCCACCTGATCATGCCTCTGGCGTCATCAGATGCATATTGAGTAAGTGCTGGACTATCAAATGTGGCTATGGTATCTGTGAAGAAGATATAATCTCTGGGCTCTGCGAAAGCATTGGCGGTAGAAGCAATTAGAAATGAAGACTCCTCAGTGACAATGGCAAAATCTTCTGGATACAGGGGGAGAATAGAATTGTCTAAGATAAAAAAACAGTAGCCTTCTTCTCCCGCTTCGCTCAGCAGTTTATTATTTTCAGTGGCAGCTGGTCGTGGTAATTCTACAAGGGCATTATCCTCATTCAGGCCGACGTATAGTGTATTCTTACCTGTAGATGAGATGCCTGGAGAAGCCAGAGTGATACTCAGCTGGGTATCATAGGCAGGTGCTTCTACCAAGAGGATGCTGTCTAAAACGATGGACCGATCACTTGCCTCGATCTGCAGTCTGACGCTGAGGTCTTGGGCAATGTATTTACCCTGATTAATAATAGTAAAGTGAAACGTGATGCTATCCTCCGCAGAGGAAATAATGGCTGGTTCTGTCCTGACTGAGCTGGACTCTATGACGTAGTCCGGACCCGCTGACTGATAGACTCGGATGGCAGGATCTCCGTGCAGTGTGAATTGCTCATTGAGCGCTAAGAGCTCTCCCTCGGCAAATGTCTCAGAAAGGCTCAGAGCTTCCCGCATCACCTGACCGATCGATTCATTGTAGAGTGGACCTCCCATCAGAGCATAAAACAGTCGTCCAGTCAAAAACTGGATGTCGATGTAATTACTGGAGGAAGAAGCAATAAAAGCAATGGAGCCCTTAGCTCGCTCCAAGACAAAATCCTCACTAAGGCCTAATCCCTCTGAGTGGATATTGCCAGAGTGACATCCCAGAGACAGCAAGATCGGTAATGCATCTTCATTATCATATGCTCCTGGCTGCTCCAAGCTAAAGTCAAATGTGCCTGGTGCAGAGTGCCCTAAAAAGGTGATCATCGATACGCCCTGATTGATCTCATCAATGATCTCCTGAGATTCAGCAGGCTGGATGGGAGCTGTAGAGGTCTTCTTAAAGGTGATGACATCGGCGCCGATCTGGCTCTCGCTGATGACCCCATTTAGGTCTTCCAAGAAAGTAAACACCACATCCTGAATGTCTGAGCTGCCTCCACTGAGGTGAAGGACACGCTTGCGCCATAGTTCATCAGCCTGCTCCGAGCCAGATGACTCATAGCTGATGACTTTATCCAGATAGTCTTTGACCTCCGTGGGTGTCTTAGCCGCCAGTCTGCCAGAAGCAAACAAGGGCGTGATCGAGCCACGCTCTGCTAGCAGCAGATTATCAGATCCAGGATAGCCATAGGTCGGCACTTGCATGACTGGCAGAGCGCTGTCCGTGATCTGCTCAGCAGTCCTGGTGTTGTAGTATTCGCGGCCCTTTCCGATGATGAATAGGCTGAGATCAGCGCCCCACAGATCAGAGGCAAAGGTGGAAAAATGCTTGATTGCTAAGGGGTGCCTCTGTATACCATAGGAGAACTGATGATAGAGCTGCTCCACATCAACCACTAGTACATCATGTCCTCCCCCAGCCGGGGACCGCCTGTAGTCCGCATAAGCCTGGATCTCGTCTCTTCCTGTCTCTGTGGCATCCGACAGTCGAGCATGTGTCAGGATAATGTAATCTGGACTGTAAGCATCATACTGATCAAAAGCGACTGCCGATACGGAAAGAGATTTGATCGATTCATCGGGTGCGATGAGTAGCTGGTGGTCTTTATCGTCCTGAATCGAGAGGGGAAATGACAGCTGGCCTGTCTCGTCAGATAAAACACTTATTAGGTCATTAGTTGATAAGTCAACAATGTAAAATAACTCAGCTTTTCTATTTGACTGAATTTCGATTCGCTTTGATTCATTAGATTTTTCAATTTTTAATTCCGTAAATTCAATTTCTTCAAAATTAAATTGTCTGGGGTATTCTAATGCAATATATGCGATACTTGACTTATCAATTGTTCCATTTTGGCCATTGAGTTGAATCTTATTCTGCTCAGAGAGATTGATGCCTTCGAGATTCCACTCTTTTTGGATGACTCCGTAGCCAGATGCAGCGTAGCGATCTAAGAGCTGGTCATTGACACTCAATTCAAAAGAATGATCCACGTCATTGCCATTATGTCTGATGGTCAGCTTAGCTGGTGGAGCTTCTGAAGAGATGCCATCTGCACTGATGGATAACTCATGTGCCTGCCTGAGATTCGAACCAAAACCCTCTCCCACATCAAATTGGGATAATCTCAGATCACCGTCCGCACCTCTGATTGGCTTAAAGTGATTGTCCTGGTACACGACCGTCTCCTTATGCCAATAGTAAGGTACCAGAGGCATGTCATCATTCACCTCAGAAGACACAGTCTCCCATCGCTGTGTGCTCGTGGATTCGCTCAGGGTGATGTAGTAGTAGCTGGTATCGGAGTAAAGACTGTACAGCGGGTTCAGCTGCATCTCTCCCTGATTCTCGTATAGACTTGCATCAAGTTCACCTCGATTCTGCTGTCCATAGAATAGGATGTAGTCATCCTCCATGAATGTCTCGGAAGTAGTCGTGTAGATGCTCTGCTCCTTGCCAAGATGATAGACGATGAGCTGATCACCCTGAATAAGTGATGGCGGCATGCCTGCCTCCGCGAGAGAGGCTGTCGTGACCTTATAGAGACCGTCCTCTACTACTTTGACCACATAGTATGACTGGCTGTAGTCGATCCATTCATGACCTAAGGTAAGGTTGGCCGTGTCATTTTCTTGAGCATGGCCCACTATAGCTAATAATGCTGATAGAATCAGGCAAAACAAATGTCGATATGTTTTCCAGCTGAAGGACACTAGCTACGAAGATACACCCATTGATATCAGCATGCTTGTATCTGGCTTGACAAAAATGACTAAAATCAGTCTACACTACCCAAGCTCGTTTTGCCAGAGTACGTGCGCAGGCCACACTCCAAATAGTCCCTATACTCCTCTATACCTTCTCTGTAGCCTCTAGGCTCAGCCATCACTTTTTCATCGGGCGTGGTGAGCACATACAGAGGCTGTGAGTTTTGTAAGAAGTTCACTACCTGGAAGTCTGTCCATTTATTACCTACATTTCTGATCTTCTTTTTCGTCCTGGCAGAGAGCAGCGTATTATCTAATTTTTCTCGATCATCTACATAAAGCGAGATCAAGACATACTCATCATTGAGTAGATCTCTGACCTGCTGATCCACCCAGATGTGTTCTTCCGTCTTGCGGCAGTTCACACAGCCATAGCCTGTGAAGTCTAGCATGACTGGCTTATTCGTCGCCTTGGCATAGGCCATCCCCTCATCATAATCTTTGAAGCAGGTGATGTTGTTGGCACATTTAGACAGCGAAGAATATTGTGCCTTCAAAGCTGGATCATTCTCTGGTGTATCCAAGAAAAAATTATAGGTCGCTGGTGGTGCTATACCAGATGTCAGACCTGGAGTCCGGTAGGTGGCAGTCTGATCATTATATCTGAATCCCATGGCTAAGTAGATAGCACCGACAATCGCTATGCCCGCGAATGCCAATCTGGGCATACTGATTTTGGTAAGTTTGCTGTCGTGTGGAAACCTGATGAAACCCAATAGATAAGCTCCCATCGCTAAAAAGATAATGACCCACAGGCCTAAGAATAACTCATAGCGGAGCACACCCCAGTGCTGCGTCATATCAGCCACAGAGAGAAACTTCAAGGCTAAGGCTAACTCTACAAAGCCTAAGACGACTTTCACTGAGGTCATCCAAGAGCCTGATCTTGGCAAGGTGTTAAGCCAAGACGGAAAGGCAGCAAACAGCCCAAATGGCAAGGCTAATGCAGAAGAAAAGCCTAACATGACAGTGAAGGGACCCCAATAATCACCCTGAGAAGCTACCTGTACTAATGCGGTACCTATGATCGGTCCTGTACACGAAAAGGAAACAATTGCCAAGGTCGTAGCCATAAAGAAAATACCTATCAGACCTCCTTTATCAGCGATCGTATCACTCTTGGTGGACCAGCTACTCGGCAGCGTGATCTCGTAATAACCAAAGAATGAAATAGCAAAAGCCACGAAGATCAAAAAGAAGATGGTATTCGCTATCCAGTTAGTCGATAGCTTATTGAGCGCCTCTGGACCTAAGAGTGCCGTGATGGCCAGCCCGATACTGATAAATATGACAATGATCGACAAGCCATAGATCAAGCCGTTCATCCAGCCTTTACGCTTCGAATCTTTCATGAAGTAGCTCACGGTGATGGGGATCATAGGAAAAATACAAGGCAGTAATATAGCAAAGAGCCCACCCACGAATCCGATCAAGAATATGGATAGCAATCCTGTGCCTTCCTGATTGTCACCTTTACCACAGTCGCCAATGGGCTGCTTATAGCTCCCAGCTAGCTCTGGTCTCAGCTGATCTATTTCATTGTCTGCTAGCTCTGTCAGCGGCTGTGTATCCACCAGATCAGTAGCTCCAGCTGCTGCGGCAAATGATCGAGCCGTTTTACTTTTTTTATTGAGAATGACTTCATCATCTAGCGCGATGCACTTAGCATCATCACAGCTCATATATGTCAGGAATAAACTAGCCTCGTCAGTCCCTGGAGCAAACCTGACTCTCTGTGTGTAGCTGTACATCTCACCAGAAAGAAACTTAGCCACATCCATTTCAAAGATCTTATCGAAAGCCTTTTTGTACTTACCCGTCTCTACTGGATCTCCCACTTTCTCAATCCCTTCTACACCTTCAAAATCCAAAAATGTAGGCAGCGGGCCTTCATCTAATGGATTATAATGAGAGTAGATCAACCAGCCATCCTGTATCTCCGCTTCTAACACTAGATCATACTCATCCGCTACATCAGTGGATTTGAGGCTGTACTTCCACCTTACCGGATCTTTTTTATCCGCAGCATTATCATCAACTTCTGCTACATCATTATCATCAGCTTCTGAGACATCATTTTCCTTTGCCACAGCTGCAGGAGCTGATCCTGAAGCTACGACCCCCTTGCTTAACGCAGAAGAAAATTCAAAGTCAACATCCGAGGGTGGCAGACACTTTTCATCATTACAAGTCATAAAGGTCAGATAGCCTACTGCAGACCAGTCACCTCCGGTCTTTATTCTCTGCGTGATGGTATATGGCTTTTCAGCTAAAAACTTGATCACATGTTCTTTGAATACCGGGTCCATACCCTCTTTCTTGTTACCAGACTCTATTGACTTACCGATGAGTTCGGCACCTTCCATCTCGTCGTAGCTGATGATGGTGGGTACGGGGCTGGCGTCTTCTGCCAAGTACTGAGAATAGACTGTCCACCCTGGCTCGATATCCGCTTTGTAAACCAACTCCACCTCAGTATCAGATACTTGATTCTGAGTGAAAGTCCAGGTCACAGGACTTTCTATTTGTGCAGATAGCTTAGTCGCTACTAGAATGAATAATAAAGTGAAAAGTCTATTGTATCTAGTCAGCATATGTGAAGGGTTTTTACTTTAGTTCTAATGAGAAGTCCACATCTGTAGGAGGCAGGCAGCGCTCGCCATCACAGGTCATGTAGGTGATCCAGCCTTTGACGGTCTCTCCATCAGGAGCTTTTACTTTCTGAGTGAAGATGGCTTTGTTTTTAAATTTTTCAAGCTTGATCATGAATAGTTTATCATCAGTGATGATAGATTCAGAATCAGACGCTACAGTGCCATCCAGCTCAAAGCTGCCTTCTTCAAAGTTAATTGATGTGGGAATGGGGCCATCGTCGTGCTCTTCCATGCCATAGATGACCCAGTCCTGCTTGATGTCAGCAGCGAAGGTCAGAAGGTAAGCCCCATCAGCTGTCTTCTCGGCAGATGTGGTCCAGTTAACAGGTGATGGCCCTTGGCTAAAACCGACTGTGATCAAACTTAATAATAGGAATGTAGTCGTGACAATGTTTCTCATATATGTATCTATACCAATTAAGAAGCCAAATTTCGCTATAACAACAGTCCCACGCTGTGTAAATGTATTGATTAATAAAACATTAACTCTCAGAGCCATACCATGTGGTGATACTAAAACAAAAGCTCGGGTTTAAAATGGCTCACCAATAAGAAGACCACCACAGCTACATGGATGAGCTCAGCGATGGCTTTGTTTTTTATCCTGTACATCACCATCCCGATCATCACTGATAGCGGAATGGCCAATATCAACAAGCTCCTGTACTCCAAATCATGCCAGAATAGCACCGCAATTGGCCCAAAGATCATCAGCCAATAGAGTATGTCTATCTTCTTTTGAGACTGAATGCTCTTCTTCTTCCTCAGGCTGTAGTAATTCACCACCACGGCGACAATCGCTATAACCACGAGAAGAGAGCTGATGATAATACCATAGGCTGGCTCTTCCATATCCAGCGTCGGTAGATTAGCTGAGAGATAGTCATAGAAATACAAATCATCCAATTGGAAATAGAATAAGACAGCAAAATAGAGATAGACAAAGACAATAGCTCCCATGATAAACTGCATCCGCTCCTTCATCCTGAATGATCTCAAGATCAAAAGTCCGATGTAGCCTGGAATGATAAAAATGATGTAGGGAAAATACAATGATGCAGCTGCGGCAATGAATAAGCCACCATTAAAAATAGACCCAGAGATACGGGTCACCCGATAGGTCCGCATCAAGTTGATCAATGCGATCAGGATAAAGACATTAGCTAAGATGATCGGACTCAAGGGCAAAAAACCCGGATGCAAACTGACCAATAAGATGTAAAATACGCCGCCGAGCAAATGAGGTCGTACTGTAAGCTTATGAGTATTAACGATATAATTAATACTGACAGCCTGTAAAAAGACAAGTATAATGCATAGGACTGCTTGGAGTCTGGGATAAGTGTACAGCGTCTGTATGAGCTGATGATTAAACCATCCGTCCTGGCTACTGAGGCTCAGCGACTGTGGATAGATCAGTGTGTGTATCCTGATGAGAATCGTGTACGGCAGTAGCAGCAGTGAATTAATAAACAGATTTTGCCTGTAGAGTTCGAGCACAGATCTCTTTTTAGTGGTGTGATCGTCGTTATCACATGTCTTGAATCACGACAAATGTAACTCAGAAAAATAAATAATCAACTATAAATGGCAGTGAGAGCTGCGACAAATGGAAGGATGGAATGCTGGTGTGGCTCTCTGAGTTGATCAATCTAAGTTGACACGACATGTACCTGAAAGATATACTAACCGATCTCCGGCCGCAAAGCTCTTATTGCAGCAGTCTATTCTACTCATCTCTAATCTTTGATCCCTGCTGCAGCTTACAGGACTTTAGCATCAGAATCAAAACTAAAGCGCTGATATACTGTTCATTTAACTACATTTGGAGACGCAAACGATATATCAAAACGTGAGCCTGAAGGATATCAAGCTTCCCATTCAAACCGAACTACAGGAATTCGAAAAACTGTTCAAACAGTCCGTGTCCTCCAAAGTGCCTCTGCTGGACAAGATCATGTACTACATCGTACAGCGGAAAGGGAAGCAAGTCAGGCCTCTCTTCGTCTTTCTCACAGCCAAAGCCCTTGGTGAAGTCAATGAATCAACTCACGTCGCTGCCTCCCTCATAGAACTCCTGCACACTGCCTCCTTAGTACATGATGATGTGGTGGACGATGCCTATCAACGCAGAGGTTTTTTCTCTGTGAATGCCCTTTGGAAAAATAAGATCGCCGTACTGGTCGGAGACTACCTCTTCTCCAAAGGCATGCTGATCGCACTGGACAAAGAAGAATACCGCATCCTGCAGATCTTCTCTCGGGCTGTGAAAGCCATGAGTGAAGGTGAGCTACTCCAGTTCGAAAAGTCGCGTCGCCTCGATATAGATGAAGCTACCTACTTCGACATCATCAAAGGAAAGACCGCCTCTCTCATCGCCGCTGCCTGCAGCACTGGCGCCTACTCCACCACTAAAGATGATGCCCTCACCCAAAAGATGTGGGACTTCGGAGAAAAAGTGGGCCTCGCCTATCAGATCAAAGACGACCTCTTCGACTATGGCTCCGCAGACATCGGCAAGCCGCGCGGCATCGATATTAAAGAAAAGAAAATGACGCTGCCTCTGATTCACGTCCTCTCCAAGGCCAGCTCAGGTGACAGACGCAGACTGATCAGGACTGTCAAAAAGCACAACACCAATCCTAAAAAAGTAGCTGAACTCATCGACTACGTGCAGCTGCACGGCGGTATGCAATATGCAGAAGATAAAATGAATCAATACAAAGCTGAAGCGCAGACCATCCTGGATGAACTACCTTCCTCTGACGTAAAACAGGCTCTTCAGCAGTTGGTGAGTTTTGTCGTGGATCGGAAAAAGTGATTTTTTGCTGTGCTGTCTATGATGTGCTAATGAGATGATTTTTTGATGTGACGATTAGTGTATCGAAAGTGGCGAGTCATGCTGAATTCTTCTCAATGGGTACAGAAAGTAAGCAACTAAGCCGCCCAGAGTGACCTTGACCAAGCCGCCAGAAAGGAATGGGTACAAACCTGAATCCAGTGCAGCCATCAGTCCGAGCATGAATGAAAGCCGTAAAACGCCACAAAATAAGATCACAGCAGTGCCGATCATCATAACGATGATGCACTTCCACAAGCGATCGTGCCAGCCACGCTGTGCCAAATGCCCCGCGGCATACGCCCCCAATACGAATCCCACCAGATAACCTAAGCTGGGACCAGTGAGTATCTCTATGCCTGATGCCCCTCCTGAGAATACTGGCGCACCTGCGGCGCCTGCAACCACATAGAGGATGATCGCGAGGGCTCCCCAATTAGCGCCAAGGAAGAAGCCGACGAGCAGTACAGCGAAGGTCTGTCCACTGATGGATATGCCAGCCTGATTCAGCGGTAGCTCTATCTCTATTTGTGCAAATATGCTGACAAAGAGTACAGCCAATATAAGAAAGGTCAGCTGATAGAATATGTTGTTAGATTTCAATGCTCTACTTGAGTGTTAAGCATTGACACGTTCGATGTCAGCACCTAATGATTTGAGACGGACATCGATGTCCTCATAGCCGCGATCAATCTGCTGGATGTTTAGAATTGTACTTTCTCCATTAGCCGAGAGTGCAGCGATGAGCAGTGAGACGCCTGCTCGAATGTCTGGCGAACTCATAGTGATGCCACGCAGTTGATGCTGTCGATTGAGACCGATGACTGTCGCTCGATGCGGATCACAGAGTATGATCTTAGCTCCCATATCGATGAGCTTATCCACGAAGAACAGTCGACTCTCAAACATCTTTTGGTGGATCAGCACACTGCCTTTGGCCTGGGTAGCTGCCACTAGTAAAATACTCATCAGATCTGGTGTAAACCCAGGCCAGGGTGCATCATAGATGGTCAGTATAGACCCATCTATGAATGAACTGATCTCATAGTTATCCTGCGCCTCGACGATCAAATCATCTTCCAGTCTGCGCAGCTTGATACCTATCTTCTCAAATGTCCTAGGGATCACCCCTAAGTCCGCCTTATATGCGTCTTTGATAATCAGCTCTGACTGAGTCATCGCTGCTAGTCCTATGAAACTACCAATCTCAATCATATCTGGAGCTACATTGTGCGTGGTGCCGCCCAAACTGGTCACACCTTTAATGATCAGCCTGTTAGAGCCTATGCCTGAGATTTTTGCTCCCATGCGGTTCAGCATGTTACACAGCTGGATGAGATAGGGCTCACAGGCAGCATTGAATAGCTCTGTCTCTCCTTCTGCCAGCACTGCGGCCATGACTAGGTTAGCGGTGCCGGTGACCGATATTTCATCCATGAGGATGTACTTACCTTTCAGTTCTGACCCCTCTAATAAATATTTATCTTCCTTATCGTCATAGATGAATTTAGCTCCCAGCTTGGTGAAGCCGTGGAAATGTGTGTCGAGATTGCGCCTGCCGATTTTATCACCTCCAGGCTTAGGTAAAAATGCCTTTTTATATCTGGCTAGTAGCGGCCCCATCAGCATTACCGAACCTCTTATCTTTCGAGCATTCATCTGGTATTCCGCCGATGAGAAATAATTTAGGTCTACTTCTGCTGCAGTGAAGCTGTAGCTATTCTTAGTCAGCCTTTTTACTTCTACACCTAGGCCATCGATCAAGGTGATCAGCCGCTGCACATCCAATATGTCAGGGAGGTTATTGATCACCACCTCTTCTTTAGTCAGTAGTGTAGCACATAATATCTGTAGTGCCTCATTCTTAGCCCCTTGGGGGATGATGGTTCCTGATAGTCTATTTCCACCTTTGACGATAAATGCTTCGGACATCTGTATTCTATTTTTTTAAATCAGTGCAAGGTAATATCTAAGAATAACATATTATAATTAGATATAATGTGTTATGCTCACAATACAAAGATGGGAGATTCCAATAATAGGCATAAGGCCCAAAGATCAGCTGATATGGCTAAAAGAGTAAAAGACAGGCATCAGCGACTAAACGTTCGCTGATATCGAATAAGAAGCAAGTGAAGGTGTGTTTAGTACTTTCTGCGCCTCTTATTATTATTGTTGTTACTTCGGTTGTTCTTGTTTTTACCGTGTTTGGTATTGGTATTCTGATTCCGCTTTGGCTTCGTGAATGAGTTAGCCAGATAGTTGATCGCCTCATCAGGACCCAGCTCGAGTCCACCGTCAGAGATTCTCTTTAGGTCTGCCTTGATGACATTATCATTTACATTAGAATCTTGATTCCAGGTCTTGTAGGCTAGCTTCATATAGGCTGCTATCACCTTGGTGAATTCAGCTTTCTTCTCTGGATCTTCCATCTCCTTGGCCTTATTGATCAGGATCTGGACCTGATGACCATAGTGTCTAAATCGGGTCTGGTAGGCAGGGTATTCGAGTGAGTCAGGTTTTTTCTTCGCTTCTGCTTCAGTTGGTATGACCCCATTAGGCGGTACGATATCAGGAAGATTGTATTCTGCAATGTAGAAAGCGTGTCTCCAGAGTTTCTCTTGATACTCCATGACATTCTTCGTCTGCGGATTCATCTGTAGCATCAGCTTGACGATGCCATCGACGGTTCTTCTCTTTTCGTCTATGTCCTCGATTGATCTGGCATAAGCCAGCATGTTTTGGATATTTCTACCATATTCTGATATTCTCAACGTACCTTTTTGAGAATTATATTCCATAGAATGTGAATCGCTCATAATATTTAAATCTTTATTCTACCGTAACGGATTTTGCTAAATTTCTTGGCTGATCTACGTTACATCCTCTGAAGACTGCGATGTAATAAGCCAATAGTTGAAGTGGAATGACGGATAACAACGGTGTTAGTTCTTCCTCTACTTCAGGAATTTCTATACAAAAGTCAGCATTTTTTTTGATTTCTTCTTCGTCTTTCGTGACAATTGCCAAAACTTTAGCATTTCGAGCTTTAATCTCATGCAAATTATTCAACAATTTTTCGTGGGCACTCTGATTCGTCGCAATCAGGATGACTGGCATAAATGAATCTATCAGAGCAATTGGCCCATGCTTCATCTCAGCAGCTGGGTAGCCTTCGGCGTGTATGTAAGAGATCTCCTTCAGCTTCAGTGCCCCTTCTAAGGCCACTGGAAAATTATAGCCTCTGCCTAAGTATAGTGCATTCGGTGCATTGCGCAGATCCGAAGCGATGTATTTGATCTTGTCACTCTGTGCCAGGATGGTTTCGATGTGATAAGGAATCTTGACCAAGGACTTCACCAATCTTTCTTTTCGCTCAGCTGTGATGGTCCCCCTCACGCCTGCAAGATGTATTGCCAAGAGCGTCAAAACTGTCACCTGACTGGTGAATGCTTTAGTAGAAGCCACCCCTATCTCAGGACCAGCATGAGTGTATGAACCAAAGTCCGTCATCCGAGCTATGGATGATCCTACCACGTTCACAATGCCGTAAGTCTTAGCCCCGTGAGATTTTACCAGCTCTAAAGCTGCCAGCGTATCCGCCGTCTCTCCTGACTGGGATATGGCAATGTATAAGTCGGTGTCCTTGATGATCGGATTCCGATACCTGAATTCAGAAGCATACTCCACCTCTACGGGCACTCTAGCTATATCTTCGATCAGATACTCGGCTATCAGCCCAGAATGCCATGATGTCCCACAGGCAATGACCACAATCCGCTCGATGGCATTAAGATCATACTCAGACCTCTGCAGCCCGCCCAGATGGATCGTCGATTCCTCGGGGACAACTCTGCCCCGCATACTCTCTCGTACGGTATGATGCTGCTCGAATATCTCCTTGAGCATGAAGTGATCATAGCCTCCCTTCTCCAGCTCTTCGATACTGAAGTCTAATTCTTCGATCACGCCACTGACTGCCTCATTATCAAGATTGATGATATCGTATGACATATCTCTGTGCAGAGATACAATTTCTCCATCATTGAGATAGATGACTTTTTTGGTATGCTCTAATATCGGTGTGGCGTCAGATGCTAATATGAGCTCTTCCCCATTGACACCGAGTACCAGTGGACTGGATTTTCTGGCTCCGACTATCTTTTCAGGATTATCCCGATCCATCACGACTATCGCGTATGCTCCTACGACTCTGGACAGGGCGACCCTTACCGCCTCAGTGATGTCGAGATTCTCTTTTTGCTGCACTTCCGAGATAAGATTAACCAGTACCTCTGTATCTGTATCACTGTGAAATTCATATCCCAGCCTCATCAGGGCCTGCTTAAGCACACTGTAATTCTCTATGATGCCATTATGAATCAAGGACAGTCTCTGATCATTCGAGTTGTGTGGGTGAGAATTGATATCATTAGGCTTTCCATGGGTCGCCCATCGGGTATGGCCTATTCCGACCGAACCCTTAACCGTCATATTCCCCATTGACAGGAGTAGATCAGCTACTTTTCCCTTCTTCTTGTTTGTAACGATGGTCTCATCTTCCGCGGAATAAACAGAGATCCCGGCACTATCGTAGCCTCTGTATTCTAATTTCTTTAAGCCTTCCACAATGATGGGGAAAGCTTCTTCTTTGCCTATATAAGCAAATATTCCGCACATGTAATGTGTAATTTATTCTTTAAAGAACAGTCAGCGTCACATTTAATTTTAATGGATACTGAGGATGGTCAGGGCCATATAAGATGGTCCGACTGACGCGGTCATTGACACGCAATGGTGATATGGTGACCACAGGGCCTATTTCTCCATTGAGCATTTTAATCGCTGTTCGGGAAATATTCATTTTATACCTGAATAGCTGCTGACCATTGTCTGTGAAGGTCTCTACTGATCCCCCAAAAAACTGTTCCAACTGATTGAACATGATGCCTTCATCTACCTCGTCAATCAATTCTGAGTTACCATTTTCGTCAAGAGCAGACATGATCAAATTATCAATCGGAGAAAATATGCCTAAGTCATACCCATCTAAAGAGGCAACGACAACTTCTAATTCAGCTCGATTGATCAATACATCGTCAAGGGCGAGCAATGATGAAAAATCTAACTCCACGACATGGCCCACTGACGCCTCTACAAAGAGCAGACTGTCTTTCGTTGTATCAGTACTGAATTCTGTAACGATCGCGTCATCGATCTCTTGCTCAAATTCGGTAAACTTTCTACCAAAGGAAACACCTATGGTCAAGTCATTGAGGGCGTAATCATAAACCAAAGAAGTATCACCTCTGGTATAGTATGTCAAGATTCGACTGTTAAATTCTCGATTATCTATAGACACTCCGAAGACTGAGCTCGCAGAGGGTGAAGATTCTACCTTGATCCCCCGAAAAGCGGAGACAAAATCCGCATCAGCTTCTATGTTATTCAGCTCTGTGAACAACTCATTGCTGATGTCAGCACCTAACGGGATTCTGACTTGAGGAGCCTCCGTGAAAGTACGATCCAATTCAGGATTATACACATCTAAAGAATCATAATTAAGTGAAACATCGGATATTGACGCAATGGGCTCAGGATCTATCATAATCACTCGATTGGAGTATAACTCATCGAAGGTTCTTAAATCCTCGGTCACACGAAACACCTCAAGGTCATGCGTAGCCGTAGAGTCACCGTACCGACCTCGATTATCAAAGTATAAGACGAGGATCATAGAATCCAGCACATCCGACTCCTGATAATCAGGGACTAAGACTCTGGGAGGAGTCGACTCCGTAGAATAATGGACCTCAGAAATCAAAGACGCCTTATTCTTTCCAAAATAGGGTTCTTCCAACTCACCTATCAAATAAGTAGTCAGGTTCACATCTCTTAAATTATAGGTTCTGATAGAGTCTATTCTAACCGTCTTTGCCTGGATAGTCAGCGTATCTATACTTTCTATCTCCAAGTCTCGACCATCAAAAATATCAGAACCGACTATCGTAGACTCATTACAAGATGGGAGTGTGATGACTGCCACCATAATGAAGCAAGTCGCTAGGTATGCGTGCCTACGCAAAAAATCAAATTGGATCAAATCTCTATTCTTCTATCAAGGATTTATAAAAATTGATATAGGCTTCTAAGTAATCCTCCTTGCTGTGTAGTGCAAGTTTTGGTTTATCAGAAGACTCAAACATATCAAGAACGTGCTGACTTAACTCATCGCTCCCTTGAATCATTGCATCCGTGTGATGCATGGCTCCAGCATTCAAACTGATTGCTCCATCGAGCTTATAAGCGTCAAGCTCTTTTTCCTCCAGATTATTGATCAGCGCTTTGTCAAAAAAGTCATCTCCGAAGTTCTTTTCAAACTCATTCTTATATGCAGAATAGATGATCTTAGAATCTGCGAAGATGGGATCATTCATATAGACTGCCTTGAGATAGCAAGGAATGAGACTGGTCATCCATCCGTGACAGTGAATCAGATTAGGTGGCCACCCAAATTTTTTCACGGTCTCCATGACACCTTTGCAGAAGAAGATCATCCGATCCAGATTATCTTCGAAAGGTTTCTCATCCTCATCATTAAAGATGAATTTTCTTTTGAAAAACTCCTCATTGTCCAAGAAGTAGACCTGGAGTCTTGACCCTGGAAGAGAAGCTACCTTGATGATTAATGGATAGTCATCGTCATCGACAATGATATTCATACCAGATAAGCGGACTACCTCATGCAGTCGGTGTCTTCTTTCATTAATAACACCATATTTGGGCATCAGAACCCTGATTTCCATGCCTTTCTCTTGGGTATACTGAGGCAGTTTAGCCACAAACTCGGAAATATCACTTAGTGCCGTGTAAGGGTTCATCTCCTGTGTGACAAATAATACTCGCTTCTTACTCATTCAATTTGTATTTAGCCGAAATTCAATTTGGGCGGCAAAGATACGAATATTAAAGGAAAAAAGGTGAACTATAGAGCTAATAGCCTAATAATGAAAAAGTTATGAAAGCCTTAACTAAATTTTTCTACTTCAGCTGACCGAATCGAATGAGGTCTATCAGGTCTCTAAATGGTCCTCATAGTCTGAAAGTGTGCGATCTAATGTCAGGGTGTGCCAGCCATCATGTGACATGATCTCACTCCACTTCTTTATTCAGGATTGAGCAATTCTAATTGCTGGATGACATGCCTTGTTTTATCAGCTAGCTGCGCGAATGTATGCTCGTCCACATAGTTCAGGTAATAGGCGACGAAAATCAATCTCTTATTCAGGACAAGAAAATTTATCGTCATCGCCACAGGAAAAGATTCATCCGCTACTTGGTAATTGATGATCATCGTCATGGTCCTGCTTCGCTCAGTCAGCTCTATCTCTTCTACCAGTTGTGGTGTTCCCACGTTCAGGCCTTCAAGCTTCTCCTCAATGCTTTCCTTAATGCCTACCCATGTCTCTTGTCTGAATGTCGGTATTACCTCTTCATATATAGAGGCTAAATAGTGTATATCTACATCCATTTCACCTAAGCCCCTGCTAGCATAAATTTTAAAATAATCCTCATATCTAATTTCATATAGGCTGTCTACATGCTGATAGTTGCTGTCATTGAGGTAATAGCCAAGCACCAGATTTTGAGCATCTTCGAAATGATCAGCGATTTGCTTGACATCCGGATGGGTGTAGCACTCGGTCATGCCCTTTATCTGAGGCAGGCACAGCTCTGCTGATCCATAGAGCGTCTGCCTAGTGCAGTCTGTCTGACCATAACCCAGTTGATACTGCAGCAGTCCCAGAATGAAGAATAAGGCAATGTTTACGTAATGAGCCATGCAATATTAATTAGGGTACTTTCTTATCAGTACTGGCGGTCCAAATTTCAAACCATTGCTCGTTCGTGATTTCTTTTTCATAAGCCTGCTTAGCGATTAGAATTCGCTCTATCTTAGATGTGCCTGTCACGGGGAATAACCTAGCTGGATGATGCAGCAGGAACAGATAAGCCATCTCATCGAGAGTCCAGCCATATTTTTCAGCTACCTCCATCAGCCTGGCTCGCCGATTGACAAATTCGAAGTCAGTGGACTCTCCGAAGAGTTTACCACCGCCAAGGGGAGACCAGATCATGGGTCGAAAGTGATTCTTCTGGCACTGATCAAATGTACCGTCCAGAAATGGATCTAAATGAACGAGCGATGCCTCGATCTGATTTGTCACGAGCGGAAAGTGCGACTGCAGCATCTGTAGCTGGGTGGTCGAAAAGTTAGAGACGCCGAAATAACTCACCTTGCCAGCAGCCTTCAAAGCAGAAAAGGCCTCAGCGATCTCGTGCAGATCCATCAGCGGACTGGGCCTGTGTATCAGTAAGACATCGATGTACTTCGTCTGAAGATTCTCCAGGCTGCGGTCTACGCAGTCCATGATGTAGCGTTTCGTCGTGTTATATGACTTGATGGCGAATGCAGGTCTGGCCTCGCAGGGATAGCAGATGCCGCACTTGGTGATGAGCTGCACCTGGTCCCGCTTCACACTGCTGGCCGTAAGTGCTACTCCAAACTCGGCTTCCGTCGTATATCCGCCATAAATGTCAGCATGATCAAAACTGGTGATCTCGTGATCGACACATGACTCAATGAGTGATGTCATGGCTGGCTGATCGAGCTTAGCGCCCCACTGACCCCAGTTCATCACTCCAGCTATGACCTTGGAGAGTTCGGGCCCCTTCTTAGATAGTCGTGTCTTAAATCCCATGCCTTAAAGATCGAAAAAAATAGAAGATTTGATGAATTAGAGTCTCTATGAGTCACGAATCGTCTAGAGCCGTGAAGCTGATCCGCACGGAGATAGTCTCAAAGACTCGGCAAGCAAATCAGTAATTCAACACAAATGTGGTACATCTGTAGAGCGGCCATAGTCATTATGTAGTGGCGGAGCCATTGGATACAGCTTCACTTGCGCTTATCTTTGGAGAGCAGTTTAAAGGTGTTAATTAGATAAAAGGTCGCTCAAAGAGAGTGACCTTTTTTCTTTTACAGCTTTATTTCACGTGTTTAGATTTTAGGGCGAAATGCCTATCTGCAGATAACTAAGTTCAATCATCCGCTTGGGTGTCTTACTTATCTGCGTCATAGACGTTTTTTTTGCATTAGGGCACAGTCAGACATCACGGATGTGGTAGCTTTGTCCCAATGGCTAATCCCTCCACATTCTCTATTATCAAGACAGGATTCATGGGCGTCACTGGCTTAGGCTATACTGTGATTCTACCCATACTGATCGGTGCCATCGTAGATCAGCTAGAGCTGGATCGCTCCATGGTCGGCTGGATCAGCGCCTCTAACATCAGTGGCTTGGCCATCGGCGGCATGGCAGCTACCATCTTGATTGGCAGAGTCAGCCTGCTCTCTCTGATCAGATTTGCCTGTGTCGTACTCATTTGTTTTGAAGTCGGTTCTGCCTTTTGTAGCACAGCCGAGTCCATGCTGTTGATTCGTTTTTGCAGTGGCTTGGCAGGAGGTGTGCTTTATGCCAGCTCATTAGCCAGCTTCTCAGCGCTAGAGGATTCTATCAGAGCCTTTAGCATCTACATCATCAGCTATGCGGCAGTGAGTGGCATCACCCTTTTTGCTCTACCCTTCTTCATTGATTCGATTGGTTTCGAGGTGGGGTTCTACACGCTGGCGCTTATGGGGTTGATCAGCCTTGCGTTTTCTGGGGTGATCCGAGAGTTCGCCTCTGGGCTCAAGACCAAAGATTTTAATTCTCTTCCTTCACTACTTAAAAATAAATCTGTGGTGGCCAGCTTGCTCTCTTACTTCCTCTTGCAGATGGGCGGCGGCGTGACTTACACCTACACCGAGAGAATAGCCAAGGAGGCCAGTATCAGTTCTGAATTTGTAGGCTTGGTCCTAGGACTGGGGGCAGTCGTCTCGGTCATCAGTGCCTTCACGGTGATCAAGGTAGGCAATCGCTACGGCCAAAAATGGCCTATGTCCATCGCCCTGCTATTAATGGCCGTCTCCATCTCCGTCTTGTTCTGGTCAGAATACGCAGCTTTATTTATGCTGGGCAGCTGTATGATTGGTGCTTTCTGGTCTGTACTCATCCCTTTCTATCAGCAGATGCAAGGTCAGTATGATGCCCTGGGGAGAATCGTGACCATCGGCACAGTGGTGAATATGTGTGGGCGTGCAGCTGGGCCAGCCATCGCCGCTATGACACTGGGGGATGCGGCTTATGATCATGTTTTGTACTTAGCAATTGGGGCAATCGTGATCGCTTTTCTCTTACTAAGTCCTTTGATCTGGAAATCCACT
>CALFUK010000207.1 GCA_937929945.1 uncultured Saprospiraceae bacterium
ATCATGAGCAGTACGATTATATCATCATCGGTGCTGGTGCGGCAGGACTGCATCTGGCTATGGCTATGCTATCAGACGAGTGGTATGATAAGAAGCGCATCCTGATCTTGGATAAGGATCCTAAAGAGCATAATGATAAGACCTGGAGCTTCTGGGAGCGGGGTGATGGGCAGTGGGATCATATCATCAGACAGTCATGGAAGCAGGGTATGTTCTATGGGAATGGTCTGGAGATCCCCCTCACGCTGGAGCCATACCGATACAAGACACTACACGCCATCGACTTTTACACCGAGGCTAAAAAAAAAATAAATCAGGCGGATCACTTCACATGGATGACCGAAGAGGTGATAGAGCTCAGCTCTTCCGACGCGCCTTTAAGGGTGAAGACTCATCGTGCTGCTTACACTGCCCAGCATATTTTTGACAGTAGAGTCGAGCTGCCAGATGGGGCTGATCAGGGATCATACTATCACGTACTGCAGCACTTTAAGGGCTGGCAGATCAAGACAGCTGAGCCCAGATTCGATCCTGACACATTCACCATGATGGACTACCGGCTCAAGTGGAAAGACAGCACCAGCTTTACCTATGTCCTGCCATTCTCTGCGCATGAGGCCATCGTGGAGTATACCTTATTTAATGATGCGGTCCTGGAGGATGAGGCGTATGATCAGCTCCTGCGCCAGTACATTGATGAGATATTACAGATCGGGTCGTATGAGATCACAGCGGTAGAGCAGGGCGTGATACCCATGAGCGATGCTCCGTTTCATCGTGCCAGTACAGATCAGATCACTAAGATTGGTCAGGCAGGATCGTGGGTCAAACCTTCTTCGGGTTATTCCTTCAAGCGGGCAGAGCTGTTCTCGCAGCAGATAGTCAGCCAGCTCAAAAAGGGCCTGCGCCCTGACAAAGACCTACTGAGTCAAAAATTTAGATTCTATGATTCGGTCTTGCTGGGCATACTGCATGAGCACAATCACCTGGGCGAGCGCATCTTCAGCGAGATGTATCAGAAGAATGACATCCAGCAGATCTTTAAATTTTTGGATAATGAGACGTCACTGCTTGAAGACATTAAGATCATGAGCCGGTTTCAGTATGCGCCATTCCTGCGGTCACTTAAGCAGTACGCACTGCGATGACTTCTCTATAAATCGATACACACAGTATGAAAAAGCTCTTGCGAGAAATAGCCCACTGTCGAGTCTGCGCTGCTGAGATGAGCGTGAGCTGTCGGCCCATTGTCGCTGCAGCTCGTCAGAGCAAAATACTCATCATCGGTCAGGCACCCGGCTCCATCGTGCATCGGACAGGCATCCCCTGGGATGATAAGAGTGGTGACAATCTTCGCCAGTGGATGGGTGTGGATAAGGATGCATTTTACGACACACAGCAGGTAGCCATCGTCCCCATGGGCTTCTGCTATCCAGGCAAAGGCAAGAGTGGCGACCTAGCGCCACGCAAAGAGTGTGCACCTCTCTGGCATAAGCCTCTGCTGGATGAGATGCCAGATATCGCACTGACCCTGCTGATCGGTAAGTACGCGCAGGACTATTATCTCGGCTCTGATGCCTATCGGACATTGACCGAGACAGTCAGGCACTATGAGACGTATTTGCCCCAGTACTTTGTCTTGCCTCATCCCTCACCCCGCAATAACATCTGGATGAAGCAAAATGAATGGTTTAAGGTGGAGGTGCTGCCGGCGCTGAGAGATATAGTACAGGCGAATGTAAGATAGAAACGGTACGATTAGGTGACAAGGCTACTCCCCATGCTCCTTCATAAATTCCAACAATAAGTACAATGCTGGGATATACATATTCCCATGGTTAAAGCCATCCAGCTCCATCAGCTCTACTTGCTCATTGCCCATGAGTCTCATCATCCGCCACATGTAGGCTGTCTCTTCGTAGCGTCCCCATAATTCCAGCTCTCGATCCCCAGTGATGAATAGCAGGGGCGGCGTCTTTTTTCTCAGGTGGGCGAGGGGAGCATACTGATCGACTTTGACTTCTAAGGGGCCGATGTCCATCTCTTCTCGCACGGTCATGTGGGTGATGCTGTGGCCGCTGAAGGGGACTAAACCAGCCAGCTGATCGGGATGCATGCCATGCGCTGCCAGATAAGTCGTGTCGAGGCCGATCATCGTCGTCAAGTAGCCACCGGCAGAATGGCCAGAGACGAAGAGTTGATCAGGATCACCGCCGTACTGCTCGATGTGCTGATGGATATAGGCGATGGAGGCTGCGGCGTCCTCGATGTAAGCAGGGGCTTTCACTTGGGGGTAGAGTCTGTAGTTCACCGCTGCGACGGCGATGCCTTTTTCTTGGAGTTGCTCAGGGATGAATTTATTGCCAAACTTCATACCGCCACCGTGAAACCACACGACTGTCGCAAAGCTGTCTACAGCTGTCGGGACATAAAGATCCAAGCGACATCTTTCTTTAGCATAGTCGGTGACTGACTCATCCAAGGTGTCGATGTACGAGATATTCTCGAGCAGGGTGTATGGTGTTTGGCTGACGGCCAGCTCAGTGATAGACAGTGAGATGAGGATAAAAAGATAATAGACCTTCAAGAGAAAAGATTTAGTTTTAGTAAATATACGTAACAGAATGTTAGGTGTGAATGATTCTGGCTCACCGCCAAATGCATAATTGTGACGCCATCGGAATTAATATCACTCTGTCAGTCATCGTCAGTGAATGATTCGCTGATATGATTTCATCGAAAAAAATGTTTAACCCCATGAATGGAACGATACATACATTGATGTGCTTTTGCTTTTTGCTTTTGTCGTGCACGACTCGGGAAGGAGCGGAAGTCAAGAGCAGTGATGTGATGCAGAAGGAGACCATTGTCGTCGTCGTCGCGCACCCTGATGATGAGACAGCGATAGCTCCAGTGATGGCGAAGTATGCGAAGGATCATGAGGTCTACTTGATCTTAGCGACTGATGGTAGTTATGGCGTCACTGATCACGCAGGTATTCCTGAGGGTGATGCGCTGGTGCAGGTCAGAAACCAAGAGGCGGCTTGTTCTTGTGCCGCTTTGGGTGTGCATCCACCGATTCATTTAGGGCTGATCGATGGATTGGGTTTTTATGCCAGAGGTGACTTTTATCAGCAGATGTCCGCTATGAGAGAGAGTCTGCATGAAGAGTTCACGAGGCTCCAGCCTAGCATCGTACTCACCTTTGGGCCAGATGGTGATACAGGTCATCATGACCATCGGCTGGTCGGTAATATGACCACTGAGGTCTTGCTGAGTCATGATGAATATGCTGATGTGGATTTGTACCACTATGGCTGGACTAAGCGCCAAGCGGATAAATTCCCCCAGTGGAATCTCGGCTATGTATCAGAAGCTTATCTCGATACGGCTATTTCATTCAGTGAGCAGGATGAGGAACGAGCATTCGCCTCCATCCAATGCCATAAGAGCCAATATCCACAAAGCGAGATGGATGAATGGATCAGGATAGAACGAGAAGACTCAGAAAACAAGCTGTATTTCAGAACAGCCGTACGGAAGCAGGAGCGAAGTACTTCATTCTAAAAAGCGAAGCCCAGTGCTGCCGATGGCCACACGGGTGAGGATCGATTAAATGGTTCTCCGGTGATGAATACATCTAATCCTGCACTCAGAAAAAAGTGTTTGTTTTTTGATTGGTATCTGTATTTGGTACTGCCGACCAGGCTGGTATTAAAGCCGCTATACCTGCCATTTCCAAAATCAAATTCTGCTGTGGCGAATCGAGTGCCAATGCCAAGTTCCAAAAAATGATTTTTGCCGATGAGGTAATTCAGCTGCACGGGCACATACCATATATTATCGAAGTACCCGACCCCAGCTCTGATGCCCAGCCCATTGTTTTTTTCGGAAGCCTTAAAGCGTCGGTCATAGTTAATGGAGTAAAATCCAGCCGTCCCCAATAGCTCAGCGTAGATCGCTTGGCTCACGCCGGAAGCAGAAGAGACGTCTCGTTGTTGGTCGCGATCAGGTTTTTCTGATTGATGGTCTTCTTCATCAATGACAGGGGCCCTCACCATCGGAATTTTTGCTCCAATAGTGCGCTGTGGACTTCGACCTTTTAATTGATCTATGGTAGTCGTCAGCTTGATGATAGGCCAGGGAGCTTGACCAAAATCATCTCCATCCGTATTATAGAATACACCGAGGTCAAGATGATATTTATTCCTCAGTGTCGTGCGAGCAGAGACTGATAGAAAGTTGAATGGATTACCGACATTGACATCTCCATTGAGTAAGATCCAATTGTCAGTCACCAGCGACCACTTGTGACTGAGCGGCGTGATGCCTCCGAGTGAGAAGCCGAGATACGAGGCAGAAGCTCCATAGAGCTGATCGAAGACATAGCCTGCTCCGATGGAAAGATTTTTTTCGTCAGTGCCGACTGTGACCACACCGTGCGGGATCATCAGCTGACCATCATCGAAGGCGGAGATATAGATGAAGTCAGCGGCGATGTGCAGCTGGTCTGATAGCGCGAATGAGGCTTTCGGAATGACGCTCAGCGTCGGCGCTTCGTCAGCGAATAGCGGATTAAATAATTCGAACATGGCTCGCACACTGAAGTGATCTGATATTCCGTATTCGACTGTATTAGCGAGTAGATCGATGCTCGTCAGTCTGAGCTCGCCCCCTGCTACACCGATCGCACTGGGTAGGACAGAGTAGCTGCTGCTCGGAGGAGTGATGCTATCTGGTGTAGAAGCCATCAGCTGGGTACTGATACATACTAGCTGAAGGAGTAAGGCCTGGATAAAATAGATTTGCCGCATTGGTTTTGATTGATATGTAGCTTAAATATCTGTATAGTAGAGCTATATTTTATGTATTTGATCTGATAGATGAGTTGGTTGATCTAATTTTTGGCTGCTCCTGACTACAGATCGCCTTCCAGCCAGGTCTTGAAGTCATTTACTTTTTCGTGACTGACGATCAGTTCTTTGTCGATGGCTACGATGGGGTCTATCTTTAATCTGCTGTTAGAATAGATGATGATTTCCTTGATGGCTTTGATGTGAATGATGGATGAGCGATTGATTCGATTGAAGTAGCTGGGATCTAAGATGTCGCTCAGCTGCTCTATCTTATAGTCAATGATGAATTTTTGATTCGCATTCGTGATCAGATACACTGTCCTGCCTTCTGCATAAATGATGGCGACTTCAGTGACCGGGATGGTGTTGATTTGCTGATCATCATTCTGATAATGACTGATCGGTCCCAAAGGGTCAATCACAACGATGCTTTTGATCCCCCATTCTAAGAATTCCCTGTGATTCACCACGCTGAAAATACTAATTGAAAGCTAATCACAATTATTTGCCTTCGGAGCACTAATAATCCTGGCCTGTGATTCATCACGTTGAAAATACAAATTGGTTTTTCAGAATAGACCTGACAGTGTAAAAAAGTATTTTAATCACGCGAGTATAAATTACGCTGTTTAGGTACTATAATATGGCCGGCTGGTTAATATTTAAATTCTTTGGAAGTGAATCAGAGATAACTAAGTGAAGAAAAAAACTGCTGACCTTCCCGAGCCAGCAGTCTTAAAAAACAAATTTGTAAAAAAATCTTCTCTACTTAAAATGTGG
Source organism: uncultured Saprospiraceae bacterium (assembly GCA_937929945.1). Lineage (GTDB taxonomy): Bacteria > Bacteroidota > Bacteroidia > Chitinophagales > Saprospiraceae > CALFUK01. Next base: position 5,637 of record CALFUK010000207.1, read on the forward strand.
TTTGAGGATACATTTTAACGGTAGCCACAACAATCTTACTGTCCTGTGTTCCATCGATGTACTCTAAGGCTATCTCGATATCATAGACATTTCCTGCTAGGGTGGTGTAAGTCCCTAAGTCCATGATGGCCCCAGCTGCAGTGAGTTGAGTCGTGATAGGATTGTTAGAACCTAAATATGCCTCTACATTTACTGCAGTCTTTGTATTATCTGTGAATGAACCCACATAGACATAGACATTCCCGATGATCTGTCCAAAGTAAATGCCTTTTACACAATCGCCTTCTTCCTCAATATTCCAATCTAAGAATTCATCGGGCGCATTGGCTTGACCAGAAGAAGAGACCACATTCCCGCATATATCATCTTCGCAAGGAAGGATAGCTGCTAAAAATTCTCCCCCTGCTTCTACTTCAAATTCTTCTTGCAATTCTATCTCTGTTGTAGCTAAGTATCGAGTCTCTCCGGCACCAATAATTTTACCATTACTGGTGATTGATATCGCTCTATAATTATTGGTACTGATCGCATCTTGATTGCTGTTATTATTAGTGATATCGAGTACACTACATTCATCATCGACTTCATAGCCTGGAGTGATGAATACCCAAGACAATGGTCCTGCTACATTTCCGTATAAATCCTCTATGTCATGGAGTACGACTCGATATGCGCCTGGAGCAAATAGATTAGGATTGGCTATAAAGTTAGCAGGTACAATGGAAGCACTATTACCAAATAACTGAAATGAAGCAGAATATGCGCCCATGTCATTATCAGTATTATCTAATCTGAGAAATTCTAGACTGGCATTTGATAGATTCTTTGCTTTTACGATTTCATCAAATTGAGCGCCGATTAAGTCCTCATCAGAATCATAGATATCATCGATAGGAAGCGCCAATCCTAATAGCTCAGGAGCTTTAGTGTCTTTAATGCCTTGAGCTCTAATCGAGTAGTTAATGATGCCATTCGTACAAATTGACTTTAACCGTAGATAATATTCACCGTCCGGAATATTGGTAGCATCAAGCTGTACAGTGGTACCCAGATTGGCTCCATTGGGTACATTATTAAGTAAATCAGCAGCAGGGATCACCATGGCATTTACCCAGTTATTAGTGCCGACTTCTGAGTATTCTACATGTACCTCTTGAAGTCCTGGCTTAGTATAGTCATTAATCTTAACAGGAATTGTCGTCATAGAAGAGTTAATGACCCAGTTATCCATGGGGGTAGCCATAGCTACATCAGTACAAGGACTTTGGTAGAATGCGCTGACGAGGGCATTATCGACTCTCTGAAACCGCTGAAATTCTTTCTCGCAGAATGGCACAGCTAAGAATTCTAAGCCTTCGAAAGTATAGTCATCTGATGGATTACTGAATTGTGAAATATTCACCTCGAAGTCAATCGCACCATTGGGACCTGCAGGTACATCAAAATCATTATTAACCAAGTTCTGAAATTCTATTCTGGCACCGCTGTTACTCCCATTGTTGAACAAGATGGAATAGACTCTGTCCTCACCAGTCTCACTAGTGTTACCAATCTCAAAATTAAAGGTTCTGGTAGCACCATCTGGAATATTGGTTTGAATCGGATCCAAAGCTAAAAGTTGAGGATCATCTCTTTTCTGCGTACCAGGTTCCCAAGGGCAGGACGTCTGTCCAGAGTTCAGCTTGAAGACAGGTGTCTTGTACACTGGATCTGATAAGACTGAGACATTGAATCCGTCACCAACATCATCATCAAGCAATAAGAATCCAGACTTGAAAGTAGAGGTAGTCGATGTTGATTCGCTCTTTCCTTGCTCTGTCTTAAAATTAACTAGGTAGCCGCCAGATAGACCTACTCCAGCGACTTCAGCACCAATGGAATTAGCAATGTTCTTATCGATCTCTGTGATGAATTCTGTCACTAAGGACTGGCTCGATGTTGCAGTGATGCTGTACTCAATAGATGCATTGTCACTGAGTGTAAGATTCTGAGGAATAGAAGCTCCATTAGGATCAGAAGCATTCACGTACGGCACAGCTTCGGCCTTGAGCGAATCATTGTACATTAAGATATGCTTCCAGATTCTGACTTGATCTTTGTAGAAAATCAGACTATCTGGATTTGGTGGATTCGCTACTTTTTTCTCTAAGTTAGGAATGGTCACATCTCTGATGAATCCTGTCCGTAAGAAGAATTGCGTCTTTACAGCTTTAGGAGAGACAATGAGATCTTGTGACAAGGTGATGTCACAGCCGTCCACCGATAAGATGTCAGCAGTCGAGTAGTTCATCACCATGGCTGCTCCAATCACCAAGTCACCTTCACTACCTATAATTAGTGGACTATTAGATGTCTGGAATCGAGAGCTCGTGGTCGTCACATTGACGATTTCATCTGTCGTCACATTTCGACTGCCGTGCTTGACGTCAAGTTGTTGGTCATTCCAGATCTTGGTCTCCACATCAAATCCGATAAAGCCTGCTTCGAATTTGGTCCCGATCTTTACATTGCCCCATTTGTTATTGCTTCCTCCTTTGAGGGTGTACCATTTAGTCGCGACTTCGTGAGTCTCTGTATTTTCTACGAAGGCATAACTATTATCACCAGGAGGATCGCGCAGGATCATCATCGGAAGTTCTGGTGTGATCAAATCAAAATTAGCAGCTGTAGACCTTGCGCCAGTCACCAGAGCATTCTGCTCGAGTACTTCAGAATCTAGCGTTTTTTGTACTGTGTCCATGGCAGTCATAGAAAGCAGCTTTAGATGGGGTGCGATTAAGTTGGGTTCTCCAGCGATGATGGTGTCTTCTGCTACACCATTTGTGAACTCTATGTCTACTGTACCTCTGCCTCCTATGGCATCAATGATTTTCACAATACCTGTATCAACAGGGCAAGTATTTGCGGGGGGCTGATTGTTAGGATTGCTGTCATTATCTAATGCCAATTCTTTGATGTCGATGCTGTATGGATAGATACCGACTTGCTCCATCACAGGTACGAATTCATAGTCTCCAGAACAGCCCAGATCAGCTGGTAGGCCACTTATTGTCACGACTGGCTGAGCTCTGTATTTCAAAAGATAATCTGTGGTATCACTTTCAGATAGATCTACGTATTTGGCAGATGCAAAGAAGGTATTGACCAGTTGATCTGGATGATTGATGGCAAATATTTTATATTCCCTGGATGGAAGTGTGACGCTGAATTCGCCATTGTTGACTGTTGTAACGTCCTTAACCCAACAATTATTAAAATCTTGAAATCTGATGGTGGCTTCTGCACCATTAAGAATTGGATCACCACAACCATCAGTGAGCTTACCAGTAATGGAGTTCATATTAGTAGATCTAAAATCGAGATCAGTGATATCGGAATTCACCACAATTTTTCCAGCATTGGTCACGCCTGTATAATCCATTGCGAAAATATGATCTTTGTATTTTGCCATGACAACATATTCTCCTGGCGAGGCGACACTGACATTGTAATTGCCTTGAGAATCGGTAGAATCTACAGGAATAGCTGTGTTGACATCGAACCCTACAAGTATAGCTACTGTATCCATGCCACAGTTTGAAGGACCAGATCCAGGATCAAATAGTTGAGACACACTGCCTGATATAGACAAAGAGGTGTTATCAGTGAAGTCAACATTTGTCTTTGACTTTGACGAGGCTTGGATGTTTCTGTCTATGCTGGTTGGTGTGAATGAATGGACAGTACCATCGACGACAAAGCTTGGCGCGATGCTGTATTGGGCTATATTGTTATCTGATCCATAATAAATATTGGTGATTGTATAGGTTCCATCATTCGAAGTGGTCGCTGTGTAACTTGGTACGGTATAGGCTGCACCTTGAACAGCATTGTTATTGGTTCTTTCTGCTGTCACGGTGACACCTTCTACTGGTGCTGCTCCAGTAGCAGAAATGACTTTACCGCTGATAGATCCCAAATCAACATTGGGTACGACGTTTATAATGATCGTATTGGAATATTCTGTTTTATTACAGTTATTAGTCGCTTTTCGTCTGACTTGATATTCGCCAGCACTGGTAAACGGATTGTCATTATCAGGACCTCCTGGCTGCCAGTCAGCTCCTGTCTCTACAGTGATGCTTCCGTTAGAAGGTGTGATCACCTCATAAGTCATGGTAATCGGACTTGGAGCGCCGCTGGCGTTTTGCACTGACTTGAATAGTCCTGTGATGGTATTGCTGCTGACGATTGGAAAGGTATAGTTATCTGTAACAGTTGTAATATCTCCTTGGAATTCAATCGATCCTGGATTTAAGGTAGATGGGGTCAAATTAATTTGATCAGTCACCCAACTGCTGTAAGCACCACACGCCAATGCTCTCCTTCTAATTAGGGCATTACCGGTCCCCATTTGACCAGTAAGATTAGCAGGAAGATAAGTTGTCGTGGTTGTCATGGTAGGACCGTATCCGTTACCAGTATCTATCTGCCATTCATAACTTATCGACCCTCCATCGTATACTCTGTGGACAGCTGCTGTGCCATTCACTTGTCCGATGTCATCACCCGTACATCCTTCAGCTGGACCTGCTGTGATTGTACCAGGCGTGGCATTAGGATAAGTCGAGTTGGATGAATAGGCATTGGCATCTGCATCAGCTACTGTCACTGATAATCTAAAGTCTCCATGAGATCCTGTCGATTCATCGATCAAATCATCATTACCAAAACCCTCGACGGTGACTAAATAGGTACCTGCGCACAAGTATTCTACGATTTCAGATTTCGTATTACCATTAGCATCATCATTCTTTCTGATGTATGCATTATTTGAATTTGACTCATACCATCTTAGGTGCAGATAGGTATCATAATTGGTTTGGCTGTGATTGGTAGATATGACGACTCTTTTTGCGTTGCCGACAATGGTGAATTTGTAGTGGACGTCAGCACTGTTCTGTCCATTAGTATACGATGTACCTGCATTATTACTGTAACCCATATTAGAATCGGCTTCAACAGGTGCTTTCTGATTAGAATTATCATGTTGCTTCGTTCCAGAATTAATGGTTCCAAAGTCTAAGGCATTGGCCCAATCATTACCATTATTGTATCTCCATATCCTCCTGTAGGTTATTGTATTGAAGTCACCATGAGTTGCGTCTGTTGATGTAAAAGTAGTTTCATTAAATTGATTCTTCTGCCCATGTTTAAAATTGTATATTCTCCCCGAACCAGCTGTATGTTTTTGCCAATCGTCATTGTCAAACAGTCCACTTTCATGATGACAATGTGATAGTATATCATTTTCGAAAGAAAACTGGCCAATGTATATTTTTTCATCAGGACCCTTATTCGTTTCTGTGTATAGCTTGTAGCCAGAAGGACTTCCAACACTAGTCGGGTAGTGTGGACCAGCCTTATCATCATAGTGGAAACATAAAGCGTCATCATAAGAACTGTAATTGAGTTGCGGAACAAATGCCGTCTTTTGATAAAGGAACTTCCATGTAGGATCTTCCTTTCCCGCTTCATCTACTTTATCCCACTTCAGCTTGTAGATATCCATTTCATAATTGATGTTATTACCATTAGTTACTTGAGCACTCAAATCTTGAGAGCATAAGAATAAAATCAAGCATGCGATCTGGCTAACCCTCAGCAGACCTAACTCAAATGCGACGCGGACCATACCTGCTGTATTTTTCACTTGTAGTTTTCTGAGCAGGTTTTTACGGTGCGAAGTAGCGGTCTCATAGCTGACGAATAATTCTTCAGCAACTTGATGTGTACTATGTTCATGTGCGATTAATTGTAAGACTTGCTGTTCTCGTTTGGAAAGTTTTTGATGTGTTGAGTTATTTGTTTTCATTTTAGAAGTTTTAGTTTTTTTTAAAAATTTGTTTTTGTTAGGAATACACAGAGAGTCAGGATATGAGATTACCTGTGACTATTTTTGCCCCAAAAGGCAGAAATTATCTACTAATGACATGGAAAGTTTGGGAAGTAATGATCTTTATCAATTAGCTTGATTCAAAGATGAGACTGGAAAGGCTTTTTAATCTTCACTCAATTTTCAAAAACATGGAAGTATGTGTCAATTGGATAAAATTAACTGGATTTATGTTCCAAAAGAAGTGAAACATATGTGCTAATTAATTGATAATCAATTAATTGCGATAGTCTCTTGGAGATTGTCCGAATTCGTCTTGAAAAGTGCGAGAGAAATAATTTGGATCACTAAAGCCTATACTGTATGCGATTTCAGAGATATTGAGTTGACTGGAAGTCAGAAGACTTTTTGCCTTTTGAAGTCGCCATGATCTTATGAAGATGGAAGGCGTCTTGTTCGTGAGTGCTTTTAACTTGCGATACATCTGAGTTTTGCTCATACCCATAGCTTGTGTTAGTTCTGCCACACCGAATTGATTATCCCCATGTCGTTCTTCTACTATATTTTGTAGTTTGTACATAAAATCATCGTCTGGATGTGACCCTTCTTGATTTTTTGATGCAGTCACCGAGATTTGTTGCTTTTTCAATGGAATCTGAGTGTAGTAAGCTTGACGTTTTTGTTTCGCTTCTATTAGTTTTTGCAAGCGTACTTCTAGCTCATCCTTATGAAAAGGTTTAGTGAGGTATACATCTGCGCCGTACTTCAGACCTTCCAGCTTGTCTTCTTGAGTAGCTTTAGCTGTGAGTAGAATGATGGGTATATGGCTGGTTCTGATGTCTTCCTTCAAAGTTTCACATACCTCATAGCCATCCTTGATCGGCATCATGACATCACTAATGATGATGTCTGGAATCAAGTCAAACGCTTTATTAATGCCTATATCTCCATTTGTTGCTTTATGTATATGATAGTCATCTTCCAAAATGGATTCTATGTAAATAGCAACATCATGATTATCTTCTATGATCAGCAGTATGGGCTTGGAGACTAACTCTTCGTCTGGTTCTTGTTCTTTTCTCATGTTAGTTTCTTCCTCCTGGATGCTATCATGAGTCAGGTGGGTTAGGATAGCAGCTTTCTTTGACTGATTTAAGGAGAATTCAGGAGTTGTCTGTGTTTTGTTCATTCTGATAGGAAGCCTTACCGTAAATTGGGTGCCTTTACCTTCTGTACTTTCTACATTTATATCACCTTCCAAGAGTGTCACTAATTCTTTTACCAGAGCTAATCCTATACCAGTGCCTTCTCCACGACGAGTATTAGAGTTATCAGCTTGATAGAATCGATCAAAAATATTACCCTTCAACTGTTCAGGTATGCCAATCCCAGAATCATTCACCTTTATGATGATGGAAGGTTTTTTATGGTTTTCTACTAGTACATGCACGATCACTTTACCTCCTGGCTCAGTGAATTTTAAAGCATTAGATAGTAAGTTATACAGAATCTGCTGGACCTTGCCCTCATCGAATAGGGTCATGACTTCATCTATTTCTGTGTAGAAGGTTAGGTTGATATTTTTATCCGTAGCTCTTGAGGCAAATGATTCTGTCAGGTATTGTAAGAAAGGAATCAAGTTTCCCCATGAATCATTCACCCTCAGTTTACCGAATTCTGCCTTAGATATATCTAAAAGTTGGTTCACCAGATTCATGAGGTTTTTGCTGTTTCGGCGGATCAGTGTTTTTTCTTTATTGTGTCCTTTGATGTTTTCATTGATCCCCATAATGACAGTCAATGGTGTTCTGAATTCATGAGTGATGTTAGTGAAGAAGCGCGTCTTCAGTTCGTCCATCTCCTTTAATTGAATGGCCTCAGATTTCGCTAATTGACGTGATAGATTAAATCTGTAAATAGAATAAGTAATTGTAAGACCTGTGAATAGATAAAGTAAGTAAGCCCACCAAGTCATCCACATCGGTGGAGGAATATCGATCTCAATACTGGCTATGCCAGAGGCGGCAAATTCTTCGTTTTCTATGACTTTTACTTGGAAGACATAGTTACCTGGCTGTATATTGGTGAAGTGCGCAAAGTGTTCACTTGTATTTGTCCAGCTATCATCATTGTAGCCTTCTAATCGATAACTGTAAGTAATTTTATCATGATCTTCAAATACAGGCATGGTAAAGCTGAAGCCAATATCTCCTTGACTATGATTTAATTCTATCTTGTTTAGGAAGCGTATATTCTTAGTTAATATCCCTGTTGAGTCTAAAGGCTTGATCAATTCTTTTTTTAAATAAAAGTCTAACAGATACACATCGCCCTGAAACTGCTCCTTCGGCAGTTGATCTGGATGGAAGCGAGTGGCATCAAAATAGGTTCCGAAATAAATGTTTCCTTCTGCATCTTTAGTCGAAGAGTAAGTAGCAAATATATGTTGTGGAAGTCCATCGGCGGCATCAAAATTTCTAATGCTACCATTCTCCTGCTCAATTGACGAAATACCAAAACCCGTAGATACCCATATTGTCCCTGTATCATCTTCAGAAATTGCTTTTATCTCATTATGTGCAAGACCCTGCGATTCTGAATAGTTCTTAAACCGCTGTCTAGACTGATCCAGTATGCTCAGACCATGAATGGTACCAATCGCGATCTGATTATCTGAAGTAAGGTATAAATCATAAAGCACATCACTCGCAATAGAATATGTCACCTCAGGATCGTGGCGATAGTTAGCTATTGTGTCTGCCTGAGGATCATACATCCATAATCCTGAATGATCAGTACTGAGCCATATGAAACCATCGTGATCAATCAGGATGTCTAAGAAGTTCATATTTTCGGGCATTGAGATCCCTGATTCTAAAAATTTATCATCCAGATTTTCGATTTTATTGGTTCTGGGGTCCAATCTCTTAAACATATCGTTCATCCAGATATTACCATTTTTGTCTTCAGCCATGATAGAGAAGGAAGATGGGATTACTTGGCACACACCACTCTTTGGATTCCACTGATAATTTTCGAGTGCTCCATATTCAGCGAAATAAATTTCCTGATCAGAACTGATGAATAAAACGAAAGCATCATCAGATACTTTAGATGGAATTTGGGCGAAATCACTCACTTTTCCAGTCAGCGTATTGATGGCTCTTAATGTATCACCAGATCCTTGAAATATAATGGTCGTATCATTGTAGTTATGGAATAACTGTATACTTTCCGACGTAAATTGATCGAACGCGGGAACATATTTATGCATTTTAGAAATACCTATATCTGATATCAGCAGCCATAGATTTCCTTGTTGATCAAAATACAAATCAGACTTTATTCCTTGTGGACAGCTATTCTGATCTTCTACATCATGGAGCAGTTGATACCATCTATCTTGGCTGACATCATATTTGAGTATGCCTTCGTGACCACCAGACATCCATATATCGCCATTATGATCTGCCTCTATGGCTCGAGGTTCTAATGGTAGAGGCATCTTAAGCTGAGTAAGCGACTGACTAGGCACATCGTAGATATAAGGGCTAAAGTCTATAGAGCCTATCCAGATTCTTTCTTTGCCATCTTCAGCTAAGTCAAAAACCCGATTGTACTGCCAGTCACTTTTATGAGTTTCGTTGACAGGCAATAATTCAAATTTGTCTAATTGCGTGTTATATTTCGCTAAGCCATAGCTATAGCCTATCCATATATCGCCATTAGTATGTTGGAGAAATACAATTCCATCTGAGAGCTCGTCATAGTGTGAGTAGTAATCTGTAGAGGGATCATACTTGTTGACCCCTGATCCCCTTGTACCAATCCAGATATTACCATCTTTGTCTTTAGCGATTTCTGATATTCCATTATCACTGATACTATTTTGATTTGGATCAGATCTAATATTTTTAAAATGTTCAGTCTCAGGATCAAAGATATAAATGCCTTCTGATCCGGTTCCGACCCATATTTTGCCATCATCAGCTTGGCAAATAGCAGTGGTTTGATTACTACCTAAGCCATAAGGATCGTCAGCTGAGTATCGGTATTTTTTGAAAATATTACCGTCATATTTCATTAACCCGTCCATGGTGGCCCACCATAAAAATCCTTCAGCATCTTCCATCGTTTTTCCTGCGGTAAAAGCACTTATTTTAGACAAGCCATCAGCGTTATCAAAATGCTCAAAATGGTATTGCTCTTCAGCCTGGTAGAGCTGTGATACTTGAGCAAGAAGTGTAAGGGGACTTATGATCCCGAATAGAATCAGCCAATATAATGATCTAAGGTTAATCAATTTGGAAATTGAACATGTCCACGAATATAGCAATCAACAAGCTAATCCAAATGATCTTTGATTAAGGTTTTAGATATTTAGTGGTCAGCTGTGATCAGTAGACTGCCCACCTCACTAGCTTAGCTTCTGAAATGCTCATCAGATGCGGATGCCAGTTCAAATTGCTCAGGATCGTGACTTTCATAGGCAATGAAAAAATGATTCTGACATGATCATAAGTCATAAAGTATCAATGGATAACTAAATACCGGCTGTATGATTCAGACAGAACGATGATAATCCCCTATTTTACAAGAATCATAGAAACACTGACTGCATGAAAAATATCATATTACTTACGATTGCCACCTTTTTATTAGTCTATTGTACACCAGACACAGATCTCAAGAAAGGATCAGAAGCGCACATCCGTGAAATAACGGAAGCGATTGATGACGCTGTATTAGCAAAATCAGACGAAGATCAAGCTGACTGGCTGACCTATGGCGGTAACTACGCTGAGACCCGATATCGCAAGCTGGACCAGATCAATAAAGACAATGTCAAAGATGTAGGTCTGGCCTGGGCTCTGGATCTGGGTACGAAGCGAGGCATCCAGACGACGCCACTGGTGGTAGATGGAGTCATGTTTTTGACAGGTCCGTGGAGCATTGTCTACGCCATAGATGTCAGAACAGGAGAGAGGCTCTGGACCTTTGACCCTGAGCTGGAAGGTAATTCGGCCATGGTGGCTTGCTGTGGTGTGATCAATCGTGGAGTGGCGATCTATAAGGGAGACTTATTCCTGGGTGTGCTGGATGGTCGGCTGATGTCGATTGATGCAGCTACAGGTCAGAAGAACTGGGAGGTGAATACCATTTATGATGAGACCAGGACCTACTCCATCACAGGTGCGCCCAGAATCGCTGATGGTAAAGTGTTGATCGGTAATGGTGGTGCAGAATTTGACACCAGAGGCTACGTCACGGCTTATGATCCTGCGAATGGGGATCAAGTGTGGCGGTTCTTTACCGTACCAGGCAATCCTGCCGAAGCTTTCGAACATCCTGACCTGGAAGAGGCAGCTAAGACTTGGACAGGTGAGTGGTGGAAACAGGGTGGTGGTGGCACAGCCTGGGACGCGATCACCTACGATCCAGAGCTGAATCAAGTCTACATCGGTGTCGGAAATGGCACCCACTGGAATCAAAAAATAAGAAGCCCAGAAGGTGGCGATAATCTATACCTGTCTAGTATAGTCGCAGTAGATGCCAGTGATGGCTCCTATAAGTGGCACTATCAGACGACTCCTGGAGATACCTGGGACTACACAGCTACGCAGCACATTGTCCAGGCGGACATCGAGATCGAAGGGCAGATGAGAAAGGTGCTGATGCAGGCACCTAAGAATGGCTTTTTCTATGTGATCGATCGTACCAATGGTGAATACATCTCTGCCGAGCCATTCGTCTATATGAACTGGGCCACAGGCATAGACGATAATGGCCGACCGATCGAAGCACCAGGGGCACGCTATGATGACGGGCGCATGCACTGGCTCACACCGGGCTCTCATGGTGGGCATAACTGGACACCCATGTCCTATGATGAGCAGAAGCAGGTCATGTACATCCCTACGGCTCATCAGTCAGGACCTTATGCTAACATGCCTTTTGGATTTGATGAAGTAGGTGGTGCGGGGTCAGCACTGGGGGCTAATGTCAGCCTCGGCGCGAAGATATACTATCCTCCCGTGATCGATCCTCAGGCGCCTCTACCTAATACTTCCTCTGGAGCACTCATCGCTTGGGACCCGATACAGCAGAAAAAGCTATGGAGCGTCGACCAGCTATTCCACTATAATGGTGGAGTGGTGAGTACCAGTGCGGGGCTGGTGATGCAGGGTGACGCCGAGGGTATGTTCTACATCAGAGATGCTGACACTGGCGAAGCACTCTGGGAGTATGATGTGCGCTCAGGAGTGATCGCTGCACCTGTGACTTACATGGTGGATGGTGAGCAATACATCACCATCGCAGTAGGCTGGGGTGGTAGTCAGGGCATGTCGGGCAATGTAGCTCCCAGAATCCATCCGGGCACTGTGTACACCTTCAAACTTGGTGGTGACGCAGAAGCCTTAGAGAAGCTGCCACCCATCAAAAAGCAGTATGCGACGCTGGGCACTGATGCCCCACCCGTGAATATCGGCGAGGGTTTTAATCTGTACATGCAGTACTGCATGGGCTGTCATATGAATCCTGGCGTCGGTGGTGGTGCCATCCCAGACCTCACCATGTCTAGCCACAGCATCTTTGATAATTATGAGCAGATCGTATTAGAAGGGACGTTAGAATCTGAGGGGATGCCTAATCTGGGCGAATACATCTCCAAGGAAGAGCTGGCAGACATCAGGAGCTTTGTGCTGCATCACGCGCAGCAGCTGGGGAGTGGCAAAAATCCTAATGATGTCATGGTGGAGCTGGCAGGCATGCAGTATCTGGCAGATCAGAATCCACCTAAGCGGAAGGATATTCGATAAGGTAATTGCTTTTTTTCTGGCGAGTTTTAACCCCTTGTATTCCCCTTGAAAAGGGGAACCAGGCTTGCTGTATGAATCTACATCTTGAACTGCCATAATGCTTATTGAAACCAAGGCAGTGGTCTCCCTTTTCAAGGAAGATACAGAGGGTTCTCCCACAAGCTTTTGTCTATGAATCTACATCTTGGACTGTCATGATGGTTATTGAAACCAATGCAGTGGTCTCCCTTTTCAAGGGAGATACAGAGGGTGTCTTGTCCTGAAATAGGTTTACACCAAAAGTAAACGTATGTCAGGATTAAAAACGAGTAATAATTACAGTCTTGAGTTTAAATTGAAAGCCATAGAAGAAGTACGTCTTGGCCATTTATCAAAGATGGAAGTAAGTAAGAAGTATGGGATTGAAGGACATAGTACTATATCAAAGTGGATTCGTAAGTTAGAGTGCAAAACATCAACCTTGAGTAAAAAATCTCACCATGATCTAAAGCTTAAGATCTTAGAATTAGAAAAACAATTAGAAGAGGAACGTATCCGACGCATAGTTGCAGAAGAGACAATCAATGTAGCAGAAGATGAATTTAAAATTTCTATCAGAAAAAAGTTCGATTCCAAACAATCGAAAAAGTAAAGTTTTATAATCCTACAATAGGATTAGGAACCATATGCGCATTGTTTGGAATAACAAGACAAGCTTACTATAATCACAGGAAGCGTGGAATAGCAAAGCAAATAGAGACTGAGTTGATCATAAAAAGAGTGAAAGCGATTAGATCAGTCCACCCCAGGATGGGATGTAGAAAGATACATGAGCTTCTCAAAGAGGAACTCGTGCAAATAGGTATTAAAATAGGAAGGGACAAGTTATTTGACTTACTCTCTGATAATCAGTTGCTTATAAGAAGAAGAAAAAGAAGAACGAAGACTACTAATTCTTATCACATGTTTAAAAAGCATAAGAATTTAATAAAAGGCTTTACGCCGTATCAAGCTGGTCAGCTCTGGGTGAGTGATATAACTTATATCAGAAACAAAGAGACATTCAAGTATTTGTTTCTAATAACAGATGCTTATTCAAGAAAAATAGTAGGTTATAAAATAGGAGATTCGCTGGAAACAAAACATGCAATACAGAGTATGAAAATGGCAATACAGCAAGCCAGCAATATAGATGGTTTAATACATCACTCAGATAGAGGTGTACAATATTGTTGTCATAAATATGTCAAGCTATTACAGGATTATAAAATAAGGATAAGTATGACAGAGGATAGCAATCCTACAGATAATTCAATAGCAGAACGTGTCAATGGAATACTCAAAGGAGAGTATATAGAACCGTTAAATAATACAACAAATATAATGTTAGAAGAGATAGTGAGTAAAGCAATACATAGGTATAACTATTATAGACCTCATCTAAGCTGTGATATGAAAACACCAAACGAAGTACATAAATTGACAGGAAGTATTAAGAAAAGATGGAAAAACTACTATACATTACAAAACGCAAATAATTAAATAACCTGTAAACTTATT
>CALFUK010000208.1 GCA_937929945.1 uncultured Saprospiraceae bacterium
CTTCTCCAGCAAATTTCTGGTGATGGGCAATAAAGAAGAAGAGATCAAAGCCTTCTTCAATCAGGATATCATTAACTTCTTTGAGACCCGCCAGGTCTTTCACATCGAAAGTAATGGCGAAGCGCTGCTCATCTTTGATAAATTTAAGCTGGCCCGGACAGACGAGGCATTGACTTTTATTGAATTTACGACGGAGTTGGCCCAGCTGATAGAAGTGATGGATCGATCATTGGTAGGGGAGCTTGCCTAAGTTTGGATGAAAGCGATAGTAAGTCATTGGAGTCAAATCATTAGATTCAGGCAATAACTTGAAATTTAATCTATCATTAAAATCTTTAGTGTAAAAATACCAGGAAGCCAACTGATGCTATGGTTTTTGAGTTGTAATAAGCAGGCTCTTCTTAGCTTAGTGATCTCTCCTGGGCCTAGCGTGTTCAGCCTTCCATATCCTCCTCTTGTTTAATCAGCCAATAAATCATCCCACCAGCCAATCAATAAATTAATACCTCCAGCTTGTCAAATCAGCACAAACTGGTGCTTTTTCATCTATGGTCTCATTCCATTTCTGAATAAACATGCGGTGATAGCGCAAGCGGCTGATGTGATTTGGCTCGGACTGATCGCCATTCCAGCAGTGCTCAGCGCGATCGCCGTAGTCTACTTCGCCCTCATACGCAGGGTCATTTAATCCTTCTAATATATCTTCCGCCAGATAGACTGCATTATTGAGATAGTAGTTATCCATGTCGCCGCAGTAGAGATGTATTTTACCACGCCAGTCATCACCGTGCTTATCCCAGTCACGCTTGATGATGTGTGCTAGGTCATAATTCTCTTTCCAATAAGCAGCGACTTCGGGATTGATCTCTCCGCTGAGCCGATCCCAGATACGCATGGGGTAGCCATCTTTGCCGACGGGTGAGTAGACTGCTTCCCAGATATCCCACTGCTGTCCAGAACGTCCTTTAGATCCGATGACCAGCTCCCGATAATTCATGTCTTTGAGTGAGGCATCGATATTTCCCAGGTAGTCTCGATGACCTGCGACCAAGGTATTTTTGAATGTCCCTTTTTTATAATAAGCATTCTCATCCTCATAGATATTCACTAAGCAATAAGCTCTGAAATCGATCGGGTCAGGGCAGGCTGCATAACAAGTCCCATATTCTGTGGGATATTTGACTTGTACTGCCAAAGCCTCCCATCCACCTGTAGATCCTCCATAGACGAAGCGCGACCAGCCCTCACCGATACCTCTGAATTGATCCTCGATGTAGGGAATGAATTCATAGGTGAGTGCATCACCGTAGGGGCCATTATTTTCTGAATTCACTGCATAGGAATCATCATAATAAGGTGTAGGATGTTGGATCAAAACCGCCAAGACACGGGGAAAGTCTGGCCCGGACCAAAGCTTATAGAAGTCGTATGCTTCCTGTTGCACGATTTGGTTATAGCCATCTACTTGGAATCGCTCTGAGTACTCTGGTTGTAGATCAGGGTCAGGTGGATTAGTCCTCCAGCCGCTGAAGTCTCTAGGAAAGTGACCATGCATCAGTGCCATAGGATACTTCGCTTCTGGATGCTCATCGAATCCTTCTGGGAGCAGTACATGGGCCCCTAAGTAAATATCCCGACCCCAGAATTCACTTAGCAGCTTTGATTTCATCTTGATATGCTTGATGTATTTAGTGTCCTTGGGTTCTGCTATAGGGGGTATTTTTTTAGTAAGGCTGATAGCTGATGTCAGTAGCTCGCCATTTTTCACATTGACTTTTATGATCTCAGAGTATAGATTACCAGGTGCACGATTCCACTGCTGACCCTCGCCTCGATCCATGGGCAACTTTAGGGTGTGGCCATCGGATCGCTTAAAAGTCTCGTATTTATGAAAGAGCACTTGGAGATAGTACTGACCATCTACCAGGTCGTTCATATTCATGGTCGGATAGCCGAACGATTCTGCGTCAAATACCAGAGACTCGCCTGCAGCCCAATCCTCTACATCCATACCAAAGCCTTGGCATGTCTTCTCATCATCACGGAGCTGAAAGCGGAGCTCTATGTCTTTGTGCTCGGAGATCAAGAGGATCATTCTGCCATCCAGTTTTTCTTGATAGTGGTCAGCGGGGTATTTGATGACCAGTTGGCTTATGGCTTTTTGAGGTTTCTCACTTGTATGTTGTGGAGCAGTTAGCTCTGTGGCTTTTGGAGTGCATGACAAGAGTATGATTGCGAAGCATAGTAGAATACAATTGATGTGATTCATTGTTTTTTGAATTTAAAACTGATGATGATTGAGATATAAACTTCTATTAAAATACCATGATCTCTTTGCTCAAGCTCAAATGCAGCCGAAGTCTGATGACGGAAGTTAATAAAATGAACTCCAAAGATTTGACTCACTTCTAACAAATCGTGATAAGATTTTGAAAATGACTAAGGCCTACATCATCATGGCTCCTCCATTGATATGAATGCATTGACCCGTGATGTGGCTGGCACCATCACTGAGCAAGTAACAAATGAGATGAGCGATTTCTTCAGGCTTGGCCATTTCGCCCAAGGGGACAATGCTGTTATAGCGATTGATATCGAATCTGGTTTGGCCTGCCTCATCATAAATGAAGGCCGTATCGACAGCTCCTGGAGCTACCGTATTCACTCTGACGGTAGGTGCTAACTCTGTGGCGAGTGTACGGCTGAGGCTATTGACGGCAGCCTTGGCATTCGTATAGGGTCCATAGTTAGCTTGCCCACCGAAGGCGAGGCCAGATGACATATTGACGATAGCGGCTTTAGCTGACTTAAGTAGGAGGGGACTGAAAGTCTTGCAGGCGTGGTAGCAGGAGGCGAAGCTGATATCGAAGACTTCTTTCCACTGCTCCACAGTCATGTCGGTGACACTGCCGAAGTGGTTGATGGTGCCAGATAGACAGATCAAACCAGTAAGTCGATCTGGCAGTTTGGATTTGATACCTTGCAGGGCGCTCAGGTCTGTAGGCTGGCACTGGATATAGTGGTAGTCATTGGAGTGTTCGTCCAGGCCAAAGGCGGCGATGTCCACAGCATAGACAGTGGCTTGACTCTGCAGTAGCTGCCGTGATAATACTTGTCCGATGGTGCTCATGCCGCCGATAATCAGATAATTTTCTCCTTGAGCTAGGTAGCTTACTTTCATGTGGTTATCATATTTGGAACTGAATGCCTGTCAGCAAATAACTAAGTTTAATCATCCGCTTGAGTGTCTTAGTTATCTACGTCATAGACGTTTCATATGTTTAAATTTCAGGGCGAAATGCCTGTCAGCAAATGACTAAGTTTACTCATCCACTTGGGTGTCTTAGTTATCTACGTCATAGACGTTTCATATGTTTAAGTTTTAGAACTGAATGCCTGTAAGCAAATGACTAAGTTTAATCATCCGCTTGGGTGTCATAATGATCTGCTTCATAGCTGAGTGTCTTACTGTTTTGGTCATAGAGGTTTTAAGTCGTAGGTATTTCAGTGCTGACTAATTTTCTAAAAAAGTATATCAGTGCGCCCCCCGTGGCACACATCACAATGCCGTATACACCAGCAGGTGCAGCCATCAGCGGACTATTGAGTAGGGTAGCTGATGTCGCTATCGCCATACCTAGGACATTGTTTTGCATACCGCTTTCGATAGCGATGGAGATGGCTTGTGGTGTATTTAGCTTGAGCATTTTGGCGCTGAAAAATCCAACCAGCAGCGTTAATACATTGAGTAATAAGACACCCCAGAATGCAGCTTTGATAAAGTGCCAGACATTGCCAATCTCATTTAATTTATTGACCATCAGCGCTAAGGCCATCAGGATGATGATGCCAGATCCCCAAGCGATGGCGGGCTTACTTTTCTCTGCAAAGACTGGAAACCGATGATTGATCAAGAGACCTAGTAACACAGGAAGAGCCGTCAGCTTAAAGATATTCAGTACGGTATTCCATAGGGGCAGCTGGATTTCGACACCCTCCGCAGCCATGATCCACTTTAAAGAATAATTGATGATCAGCGGGATACTGAAGACGGTGATGATGCTCGAGATAGCCGTCATGCTGATGGACAGCGCCGTATCACCTTTGGATAGGTGTGAGATCAGATTGGAGGTAGCACCACCAGGGCTGGCAGCTACCAGCATCAGCCCCATGGCAAATACGGGCTCCATCGGAAGTACACTGACCAGTATAGCTCCGATTATTGGTAGGATAATAATCTGATTACTCAGTCCGATGAAGATCGCTTTAGGATAGGAGGCTACGCGCTTAAAGTCCAGTACAGTGAGCGTCATCCCCATGCCCAGCATAATCAAGAACAGCAGATAGGATAATAACTGTGGCGTGTACTTTAAAATCAATTCCATATAGTCTGTAAGTTAATTCAGATAGCAATTTGGTTTTTATTTTGCGAAAACTTTATCACACTTTTTTCATCACCGTATCAACAAATCATTGCATCAGCATGTCTTTTACATTGCTGTTGGGCAAGATGCTGAAACAAGTTCAGCATGACGGTTTTGTTTTACTTTTTCAATTATCGCATCAGCATGTCATTTACATTGCTGTTGGGCAAGATGCTGAAACGAGTTCAGCATGCCGGTTTTGTTTTGCTTTTTCAATTATCGCATCAGCATGTCTTTTACATTGCTGTTGGGCAAGATGCTGAAACGAGTTCAGCATGCCTGCTTTGTTTTGCTTTTTCAGTTATCGCATCAACAAATCATCGCATCAGCATGTCTTTTACATTGCTGTTGGGCAAGATGCTGAAACGAGTTCAGCATGCCGGTCTGGGTTTGCTTTTTTTTATCATCGCATCAACGCATCAACGCATCATCAAATCAACAAATCAAATCACTTTCAAAAAAGTATTCCTGATGTTCGATAAAGTATTGGCATATTTAGGCAGCACCTTCATGGCATTCCATTCGGGAGAATCTAAAAAGGCTTTCCATGCAGCAGCATGAGCGTCCATATCAGTGAAATTGATCATGTAGACTAAGCAGGGTCTGTAAGGACCGCTGAGCATGTTGCCAAAGAACACTGGATTCAGTCCGACTTTGAGAAAGAGTGGAATCTCTTCGTCGTCAAACATCATAATTTTTCTTCTGACGGCATCTTCACTGTAACCTTCGTATGTTCTGAGCTCGAATACAGTAGCACCATCTACAGGATTCATCATCTGCTTCAGTCCATCAAATGCTTGTAGCAAATCAGAACTGTATCTATGGTAGATGGCTTGATCGGGTGCGAGTGCATCGTAGGCTGAAGCAGCACTGACGTAGGCCGCATCATCCTGCAGGTGCTGTGCGCCGAGGTATATCTGAGCCGTAGGATAGCTGATGAGGGCATATATCTTTTTGGGACCTCCTGGTGCTATTTCCTCAAAGAGCATGAAGTGATTCACACCAGCACGTTTCATCGCTGGCTGCAACGCTTCTTTGAGGTAGCTTATGAGTGGCTGTGCATTGGTGCCCCATTTAATCTCATAGCTCCGCCACTCATAGAGTTCGTTTTCGATTATGGTTTGGGATTCCGGATTGGCCATCTTAGAAGTGACACAGGCAGCAGGTATCGTGGATAGAGCGACGCCTGATTTGACAAAATTTCTTCGTTTCATAGTTTACATTTTGAGGTGAAATGCCTGTTGGCAAATACCTCCGTTTAATCACCTTGTACGGTGTTTAGTTAATCTGAGCCGTAGAGGCTTATTTTTCATTTTTTAATCTTTGATATCGTGAGTCTTTCAGCAGATGCTGGCTGGTCCATATCATCAGCAGCGAATGCCATGGCGGAAAGGATTAGCTGCTCTACTTCAGGATTTCTATAGTCGGCTTGCTGAGTTACCTTGATGTGCCGGATCAATTTGCCAGTCCCTGCTAATTTTGCATGAGGATCATCTAATAGAGCCCCTTTGTTCAGGCCAATATTCAAGTGAGCCGAGTAGATCGGTATATGGCAGTAGGCATCACCTAATTTTTCTGAGTGGGAGTATACACTGGTCAGTGCATGAGTGTGATAGAGTAATTCATTAGCCCTGGGGTGCAGTGCTAAGATAAATGCTCGGACATCCATATAAAGATCGATGAGGGCCTGATCGTAGTGATTCAGATGATTTAAGAAGTCGGAATGGATGGCTCTGGTCTTACTCATATTGTGGAATAGGGTGAATGCACTTAGTTTTTTTCTTCTGGATATTTGTCCATTTCGCTGTACATGTTAGGGGCATCATTACGATGACTTATCGCTAATTGGATGATCTCTTCGATCTTTTCTGGCATCTGTGCCGCATGATCGTAGCGCTCACTGGGATCGTGATTTACATTGTACAGCAGAGGCGCTTCCAGTTCTTGTCGGCCATTATCTGCTTTGTAGCTGCTCTCTGTGATAAAGTGCGCTTTATAATCTTCCTTGCGCACAGCATAGATGTCTTGCTTTCTGTAGAAGATCATGTGATTCCGATTTCCTTTGCGTTTTTCTTGGAGTACTGGGGTGAGGTCATAGCCATCAATGATGCGATCTTGAGGAACCTGAGCTCCTGTTAGCTTAGCGATCGTTGGCAGTAGGTCCAGTGTGGAGCCAAGGTCAGTGATCGTGCCTGGGGTCACAGTACCGGGCATGTAGAATATCCCTGGGACACGCATTCCCCCTTCCCAAGTGGTGCCTTTTCCCTCGCGTAATAATCCCGGCGAACCGCCATGATCTCGCATCATCAGCCATGGACCATTGTCAGAAGTGAAGACGACTAGCGTTTTCCTGTCTATCTCAAGTCGCTCCAAGGTAGAGATGACCTGGCCCACACTCCAGTCCACCTCATTCATGACATCTCCAAAGAAGCCTCGCTCACTTGTGCCAAGAAAATCTTCATAAGCAAACAATGGCGTATGCACCATCGTGTGCGGAAAGTAAAGGAAGAAAGGATCAGCTTGATGGTTCTCAATGAACTCCACAGCTTTCTCTGTGTATCGTTTGGTGATGCTGGTTTGATCTGCTGGTCGTTCGATAATGGATTCATTTTCCATCAAGGGGACATTCCATTTATTGATGTCGGGTACTCCTAGTAGATTAGTGAGATTCCAGCCTTTGACTGCATCCATGTCATTACTGTAAGGGATGCCGTAGTAGGTGTCAAATCCTTGGCGGGTCGGCAGGTATTCAGGCAGGTGCCCTAAGTGCCATTTACCTATGATCCCAGTCTTGTATCCTTCCTCTTTGAGCATTTCTGCGATGGTGATTTCTGAGGCAGGCAGTCCACCCATAGATTTCGGAAAGAAGACACGCTCTTTGATACCTCCGAGGCCTATCCTGATTGGGTAGCGCCCTGTGAGGAGAGCACCTCTACTGGGAGAACATACACTGCTCGCCGTGTAGAAATTAGTCCACTTTTGCCCTTCACTTGCCAGCCTGTCGATGTTTGGTGTCTTGATCGTGGGGTGTCCGTAGCTACTCAGGTCTCCATAGCCGAGGTCATCCATGAATATGATGATTACATTGGGTTTTTCTATGGCCGTCGGAGCCTTAGCAGAGCTGAGACCATCGTTCTGGATAAGTTCTTTTGGAATCTTTGGCTGTGCACAGGATATTGCAGCAAGGAATAAGCTGGCAGTAAATAGTCGGTAGAGCCTCATAGATAGCAAATAATTTTACGGATTTATTTGACTCACCTAAGTTAGAGAAATTTGATATCATTGTAGCTACAGCACGTTGATTTGAATATACCAGACAAGGATAAACCATTTCCACTTGAACACTACGATCGACTATGCTTCCTCAAGAACATCATTACCAATCCGAATATCATCGTAGGTGATTATAGCTGCTACGATGACTTTGAAGATGTGCATAATTTTGAAAAAAATGTCAAGTACCTTTTTGACTTTAGGGGCGATCAGTTAATCATCGGCAAGTTCTGTATGATCTCATCAGATGTGACCTTCATATAACGAATAGCCACAAAGCCCAACGCTACACACTCCGCTCACCCAAAAACTCATCCAGCTTACCCATCGCGACTCTGAGCTTATCCAGCGAGACATAAGGATACACCACTCTGAATTTACCATAGCCAGTATGGCCAAAGCCCTGCCCAGGTGTGAGTAAGATGCCAGTGGTCTCATACAGTTTCATCCAGAATTTCATTTCTCCTGCCTGACTGTCTTCGGACAAGAATTTGGCGAGATCAATCCAGGCAAAAAGACCGCCGTAAGAGGGGACATAGGGTATCTCATGTTTACGACATAGATGGATCACCTCCACATAAGAAGCGGTGATCTTTTGCTGGTTTGCTGTGATGTATTGATCGAGAAAGGCATCATCCCTTAGTAAATGCATCAACATCCACTGGGTGTGATTAGAGACAGAATGTGTCAGATTATAGAACTCGAAGGCTTTGACCAGATCCTCATTATGAGAATGAAGGACACCTACCCGAAAGCCTGAAATCCCAAAGTCCTTGGAAAAAGAATACCAATGATGCAGATATGGACTCTGCTTCTCTGACATGACATTCATAAATGAAGAAAAGTCATTGACATCTGGGTAGTCACTCGCAATGGACTGATGAGAGCGATCGATGGCAGAAAGGGCATATATTTCATTGACGATCAGGTGTACCTCCTCGGAGATGCACCATTCGGCTAGTTCTACTAAATGGGCCTGACTATAGATAAGCCCCGTCGGATTATCTGGCGTGGTGATGATCAGCATCCGCAGACGACTGCCACTTGCGGCTATTTCTGCTTTCGCCTTCACTAGATGACTCAGATCCAAGAGTGGGCCATGACCAAGATCTTGTAGATGATGGTGGGTGATGATATCATAGCGAAGTACCCCGGCCATATTATTCATGTCCTGTCGGTATACGGGGTAGCAGGGAGCTGGCACAGCAGCAGTGTCACCCGCCTCGCATAATATGAAGGCGGTCATCTCCACGATCCCTGTAGCGCCAGGTGATATGGCCAAGCTCATCGGATCTACTTCTGCACCATCGAGTAAGTAGCGCTGATAGAATGCGGCAATGGCTGCTTTGAATTCAGGGGCGCCAGAGGGTGCGGTATAGGCCATAGCCCAGTCATCTAATTCATGCTCACTGCAGATCTGCTGAAATTTTGTTTTGAGTGTATCCCAGCTGAGCCGGTTTTCTGCAATGTTCAGGGGAAAGCTGCCAGTCGGATTGAGGGCAGCATCGTATGGGTTACGCTGTGCCTCCATGGATATGTCCATATCCACACGCAGCACTGTATTAAGCGCTTTTACGCCTCTGGATGATGTCGTCGGTGTAGTCATAAGGCAAGTGGAGTCTGAGTGAGCGTCCCTTCAGCGAAGCAGGAGTGCATGATTGATTCCAGGTAGTGCTGATCAGTCTCACTGAAGCTATCCACCACGCTGCTGTCCACATCGAAGACGGCGATCAGCTGGCCATCCGCATTGAAGACAGGGACGACGATTTCTGACTGTGAGTTGGGATCACAGGCGATGTGCTGATCTCCTTGCACGAGAGCATGTACGTCTTTGACGATCATCGTCTTTTGGCTGGCAGCTACCTGTCCGCAGACCCCCTTGCCGAAGTCGATGTGCAGACAGCCCAGCGTGCCTTGGTAGGGCCCGACGATGAGTGCTCCATCTCTGACGCAGTAGAATCCCACCCAATAATAATAGGGTAGGTGAGTCTTCAAAATGCAGTTGATGCTCACCATTTTCATGATCACATCGGATTCTGAGCCAGTGAGGGCTTTGATTTCTTGGACAGCCTGATCATAGGCGACTCGCTTATCATCATCAGTGATGGTCTGTGAGGGCTTAATGAAGTAGGGCATATCTGCTGTGGCGTGAGACATAGGTCTGATTGGAGGTTTGCACTGATTAGTCGTTGCAAGTTAAGCATATCCTCAGTCTTAAAGAGCATAGACTTTGCTCGTTTTTATGGCTTACAGTGCCCCTCTAATTGCA
>CALFUK010000209.1 GCA_937929945.1 uncultured Saprospiraceae bacterium
TTTACTCCGCCGAAGGGCGTAGGCAGGTGGCGCACATTTTGCGAATTGACCCAGATCATACCTGACTCTACATCGCGGGCGACTCTGATGGAGCGGCCCACGTCTTTTGTCCAGATATAGGCGGTCAAGCCATAGCGCACACTGTTGGCGAGGGCGATGGCCTCTGCTTCTGTTTGGAACTTCATGATGGACAGGAAAGGGCCAAAGACCTCCTCTTGGCCAAGCCGCATGTCAGGGGTGACGCCTTCCACCAGCGTGGGGGAGACGTAGGCACCTTTAGTCATCCCAGGAGGTACCTTGCCACCTTTGAGGACAGTCGCGCCTTCCTCTTTAGCAATGGCGGCGTAGCTGAGGACTTTCTCTTGGTGAGAGGCGTGGATCATTGGGCCGATCTCGGTGTTCGGATCCAGTGGATGGCCGACAATGAGCTTACCAACTCTGGACGTAAGCTTTTTGACAAAAGTGTCATAAACAGCTTCGTGTAGGATCAGACGACTGCTGGAGGTGCAGCGCTCACCATTGAGGCTGTACTTCATGAAGACCACTGCATCGAGGGCTCTGTCGAGGTCCGCGTCATCGAAGACGATCACGGGATTCTTACCGCCCAGCTCAAAGTGGACCCGCTTCAGCGTAGCTGCTCCTTGGCGCATAATGTGACTGCCCGTCGTGGTCTCTCCCACGAAGGCGACGGCTTTGATCGCTTCGTGCTCCGTGAGGGCCTTGCCAGCCGTCTCACCGAAACCATGGACGACATTCCAGACACCCTTGGGCAGACCAGCCTGATCCGCCAGCTTGGCCAAAAGCTGAGCTGTGACGGGACTGAGCTCCGCTGGCTTATGCACGATGGTACACCCAGCCGCGAGGGCAGGGGCTATCTTCCAAGTGCTGAGCATGAAGGGTACATTCCACGGAGTGATCACGCCGACAGGTCCAATAGGTTGACGGATCGAGTAGTTGATGTGATGCTCATCAGGCATGGAGTCACCGTGGCCAGCGTCGATTATTTTATCTGCGAAATAGCGAAAATTAGCGGCACCTCTGATGGCTGATTTTTTCATGAATCGGATGCACTGACCGGTATCGTAAGATTCTAAGACAGCTATCTGCTCAGCGTGCTTTTCTATCTCTTCTGCTATGCGATAGAGCACGTCTCGTCGCTTTTTGTGAGGCCAGTTGCGCCAGTCTGCAAAGGCTTTCTTTGCAGCTTTCGCCGCTAGGTCTATATCGCGCTCATCACCTTCGGCCACTTCACAGATGAAGCTGCCATCGATCGGTGTGTGGTTTTGAAATGTCTGTTTCGACTTGGCTGGACGCCATTTTCCACCAATGAAATGCCTCACCCCTTGCTTTGTTAAATCTGCAAGTAGTGGCTTCAGCAGCTTTTTATTTTTGGTCAAACTCATGGATTCGTATTTAGCTATAACTTCTATTAATACTATTACTGCAGCTGCCTGAATGACTGAGCCATCGCTGTTGTCGCATCAGCCAGTGTGACAAGATCGATACCGACTCCCAAGAATAAGGCTCCTGCATCTTTATACTCTTGTGCAATGGCGGTCGCTACGGCCATCACCCCAGGGACCTTACCGCTCTCCTTGATAATCGCGAGTCCCCTTTTGACTTCAGCCCTTACATCGTCATGGGTAGACTGACCTAAATAACCCATCGAAGCTGACAAGTCCGCTGGACCGATGAAGACGCCATCAACTCCATCGACAGCACAGATGGCTTCTATCTCACTCATACCGGTCACTGATTCTACTTGGACTATGAGACACATCTCACTGTCTGCATGCTTATAATAATCAGGGATGCGCTTCCACTGGGCTGCTCGTGACAAGGCAGCACCCACGCCTCGCTTACCAAGCGGCGGATAGCGCATGGCAGAGACTAACAGTTCAGCCTGCTCTGCTGACTCTACATTTGGGATCAGCAGGGTCTGAGCGCCAGCATCCAGCAGCTGCTTGATCATGACTGGATCACCTACAGGTGGCCTGACGATGATACCACAGTCGTGTGCTGTGATCATTTGCATGGTTGCCATGATGGATCGTAGATCATGAGGAGCATGCTCTCCATCAATGAGAACCCAGTCAAAGCCCGCACCAGCACAAATCTCGGCTGCATAGCCATGGGGGATACCATTCCAAATGCCGATGGTACATTTGCCCTCTGCGAAATACTGCTTAATTTTATTTTTTCTGATTTTCACGTGGATTGATTTTGCATGATGAAGAATACATTAGACGAACCTACAGCTTACTGTCCCATATTGATTAAAATCTGCGATAATGTGGTCACCAGCCTCTACTTTAATGGGCCTGGTGAAAGATCCCGCTAAGATGATCTGGCCTGCTTTGAGTGTGCGATTGATCTCGGCATATTTCTGGGCCAACCAGATCACAGCATTCGCTGGATGATTCAGCACGGCAGCAGCTACGCCTGACTCTTCTATGACACCATTCTTTTTAATCACCGCACTGACCCATGGTATGTCCGCGTCTTTAGGAATAGACTGACTTCCCGTGATGATACCCGCATTCGCTGCATTATCAGATATGGTATCTTTTACGGTACGGCGGTAGCCTGTCTCAGGATCTACGCGGTACGATCTGGCAGCGATCAGCTCCAGTGAGGGCACGATGGCTGCGGAGGCAGCTATCACTGCCTGTATGTCTAAGCCTGCTGGATCAAGATCATGAGCCAAGCGAAAGGCGATCTCCACTTCTATTCTGGGATCAGTAAAATCAGCAGCCCTAATCTCAGCGCCATCAGCAAAGATCATGTCATCTAAGAGAATGCCGAAATCTGATTCATTAATTGCCATTGCCTCCTGCATCACCTTAGATGTCAGGCCCACCTTATGACCTACGATCTGACGGCCCCTCGCCAGCTTACGCTCTATCCAAGCATCCTGGATGTGATAAGCATCATCGATCGTCATATCAGGGTGATAGACTGTAGGCGGCTTCACCTGTATTCTATCCTGCTCCGCCTGATCCAGACGCTGGGCCTGTGCTGAGATCTCTTCTGATGATAATGTGATCGGCATATAGATGAATTATTTTGGCTGTGATAAAGATAGATATCCTGCAAGCTTGTATGTTTACACTTATATGCATGAATACTTGCACAAAGAGTAGCGTCAGTGAAAAAAAGAATTCTATCCTCCGACCTATTAGACAGTGATGACCTTGAGATTCGCTACGTCACCTCGCAGATCAATCGTAAGCTGCTGGACGAGAAGCCGCACCGCCATCCCTTTCACGAGATCATCTACATTAAATCTGGGATCGGCAAGCATACCATTGACGGAGATGTCTTTGAGTTGGAAGCGGATACCATCTACGTGATAGGGGAGGGGCAGATTCATGACTTCTTAGAGGGGCGTGACTTGAAGGGCTACCTGCTGCGGTACAAGCTCACCGTATTGCCACCAGAACTAACCATGTACGCCACTGACTACTCTATATTGCAGGTCATTTCTGCGTCTAATTCGCTGCAGCTCACACCTGAAGAAGCGCATGACTTTGACCTCTGCTTCGAGCAGCTGCTGCAGGAGTCACGACATCGAAAAAGATTAGACAAGTCGAACCACATCTTTCACTTTGTCCTCCTGACACTGCTCAGTCGGATCAACCACAAGATCAAAAGCCTCTCAGACCATTTGCGGGATCACTATGACTCCATTGACCACAACTATAAGAAACTCATCCTACTCATTGAGGAGCACTATAAGAAGAAGCATGAGCTACCTTTCTATGCAGATCATCTACGCATGACCACGCGGCAACTGTCCCAACTCACAGAGAGCGAGACGGGCGAGACGGCTAAGCAGTTGATCAATAAGCGCCTCATGATCGAAGCCAAGCGACTGCTCACCTTTACCAATATGTCATTCAAGGAAATCGCCTTTGATCTGGGCTATAAAGAAGCAGCCTACTTCTCCAGACTCTTTAAGCGGAAGACGGGACAATCACCTAAAGCATTCAGGCAAGACATCCAGTCGCAGATGTAAGTCAAGTGATCAGCCCAAGACTTGATAAGATTATCCTGTATTTTCACACAGCTTTGAGCCCGCAGAAGCTATATTTGCAGTCCATAATGACGCCCAAATAGATATCCTTGAAAGAGCTACTCACTAAGCTGATTGATTCCTTTTACTTCCTGTTCAAGCGCTGGATGCCACTGAAGACCTATCGCTACGCCGTCTGTGGTGGTGGTAATATGGTGTTGGATATTCTGTTGTATTTTGTAGCATTTCAGTACATCTTTGCTAAGCAAGACCTGGATCTGGGCATTGTGGTCTTGAGCCCTCACATCGCCTCGCTGTTCTTTGTTTTTCCCATCACCTTTTTTACTGGCTTTCTACTCAATAAATACATCACCTTTCACGAGTCTACTTTAGAAGGGCAGACCCAGCTGGTGCGCTACTGGCTCGTTGCCATGGGGGCCATCATCATCAGCTACTTTGCTATGAAGCTCTTTGTGGATGTCTGCGGCTTCTATCCTACGCCCTCTAAAATCATCACGATCGGTGTGACCATCATATACAGTTATATCCTGCAGAATACATACAGCTTCGCTCAGAAGAAGTAAGTCTTTTAGTGAGTCGTATCGGCACATCAATTCGTGAATCGTGCAGGCTCAAAGAAGGGGAGGGACATAAAGAAAGCCGAGCATCATCATGATACTCGGCTATTGTGTTTTCTTATGGCGCTTCTATCTACTGCGCCATGTTGCATTCGCTGTTATAATTTTATGATGAGATGCTGGTTATACACTCACACTATTAAATTCTTCTTTGAGTGCGGTGAGTGAGTTGACTTCAGCCTGGATGTAATCCCTCTGCTGCACTAAGGTAGCAATATAGTTAGCTGGCATTTCCACCTCGCCGATGACTTTATTATACTCATCTATCAGCATCGACGATCCTCTTTCGATCTCATTGACAATTGCATCGAACTCATTCTCTGCGGACGTGTTACCTATTTTAATATCGATAAACATCCTGTGAATGCTTCCTAATATTGTCGTATCGACTTCCGGCGAACCACCCACCTCTCGCACAAAACCTTCCAATATCCGGTGCATATTGTGTCTTTCGCTGGCATACTTTTTCAGCCAGCTGTTTAGTGCGCTATTTGAGGAAGAGGCTATGATTTCTTCGTATCCTTTCTC
>CALFUK010000210.1 GCA_937929945.1 uncultured Saprospiraceae bacterium
AAAAAAAAGACAGCTACCGAATGAACGATAGCTGCCTCTGATTTCGCCTGTATTCTTTATTAGTCTATCAGGATCATTTTTTTAGTCGCTGTGAAGCTTCCACTATCCATCTGGTAATAATACACCCCACCTGCGTTGAAATCATCTCGGCTGATGTCAAGTGTGTGGTAACCTTTTGAATAGCTGTCAGATAACTTCTTCACTACTTTGCCAGTAATATCTAATATAGTGAATGTCACCTGAGCATCAGTCGGTATAGAGAATCCAATTTGAGATGTCTCAGAGAAAGGATTCGGACTGTTCTGATATAGCTCAGCTACCGTAATATTCTCCTCACTGAAGTCTACGATGATCTCGTGATGATCATAGTCAGCTCCCTGGTAGGCTTCTGCTTTTGTGATAGAAGAGTTGATGCTTAGTGACTCTGATAGTCTAAGGTCTCTCTCTGCCTCAAAGGTCAAGCTGAATAACTCCCCTTCATGGCTCACTGCCTCTTCTGCAAACCAGCTCATTGTCAATCTGTCTTCTCTTACTGAGATGCTGTTTTCATCTACACTCAATGCTGCTGCATTCACATCGATCAGCCTCAGTCCACTGTGATCCAGCGTAAACTGGAATCCAAAATATTCTTTGAACTCTGCTGCGGATACGTCAATCGTAACTTCTTCTCCCTTGCTCACTAACCTGTCTTCTATGCCAAATGCCAGTGTACCTGTTGATCTAATTTCTGCTCGGTGCAGACCATTAGGTTGGCCAGATACATTCACATCTCCTACCTTGATACCGATGAAGTCTTCACCCATCATATCTCGATCCAGATTCATGACTAACCTACTGCTCACGAAAGGCCAAGGGCTCATCTCATTTACAAAGCTGAATTCCTTCTCCACGAATACCCAGCTGTCAGTGTTAGTCAAAGCATCTTCTGCTCCGAGTATCAGACGCTTTAAGATGACAAGGTCTATTGTACTTACCTTAGAGTCAGCATTAGCATCAGCTGCTATCACTTTATAAGGACTATCTAACAAGTTGATACTAAGTATATGTCTGGAAATCAAGACCAGATCCAATGTGCTTACTCCATTAGCATCATCACCATCTCGGTGCGCCATAACTCTGTAATCGCTGCCCATGATGTTATTTTCAAAGGCATATGATCCATCATTGCTATCATTCATTTGAGACTTTGGATATTCAGGTAGTGCGCTATTCAAACTAATCTGCGTATTGCTGATCACTTCACCTGCCTCTGTTGTGACTTGCCCAGCAATCATAGCACTCGCGCCATTATTCTGACCTTCGCCAGGTCCTTCAGGGCAGACATCACCATTATCCGCTAAGCCAATAAATACGTTACAGAAGTCCCCGTTACCAGATGCATCCCATACCCAGACATTGAGACTTCTAAAACTACTGAATTCATCACATCTGAATGTAATTCCATTTTGATCTTCAAATCCTTCTTCTCCTGGTCTTACAGGATCTTCATTTTCTGGAACTAAGGTGAATTTTAAATCATCTACAGCTGTACAATTATCAAAACTTCCAAAGTCAAATTCCTTACCCCAGACTGCTACGGTGCCATCATCTTGCATAAATGCTGTAGTAATACCGCTGATGCAAAGTGGTGTCGGTGCTTTCTCGTCACCAAATGTGACAGTGGTCGTCGCTGTAGCGGTATTACCGCAGCCATCTTGCACTCTCCATGTGATCACGTGTACATCTCCAGGACTACCAGTCTGTGTGTTCATGGTGGCTGTAGCGCCTGTCTCCGTCTTGCTGGTGACGATCTCTCCGTCTTTACTTACGGTGATGACCCAGCTGAGCTTACTGCTCCCGGAGGCAATTCCGCCACAGAAATCTTGGGCAGAAGCCGTAATAGCCTCACTACCTGTACATGCCGTCGTATCATCTTTTGAAGTCGCTCCACCACTGGTATTAACCGTGTATTCTGCTGGTCCATCGATGGTCGGAGCCGAATCGTCCACCACTTTTATCACCTGATCAAAGGTATAATACCCATCAGCATCATAAGTCTTGTATCTGAAATACACAGGATCAGGATGCACTGGACCATGACCTGTGTCACAGTCTACACACTCGCCTTGAGCCCAGTCCTCTACTGCTTCGAATGTATCATTAGCAGTATCATTTTCGTCATCAGTATCTTCAGCATTAGACTCCCACATACACCAGTCGATGATCGTCCATCGCTTAATAATCTTCAAGCATGCATCTGATACGAATACTGTATCGACATTAAGGTTATAACCAATTAGCCCACAATCAGTGTCACACCAGCTCGGCGTATCTTCCATATCATCTGGAATACATACCACGACATCACCCATAGGTACATCCACATCTTCAAATACTTTGATCGGATCATCGCCTGCTTCTGCATCAGGATCGCACTCCAGGTTAACACCATTGACTATAGCTCCATCACGGTGCTTAGGCCACTTGATTGTCGTGGGATCAAACGCACCAGACCCCGCTTCGATCGTCACGATCTGCTCACAATATGGATCACCTGTACTCACACCACCGTCACCGTCTACATCTACGTAGAATTTCCTGATGATGGTACCAGCACCACAGTTACCGTTCACATTGACTTCATCTAATAACTGTATGTCCACAGTTCCATCACATGCTCCACCGATCATTTTCGGACCAGGCATGTCATCCATTTCTCCTGCACACTCTATGGTCACTGGCTCACAGACCATCGTCGCGACAGCCTTATTCACTATATTCACACTCACCATACAGAAGTTAGAATTACCATTTTTATCAGTCGCTATCAGCATCACCATGACATCCTCTCCCACGTCCTCACAGCAGAATTTGACATAATCGCCCGCTACAGTGATCTCTCCAAGATTCTTCTCATCGTAGATACAATCATTCTTACCAGCTGGCCCGCCAAGATCCACCGTCTGAGTGATGGGTTTACATGACTGAGGCTTATAGCCTAAGACATTGCCTGCGCAGTCCGTGACCTCTTCTGTCCAATCCTCCATTCTGACTACTGTGAAAGTCACCTCACCACAACCTGAGTCATGTGATCCTTGATCAAAACTTTCGGCCATGACCTTAGCCACACCATCTCCATCATCTGAATTAGGATCGTAGGTCAGGGTCACTTGTAAGTTATCCTGACACACCATACTAGGTGGTACATTATCACTTACGAAGATCGGCATGACCAATTCTGTCTTGTTACCACACTCATCGGCCACTACCCCCATAAGATGAATCGTATCGCCAGTTGGCCATAGGTCGAGTGCATAACCATCTACGATGGTCCCTTCTGAAGAATTCCACTTTACTTCAAACTCGCTGGAGCAGTTATCTACAATCTCCAATTCTGGCAGCTTCACTTTAGCTGAGCAGGTCCATGGATCTGTACTGACCAGTCGAGCACTCGGAGTCTTCACGACCGGTGCTGTCTGATCTGATATTTCAATATTTTGGAATCCAGTCTCTCTGACTGCAGAATCACACCAATCAATGATGGTCCATTCTCTTACTATCTTCTCCCCTCCAGCACATGCTGAAAACTTAATATCGTCATAGGAAATCAAAAGGTTACAAAGCCTATCTCTCAGTGGCACCAATGGCCTACTGAAAGTCCCCGGTATAATCGTATCTGGCTCTTTCACTTCGATGATCACCTTATCGACGACTGTGAGCAGTACCCATTCGATAGATGTCGTACCATCTTTGAATACGATCTCTTGCTGCACCATCTGCTCTCTTGTGCCTACGATACTGTCTTTGTGAGTGATTTTATCTCTAAAAATGGTATCAGGCACCACAGGTGAGTGTACATCAATAAAGCTTGGATAAGCTGCTGCTCCACTTCCTGTTAGCGCTTCTATATACTCAGGAGTACCAAATTCCAGCGCTGCATCAATCTCGATGTCTGTATCACAATCCACTTCTAAATTCCGTGGAAACAATATCTCTGTATTTCCAGCTCCTGGTCTAATGTCCAGCTTCTCTTGGGAGTATGCCTGTGTCGCTAGTACGACCTTGGATACTTCTCCATGCATCTCTATGACTGCTGTGTAGGTGACCACTTTGATCACTCCATTAGGGTCACACATGTCGCCAGATTCTGATTCGGTAGCTGTAATATCTCCGACGATCTTAGCTGCACAACCATTATTAATCAGGTCTGTCGCTTCTTTCAGTGTGACGAATGCATCAGGCTCTCCAGCTCCGCACCAGCCTGCACAGGCTGGATCTACCTCACAACTTGGTACACTGATCTTATATTTATAACTACCTACAGCATTAGCTACATCTGATGTGAATGTGACCATATAGGTCCCATTAGGCAATGCACTAATATCAATCATGCCGCTGTCTCCCTCTGAGCTAAGTGTACCTGAAGTGATAGCAGTACTGCCATTGGATAGCTCCCAGCTTACTGTCCCTAAGGACCATATCGCATTAGCTGGAGTCCCAGAATTATACTTCAGACTGGTAAAGCTCTCAATCAATAACATCTCCTGACAGGCGTCCGTCTTGTCTACCGTCAGCTTTACTGGAGCATCTGTAGAGCTACTGATGGTGCCCTCTTCCATATCCATGTCTCCAGCCACATAATCACAGACTGTGCTGAGATTAGGTAGGATATTGGATTCAAAGAGTATCTCTCCCCAGCAACTGTTCTGATCGCACTCGCTGATGACTTTGTATGTCAGTGTCTGTCCTATCTGAGCTGCTGTGAGTGTGTCACCAATATTGATTCCATTTTCATCGACCACTTCGATGGTATAGTTAGCATCATCTATTAATGCTCCTTCTAATAACATGTCAGGTGTCAGAGCTACGTAGCACTCAAGCCCGACGCTAATCTGCAATCCATCATTACATGCCAATGCTGGGCAGACTGTCGGAATAGGTGTTGTCGTCGGATCATCTGGCCCACCAGTTTCTTCTGGATCATTAGGATTAGAGGTATCCGAATTATCGATGACATCAGGTCCAATAGGTGGGGTACCTGTTGTGATTGCTTGGTTGACTAATTTTTCTGCATCTACATCAGCTTGTGTTATGATATAGGTAGCTGTAGCTATACCGCACTCTCCTGGTGCCAATGTGCTTGGAGAGGTAGGTCCTGGTACTGGAAGTGTACCAGTACCTGAAAATGCTGCCGCTGACTCAGTGACTCTAACATTAGTCAGTGTCACATTCCCACAGTTACATGATTCATAGGTATAGGTTACAATATCTCCTGGATCTCCAGAGCCATTAGCTCCGAGGGCTATAGTAGAGCTTTTCATCAGGGATATACATGGGTTGATAATCTCGACTTCTGTCGGATCTGTATCCGTCACATTAGGGCCACCTCCTACTGGTGTTCCTACTACATTCGCCACATTTGTGAAGTCCGCTGTCACATTCGCTATAGAACAAGTGTAAGTAAAGTCTGCTCCCACTGCTAAGGCGCCAATCACCATATCACATGAAGGTGATAATGGATCAGTCACAGTCACGTTATTCAGTGCTACATTTCCTGTATTCGTCACGACGATGCTAAAGGTAGCTGTGCCGCCAGATGCGACCAACTGAGTGTCCGTACCGTCTACTGCTGACTTAACGATGCTGATCGCTGGGTCTGCTATAATTTCTACTTCTGTCG
Source organism: uncultured Saprospiraceae bacterium (assembly GCA_937929945.1). Lineage (GTDB taxonomy): Bacteria > Bacteroidota > Bacteroidia > Chitinophagales > Saprospiraceae > CALFUK01. The sequence goes on from CALFUK010000210.1 coordinate 5,660, forward strand.
GATCTGTATCCGTCACATTAGGGCCACCTCCTACTGGTGTTCCTACCACATTCGCCACATTCGTGAAGTCCGCTGTCACATTCGATATAGAACAAGTGTAGGTGAAGTCTGCTCCCACTGCTAAGGCGCCAATCACCATATCACATGAAGGTGATAGTGGATCAGTCACAGTCACGTTATTCAGTGCTACATTTCCTGTATTCGTCACGACGATGTTAAAGGTAGCTGTGCCGCCAGAAGCGACCAACTGATTATCCGTACCGTCTACTGCTGACTTAACGATGCTGATCGCTGGGTCTGCTATAATTTCTACTTCTGAGGGATCAGAATCGGTAACATTCATGCTTCCATCTTCTGGCTCACCGACGACCTCTGCGGTATTAGTAAAGCCAGCAGCAACAGCTGCTGAAGAGCAATTGTAAGTAAACATCTGGCCTGGCGTAAGTGTACCAATTGTATTATCACATCCAGGAGATGCAGGGTCTGTCACTACGACATTATTTAGTGTGATATTACCCATATTAGTCACTGTAATGGTGAAGTCTGCCATAGAACCTGCAGGAATGGACTGCGTATCCGTACCGTTTAAGGCCGACTTGACTATCTCTATTGCTGCATTACATTGCTCAGGAGCAGTCATCGCCGTAGAGACTGGACTGATGCAATCTGATGGCACGCAGTCTTGAGTTTCAAAATTAGAAATGGTGTAAGAACCACCAGATCCTAAGCCAGTATCGTAGTAAGTTATTTTTATTTGGGTGATGCAATCATCAAAAGCCACGTCCAAGGCATGGTCTGTATCCTGATTGATTTGAATCTGACATGCAGCTCCGTTAGGCGTAAACATAGTACCTGACTGACTGACACATGAGCCTACATTGGAAGTAGTATAACTGACAGGTGTCGCCCCATTAAAAGCTTCTAATATCATCACATCACTCTGATCGATATCCCAGATAGTGACACCAAGATCACATACAGGCTGTGAAAAGTTATAAAAGTTCATCATGTTATTAGCGGGCCCATCAGAATTCTGAACTCCAAATCTGATGCCTACGTCGGCGCCTGTCTGCGAATTATTTATGAATTCTTCATCGATGAAGGCCGAACCCGTAGTAATGCTGCTACCCAGCGTCATCGTCGCACCGCCCACCGTAACAGGAGGGTTCGCTGTCAAAAATGCAACAAGTGGATCATTACTGCCATCCAATGCAGAAAAATCAGCTGAGGAACCAATCGTACAAACTTCAGCTCCAGCACCTATTTCTATACATCTAGTCATGATACTCATGGCTACATTATCATTATAAACCGGCATGGCCGTAGACCAATTGATACCGTCCATAGAATATTCGAGAGTGGATCCTGCTGGACATCCTGTGGTGACGACTATACTACCACTCACTAAAGGGTTACATGTCTTATCAGTTATCGTAAGCTCTGGGGCTGGCAGGTCACACAGCTCTACCACCACATTAGAAGGATCCATATCTGTGACTGGACCACTGCCATCTGCGGGTTCTCCAGTGACTGATGCTACATTAGTGAAGTCAGCGGTGACATTGCTGATGCTGCACGTGTACGTCTCACTGCCTAGTACAGGAAGTGTCGCAATGGTCATATTACAAGCTGGCGAGAGTGGATCTGATACCACTACATTATTAAGCGCCACATCACCTGTATTAGTTACTGTAATCAGGAACACTGCAGTGCCTCCTTCTGGAATCGTCTGTATGTCAGCACCATTTTCAGCTGTTTTTTCTATTTCGATACCAGGTGAAGACTCGACGTCAACATTTGAAGGGTCCATGTCAGTCACTGGATTTACTCCTCCTTCTGGATCTCCTGTGACAGAAGCTTCATTAGTATAGCTACCCGTGAAGTCAGCATCTGAGCATGTATATGTCTCCATGACACCAGGTAGTAACTGACCTATAACTCTATCGCATCCTGGCGCTAAGGGATCACTTACGGTAACATTATTTAGTACAGTATTACCTGTATTCTGGACAACTATTTGAAACTCTGCTGTACCACCCACAGGAACAGTCTGCGTATCCATCCCATTCAGGGCAGTCTTCATGATGCTGATACTTGGCTCCAAGACAATAACAGAGGTCGGATCATCATCCATCACTTGAGGGCCTCCGCCTTCAGGGTCACCCGTCACAAGAGCCACATTGATGAATCCTGTAGTCACGTTAGCCACAGAACAGGTATAGGTAATACTGTCACTTGGAGCAAGTGTGCCAATGACCATATCGCACATTGGCGCATTAGGGTCAGTGACTGTCACATTATTGAGTGTAAGATTACCCGCGTTAGTTACAGTGATACTGAATTCTGCAATTCCGTTTTCCAAAATTGTCTGCATATCTAATGGGTCAAGATTTGCAGGGCTTTTTATTATTTCTATGGCAGCCATACAGACGACTGGAGTCGGATCCACAGCAGTGGTCGGACTTTCACAGTCTTCTTCACAGACTTCTCCTTGTATATTGGAGAGTGTGTATGATCCTCCAGTACCCATCAAAGTACCATTATCATAATATGTAATATCAATTGCATCAATGCAATCATTAGCAGTGATCATCACCGCATGTTGTATCGCTGGATTGGTGTTAGGGGCTTGCACTTGACAAGCGCCACTTGCAGTCGTCGTAAAGGTGTTACCCGTCTGAGACACACAGGTCATGGGGTCTAAGGGCGTCACAGTGTAAGTCACAGGGGCTCCACCATTTGACAATGTCAAGACCATTTCATCTGTTTGATCAATGTCCCAAATAATAAAAGAAACATTACATACGCTCTCTGACAAATTGAATCCATTCATCATGTTATTAGCGGAACCCACGGCATTGCTCACACCAAACTTGATACCTACTGCTCCAGTTGTCTGGGATGCATTTATTTCTTCTTCATCCGCCACCGCATTCCCGCTGTAAATAGGAAGATCCAGGGTCAGTATTGCATCTCCAACCATAATGGGTGTAGCCGCGCCGTTTACTGATGCTATGGCGTCAGTACTACCGCTAAGCGGCATTAAATCAGCTTCTACCATCATGCAGGTACCTTCTTCGAAACATCGTGCTATGAAGGCTGTGGGATAAGCTGGCTGTGTCTGACTCCAAGTCACACCATTATCCAGAGAATATTCTAATACACCTGTGGCACAATCTGCTGCGTCGTATGATCCATCCGTGATGGGACTACAACTATTATCAATTACAGTGATTGAAGGGGCATCAATGACAGGGCATTGGGCTGTGCTGACTTGCGCTGTAAAAACAGCAATAAAAAGCACAATGAGGCTACGGGATAAATTCTTAATCATTTTGTCTCAGGTTTGATCGTAAGGCGGTGTCTGAACGTACTTAAGAGAGTAGACACTGACTCTAATGACTCAATGTCGCATTTTAGACGCGGAGAATTCCCTTTGGTCAATGGTATTTATCACATAGCATTATAAATCAATATATATGCCTCTGTTAATCAGGACATAAGTAATATTCTACATATGTTAAAAGTAATAGATGGGGCTAAAGAAGCTCTTTGGAGTTCATATACTTATAATCTCTATATTTTAGGCAAAATTTATTTTAAAGTGGACATTGTAGCATAAAACATGCTTAGACTTACTATCTGTAATCAACTGGTTATAAGGTCTATACATATGTTAACGATGGCACTAAAAGCACGCAATGAATCAATAAGTGTAGAGTCTTTGTAGGTATTTGTGCCGACACTGTAGCGTATATGTAGAGTATCGTCAAAGCTTTACAAGGTGCCTATCATCTCAATCTTAACATGATCCACTATCCCATCAGTCACTTCCTTTCTGACTTAATTAACGCTTTGCATCAAATTATAAAATGATAAGAAGATAAAAGCTAATCTTTCTTATACGACAGCTTGATGCTCCGAGGATAATGGCTTCACTATAAGCAAAAACAACAAAACATAGGTGTCATATCGTCTGATTTCGCAGGCATAAGCTTATTTTAGGCCTCTTACATGGGTTATTCTCGCCATATCAATCGACTGTTTCTTTTCAGAATCTTATGCATAACCATTACAGTGTATGCGATCAAGGCAAATGCCAAAGCACAATCAGAAAAAATCTCAACGGAAGACTACTTAGATGAATACATCAACCAACTGGACGAGACCAACAATTTTGACTTTAACCAGCTGTATGATCGAATCACTACCCTCTTAGAGCAACCATTGAACCTTAATAAAGCGAGCAAACAGGATTTGCTGAGCCTCTATATTTTAGATGATATAAAAGTCAATGCTATCCTAAACTATCGAGCGACTCATGGGAATTTTATCAGTCACTATGAACTTCAGGCGGTGCCTAAACTAAGCTTACAAGATGTCAAATCACTCATACCTCTGACTACGGTCCATGAAACAACTCAGCTTCAAACCGAAACAATCAATGAGCTTATGCGAGCGGGACGGCATGAAATATTCCTGCGCTGGTCGGCAGTCGCTGAACGACAAAAGGGATTCACGTTGAATAATAATGGTGAAAAAAGATTCTTTGGGGATAGGAATCGATTGTATGGTCGATACAAGTATACCAAAGAAGATAAGATCAGCTTCGGTCTCGCAGTCGATAAAGATGCTGGAGAAGAATTATTTGCAGGCAGTAATCGTCATGGCTTTGACTTCTACTCATTCCACTTCTATTTAAAAGACTACAGCCACCGGATGAAGCAAATTGCACTTGGAGATTTTAGCATCAGCTTCGGACAGGGTCTGATCATGCACAATCAATTTGGGCTCTTCAAAAGTGCCAATGTCACAGACATTAAGAAAGGAGCCAGAGTCATTAAGCCATATACCTCCATCAATGAATACAACTTCTTTAGAGGCGCTGCCGTCACTCTAAAACTGGCTGATCGGCTAGATCTGAGCACATTCGCATCCAGTAGAAATATAGATACGAATCTATTGGCAGCAGACGAACAAGGTGGCCCGATGGAATTCAGCTCGATCCGACAGGATGGAAATCATCGCACAGCATCTGAGATTGAAGACGAGCGCACGACCAGAAGGACTACCGCAGGCACTCGCTTGACTTATTCGCATCGCAGATTTCATACATCAGTGAATGTGCTCTACGATGCCTTTAACCGTAGATTTAATCCGCGGGATCAACCGTATAATGAATTTAGATTCAGAGGAAAGAGCCTGGTCAACGCGAGCGTGGACATTGGATACAGCATACGAAATATCAATACCTTTGGAGAACTGGCCTTCAGCGACAACGGAGCCCACGCTGCCCTACTCGGTGTACTGGCCAGCCTTAGCAGAAAGACAGACCTGTCAGTACTCTACCGTGACTATGCTGAGGACTACCAAAACCTATGGGCAGATGGCTTTGCTGAGACTTCTAATACCACAAATGAAAGAGGGCTGTACCTAGGTGTCCTACACCGCATCAATCAACAATGGCAATTAGCCGCTTATGCAGATCACTGGCGACATCCCTTCAGAAGATTCAGAGTCGATGAGCCAAGTCGAGGTCAAGAATACTTATTAAAACTGAGTTATGACAAAAGGAGAAAATTCCAAACCTACTTCCAATACAGATTCGAGAAAAAACAAAGAAACAAACTGCGCTCTGATCCTCAGCCAGATCCACTGATCACCATCATACTCCATCGCCTTCGCCTTAATCATAACTGGCAAGTGACACCCCAGCTCTCACTCAATCAAAGAATCGAGTTATCATTCTTTGATGAAAAGACGAAGTCATCTGGCATATTACTCTACCAAGGCGCTAAGTGGAAAAGTCTGGACTCACCCTTTTCATTCTCCATGAGGGCCAGCTATTTTAATGTGCATGATTTTGACGCGCGGATCTATGCTTATGAGAATGACCTAATCAATAACTTCTTTATCCCCTTCTTCAATAATGAGGGCTTCAGAGCCTATCTAAATCTACGCTATAACTGGGATGATCACGTGACCACAGAGCTGAGAATTGCCAGAACAGAATACTTAGATATAGATGAGATCAGCAGTGGCAATAACATGATTGATGCCAATCACCGGACAGATATCAAGCTGCAAGTAAGGTTAAGATTTTGATGCATCTTTTATTCTAATATAAACGAATAAAGGCTATGCCAATGAAGCCATAGCCTTCTCCACTCTCGTATCTGCTTATTACAATTTTCTCATTCTGTATTCTGCGTCACACCCATCTTCTTTAAAGGGAATAACCAGCTCTCCGTCCACAATGGTTAATGCTACAAGACCATCAAATTCATTTTCTTTGTCATCAATCAGAATCGAATGATCAGCCTCATTATACTCATAAGTTGTCTCATATGTATATGGCTCCTGATCTCCATCATCTTCTTCCATCTTAGTGACTAATGATCCATCATCTCTAATGTTCATGCTTATGCATCCATCAAAAAAACATCCTCCGGAACCAACTGCAATACTCAAGCTACGATCTGTTCCACTATCCTCACAGTCGT
>CALFUK010000211.1 GCA_937929945.1 uncultured Saprospiraceae bacterium
CGACTCGCCACCGGATAAGCATAGAGCTTGTCATAAATGGCATCGATCGGAAGACCAGCCTCCATAGCCAGTGTTAGCTCTTGCATGAGTTCGCCCGCATTAGGTGCGATGATGGTGCCTCCGATGATTTTCCGCTGACGATTCCAGAAGGTCTTCGGAGTCAAGAAGAGGGTGATCTTACCATCAGTATATTCATCTACGATCGCGCGATCATCCTTGGAGAAGTCTTGATCCTGACGCCAGTACTCAATGCCATGCTCTTGCATATATGATTCTGTCAAGCCAAACGTGGCAATCTCTGGCTGGGTAAAGGTGACCCATGACAGATGCTCTGCTTCATGCTTCTTGGTAAAATTATTTTTGAAATTATGAGTCAGCAATTTGGTATGCAACTCTGCACCGTGGGAAAACTGATACATACCAGCTGCGTCTCCCGAGGCAAATATGCGCTTGTTCGTCGTCCTCAGGCAATCATCTAAAATCATCTTTCCACGGTCATCAATCTCGACTCCTGCTTGCTTCAGATTCAGGTCTTCCAGATTCAGCACCCGACCCACCGACATGAGCACGGCATCAAATTCGATCTCCAAGAGCTCTTCTTTTCCTTTTATCTCTATCTGTGTCGTATGCGCTGAAGAGAACTCTTTCAGGCTGGCGTCATTAATCACTTTGATACCTTCTGCCTGAAAGCGAGCTGTCAGAATCTCACTGTATTCTTCGCGCTCTTTGCTCAAGATTCTGGGACCACGGTCGACGATGGTCACCTGAGAGCCAAAGCGCTGAAAGGTCTGACCCATCTCGCAGCCGATGGGTCCGCCTCCAATCACCAGTAATCGCTCAGGCAAAGACTTCATCTCATAGAATAAATTTTCATTGGTGAAGACTGACACCTGATCGATGCCTTTAAAAGGGATGTGTCTCGGGCGTGATCCCGTCGCTATGATGAAGTAAGGCGCCGTGAAGTACTCCTCTCCCACTTGCACTGTCTCTTCATCGATAAAGGAAGCAACACCTATCTTTAGTGCTACGCCCTGGGACCGCAGATAGTCTGCACTCTCATGCTCTCTGATGACAGCTTGCTTCTCATGGACGTAGGCCAAGATCTTCTCCATATCAGCTTTACCCTGCACACTCAGTCCAAACTGCTGCGCCTTACGAGCACCGTGAAATTGCTTAGCTAAATGAATCAATGCCTTACTGGGCACACAACCAAAGTTCAAGCAGTCACCTCCTATATTCGCTTCTTCCTTATCAATTAAAAGCGGCTTCCAACCTAGCTGCTGAGCCATGCCAAGAGCACCAAGACCCGCAGATCCACCTCCTATAATGATGATGTCAAATTCTTGTTTTTTCATTTTTTAAAATTTCAGGACTGAATGCCTTTCAATAACTAATTTAAAAAAAAGGGGACTCAGTTATTACGACTGAATCCCCGACTTACTGGTTTTGGCTACCGTATTAATTTTCTAATTTGATCATCTTTTTGGTGACGGTACCGTGTGGTCCGGCAATGCTATAATAATACACACCAGTACCTGGCAGAACAGTAGAACTGATGACGACGGCATGCTGGCCCGCTGTGTATGACTGCACATCTTGATAGACCTCTCTTCCAGAAGCATCATGGATCAGGACTGTAATATCAGCATCCACAGGCAGCTGAAATCCGATGGTGGTCTGATCTGAAAAGGGATTTGGCCGATTCTGAAAGAGTATAATTTCTGAGACTTCTTCCTGAAAAGCGATGGAAAGACTATGGGTCTCCATGGTCTCATCATAGAGCTCTGGTGCCAGACTCTGGCTTGGGTCTGCCTTAATCGCATCACTCAGCGATCCATCCTCTACAGCAGCGAAGCTGAGGCTGATGAGCTGGTCACCAGCACTGAGATGGGCGTAAGCTGACTGACTCCAGCTGAAGTGGATCAGGCCCGCTTCCTCGTCGGCGACATAATGATCACTCTTGAGTGCTAGTTCTCCGGCACTAATTGACATCAGTGACAATTGATCGGGATCATAGCTGAGTGAATGCTGATAGCCATATATATTGATCTCCTCTTTCGCCATCAGGTCTACATTGATGATCTCGCCTCTGACAAATGATTGATCATTCATATAGAATGTCACAGCATCAGCACTACGCGTCTCTAGCTGATCGCTCCATTTGGTGGTGGCACTGCCATTGACATCGCCTATCTTGACACCCATAAAGTGAGCATCCTGCATGCGCCTGTCCAACTGTCTGATTACAATTTCTTCTGTATAAGGAAATGGCGAAGCGTCGTCATTAAACTTAAAGCTTTGATCTACAAATCTCCAGGCACCCTGCCCGTTAGGAAAACTCGGGATCACACCTAAGAGAACTTGGCGCAGCGTGATCAGATCAGAGACAGAGACAATGCCATTATTGTCGACGTCAGCGGCAATGATATGGTATGGATTGCTGAGATTACTATTGCCTAAGATATGTTGCTGGATGGCTACGATGTCTATGGTGGACACCCCATTTAAAAACTCATCATCTCGCCTGGCAGTCAAGCTATAGTTAGCGCCCATCGGCAGCTGTGCAAAGCTGAACGTCCCCTGATCATCTGTATCAAATACTCTTGGAAATCCTGGCTCTGTGCTGGCCACCCTCACAGTGACACCATCTATAGATATGCCTTCCATAGTGCTGATCCTGCCCTCAATAGACGTGGTGGATCCGCCCGTACTTGGGTTCTCCGAATTATTATTTCCAGAATCTGGGCACACATTCACATTGTCCTGGACACTCAGCTCTACGGTACAGAAGTCTTGATTGCCATTCTCATCAGTGACCCAGACTTCCAGCTCAGCAAGATATAGTGAGGTGCCACTCGGCAAGTCATCACAGGTGAATGTCATACTGGTCTCAGAGGTATCCCTACTGAAGGAAAATACCAGCTGATCCTGCTCCGTGCAATTATCCTCTGCGCCTAAATCAAAATCTCTCGCCCAGATATCGACCTCTCCTGAAGTAGACATGACTGTGGTGACAATATCACCCAGGCAGTATGGCGTCGGTGCTTTACAGTCCTTCACTCGGAAAGTATAGTGACAGTAAGCATAATTCTGACATCCGTCAGAGACAGTCCATTTTATTTTATGTGTAGCATCCAGTGGCATACTATCCACTGTGATGTATACTGAGTCTGCGCTGTACGTCACGTCCTTAGAAGTGATGTCAATAGAACCATCATTATATAAATCAATGGAGTATTCCCACACCAACTCATCTACCGGAGTACACTCATCTGTGGCCGCGGCGCTGAGCCGGATACCAGAGCTACAATCAGGGCTGGTGCTGCAGATGTCCACATCCTCACATACATCACTGAATACAGGCGCCTCTTCATTGGTCAATTTTATAATTTGATTCTGAGTCCAGTAGCCTTCGTTCTTTCCCTCTGATGGCTTGTACTTACACCAGTCCACGACGGACCACTCTCTGATGATCTTCTCGCAGGCATCATCCACAAAGCTGAAGCGGGTGTCTTCATGACTGATCGCTAAGAGACTGCAGCCTTCTTTATGTATGACTGGCTCTCCGAGGAGGGATGGCGCTGACATCGCAGCACAGCCCACCAGCGTCGTATCATTCGGGAAGTAGACATCGTGCCTGGCCACCTTATCATTAGCTTCAAAGATGAAGACCTGAGTACACTGATCCGTCACGATGCTATCCGTAACACTGCTCACCGTCCAGGTCTTGAAGACATATCCAGCACCACACTGATCCAAGCTGTCTCTAAAAGTGGCATGCGGTAGCTCTACTCCAGCACAATTATCTCCAGCCTGCGGTGCACCATAGATGTCATCAGACAGTGATGAGATCGGTGTCTGGCAGTCCACATACACCGTATCTGGACAGTGCAGGTGGGGTAAAAATTTATCTTGGATGGTAGCCTGAATCATACAGGCATTCTTATTTCCATAGTGATCAAATACTTGTAGCTCTATCATGATGGTCTTGCCTACTTCTAAGCAGCAGAATTTGACAAAGTCCCGAGCGAAGTCTACGGTATCACAGACATTCTCAATCTTTCTGACTTGGTAGTCAGCTATCTCTCCACAGTTATCCCAGCTGAGATCATCAAAGGTCTCAGCGTAGACTTTAGCGTAGCCATCAGAACCGAGTGAGACGATGGTCTCCTCTTCGCACACAGCTACAGGTGGTGTCTTATCCGTGACGTGTGCCTGGCAGACCACCTCAGAGGTATTGCCACAGTCATCCGTGACCAGATACTTGATCCAGAGACAGCCTATGGGTAGGTCTTCTATGATCACATCATCTCCATCTTGGACCACGTGCCTCGACGTGAAGTGCTCATCCGATGGTGCCTCGCAGTCTTCATAATCTTCTGTGCTGTAGTACTGCACTGTCCAGGTATAGGAAGAGCACTCATAGTGCACCGTCGGTGGCGGCACAGTCAGGTCAGTGCTACACTCCTGATAGTTCTCTACTGCTATATCAAGGGAGTAAGGAGAGGGGCACTCGATCACGGGGGCTATATCATCCTTCACGACGATCACCTGAGTGTACTCCATGGCATTCAGCTGAGAGGATTCGCACCAATTGATCAGTGTCCAGGTTCGGAGTAGTTTATATGAATTCTCACAGATGTCTATTTTTAAATCTTTGTAGGTGATCTGAAGATTGCCACAGGCCTTAGTGTGAATGTTGCGCCAGTCAGCTGGCTCGCCCGTCATCTCTGGAGAGGGGTAGCCCTCATCCGTCAGCATACCGCCAAACTCATCATCACATTTGAATGAGGGGATCTTATCACCATCATAATTATAGGGCATGTCTACATCATTAAAATAACTAGCTTCGTAATAGATCGGCTGTACGCAGGACGAAACATTCCCAGAGGCATCCTCTACCTGCCAGGTCCGATTCACCCGACCGTAATAGGCGCCTTCTTCATAGCAACTCTTGTCATAGGCATCAGAGTAAGATGCTTCTACCACGCCGCAGACTTGATCCCCTGATATTCTGATTCTTTGGTTACCGAGCTCTTCTACCTGGACATCACCATCAAATGGGAGACCCACGTAGCCAGTATGTACATTGAGTTTTAGTTTCGCAAATTTCAGTTCTGAGTGGTAGTCATTCGTCGAGAGGTCCGCGATCTTCAGATGCCAGATACCAGCGGCATCATGCTCATGATAGCTTGCGAAGGGATCGTGCGGCTGATAAGCTCCGTGTATGGAGGGGCTCGCATGGCCTTTGCACTCTTGTGGTTCATCCATGCTGCTGTAGGTTTTCTCTGATGAGTCATGCAGACTTAGCATCATCCCCGCTCTACGACAGGACGGTGCTGTATTATTTTTCAGTGGTCTGTCAAAGAGCATGATTCTCTTGCCTGTGGGTGAGACAAGGTATCCCTGCAGCTCCTTGATGTCTTTATGAGCCAAATGCAGGTCCAATGCAATATCGCTGATGGTAGCACCATATGGTATCTGCGGCTGAAAGTCAAAAACAATGTGCAGCGTATCATGATCATACTTTCTGACCTTACCCTCGGCTGCATACCGCTGCTCCAGTCGCTTACCAGGTGAGACATCAGCCGTACAAGGCAGATATAGAGGCTCGCAGAAAAGCTGTGGCCCCAGCTTATCAGCTACGGTGATGTCACTCCAGCAAGAGTTATTCGTGCCAGCCTCGGTGATGGTCACTGTATAGTCACCAGGCTGGGTAATCAGTGCTCCAGTGACTCCTCCGATCTGGATAGAGAATGCATCATAGTCAGGATAGTCTCCTTCCATGATCATATCTGGCTTGATGAGGACTTCGCAGTTTTCATCCATGGAGATCTGGACACTATTATTACAGGCTATTTGCGATATAGCTGACTGAAAAGACATACACAGCATCATAGATGTGAGCATGAGCAGCTGGACTGCAGCAAAGGTCTTAGGGATTCTCATGGACTTACTATTTTTGAAATTCATATGTTGGAATTATTCTTCCGTGTAAATCTTAGATGATACATCTGCTCAGGATGGTGCTGACTTATTCGACGGACGTATCTGCCAAATAAATTATATAAGTGACTACTATTCAGTAATTTATAAATGCACATATGAGGATATATCATAATCTGTTTAGTGAAAGTTAAATAGGCAAACACTATACCATATTAGCAGAAATGATAATATGTAACTAAATATCGATCTATGAATGGCAGGATGTTATTTTCATTATTGACATAGAATTATCATCTTACTGCATACAATGACTTCAGAGAAAGATTCCATAGAGCCACAAGACCGCCTGCCCGTATGTACTAACTGTAACTATGGCATAAAGGAGTCTTATCTCTTCTGCCATCACTGTGGTCAGCGCACGAGACAGAGTAAACTATCAGCTTGGTTTTTCATTACGGACTTTTTTGCTTCTGTATTTAATTTAGATTCTCGGCTCTTTAAGACCATCAGAAAGGTCATCATTCCTGGCAGGCTGGCCTCTGAGTATTTGATGGGTCGGAGAAAATCTTATGTCAATCCCTCCCGCTTCTTCTTTTTTTGTCTGATCATTCATTTTGCCGCATTGGCCTATAACATCAATAATACCAGCCTGGCTGATAAGCTGAGTCAATACAAACAAGAAAATGCAGAGCAATTAGGCATCTCAGAAATGCTGAGGAAATTTGATGATGTCACCACCAGTAAACAAGGCATGGACTCCGTGGCAATCACTTCACTTAGAGATAGTCTATTCAGTGATGAGGTCAGCTCATCTCAGGATACCTTCGGCTTCCTGCAGAACTTTAGTGTGACCAGCGAGATTAATCTGTCCCGCTTCCATATCACTACCAGAGATTTTGCTTTACTGAGCTCGATCGAGATTGAAGAAAAATATGGCATCACTGATTATTGGGAAAAAACCTTTCTGAGACAGATCAAGAAAATGTGGAATGATCCCTATGGCACGATCCAATATCTGATTGGTAACTTTCTCTGGGCCATAGTGCTCTTGGTGATTTTCTCCGCCTTATTCTTGAAGCTACTCTACATACGCAGTTCTTACTACCTGGTAGAGCACCTTATCTTATCCATATCTTATCACTCAGTCGTTTTGCTCATTCTTACCGTGATTTATCTGGCTTCTAACCCAGAGAAATCTGATGCTACTTCCTACGAGATAACTTTTATGAATGGCGATCTGCCATCAACTCTCGCTTTTATATTGATGAATGTCTACGTATTCTTCAGCATGAAGAACTTCTATCGTCAGGGATATTTTAAAACTTTGATAAAATATTTTCTGCTTTGTTTTTATGAGTTCGTTTTAGTTATCACATTTGCCACCATTATCTTCATCATAAGCCTTTTTATATTTTGAGTAAAAGCGATTACGAAATCATCATCGGTCTGGAAGTGCATGTACAGCTCAATACGAAGACTAAAATATTCTGTGGCGATCAGAATAGCTTTGGAGAGCTGGCTAATCGGCATACCAGCAGTATCTCCCTCGCTCATCCGGGGACGCTACCCAGGGTCAATCGAGAAGCTATCAATAAAGGCATCGCGCTGGCACTGGCCTTAGGCTCAGAGATCAATCAAGAAAATCGCTTCGATCGAAAGCACTACTTCTACCCCGATCTACCAAAAGCCTACCAGATCACTCAGGACAGGCTGCCGATCTGCGTCGGTGGCTCCATAGACATACCAAGCGGTGATACCACCCGTACCATCAGATTTCACCACACCCATATGGAGGAGGACGCTGGAAAATCAATCCATGACCTTGATCCAAAGAACTCAATGATCGATCTGAATCGCGCTGGTACACCCCTATTAGAAATCGTGACCGAGCCAGACATGCGATCTGCCCAGGAAGTGCATGACTTCATCGCGACGCTACAGCAACTGGTGCGCTATATCGGCATCTCAGATGCGAACATGGAAGAGGGCTCCATGCGCTGTGACTGCAATGTGTCCGTGCGACTCAAGGGAGATACCCAACTGAACAATCGCTGCGAAGTCAAAAACATCAACTCCAAAAAATTCGCCATGCAGGCGGTAGCATACGAAGCTCAACGCCAGATCAAACTTATGGAGCAAGGAGAGCACATTGACCAGCAGACCCTGCACTTTGACTCAGAGACAGGCAGGACCAGTAGCACCAGAGATAAAGAAGATGCGCATGACTACAGGTATTTTCCAGACCCGGACTTGCCCCCCGTATACATCACCGATGAGGAGATAGCCCAGATCAAAGAGCAGATGCCCATACTGCCTCAGGCTCAAAAGCAACTGTACATAGAGCAAGATATCAAGGCAGAGCATGCTGAGCTGCTGATCCAAGAGCGAGCTACAGTGACCTTCACCAATGAGCTACTACAGGCCCATCAGGACAGCTCCGCTGCTGTGAATTTCATGATCAATAAAGTGCTGCCTACTACCAAAGAAGACTATCATGATGATCTGACTACTTTCCCACTCACAGTAGCTCAGTGTGCTGCCTTCCTGAAGCTGATAGACGCTGGAAAGATCATCCACTCCACTGCCTACCAGCAGCTCTACCCTGCTCTACTCGCTGATCCCACCGCTGATCCAGCAGCGCTCTGCGAATCCATGGGCCTCAGCCAAAGTAATGACACAGATCTGATCGATGATCTCATCCAGGCAGTCATCCAAGAGAATCCCGATGAGGTGAAGAAGTACCAAAAAGGAAAGAAGGGTTTGATTGGATTTTTCGTGGGTAAGGTCATGAAGGAGAGCAAAGGAAAAGCGGATCCGAAGCTCATCCAGCAGAAGCTGACTGAAGCATTACAGTCATGATTACGCCAAGCTGACATTTTCCTGAGCATTGACATAGTATCTTGATTATTCATCCATAAATGGGTAGTCTCTTGGCCATAAATAAACAAGAATTAACAAAACTCTACTATCAGATCGGCGAGGTGGCGGCGCTATTCGGCCTTTCTACCTCTACGCTCAGATACTGGGAATCAGAATTCTCTAATATCAAGCCCAAGAAAAATCGGCGAGGTGAGCGCTCCTACCAGAAAAAAGACATCACAGAAGTCGATAGAGTGTATACGCTGGTCAAAGAGCGAGGCTTTACCATAGAAGGGGCAAAAAAAGAACTAGCCACTGCAGCTGGCCAGTCTGGCCAAGACGAAAAAGCAGCTGTCATCAAAAAATTAAAAGAAATCAGAAAGCGAATGAGCAACCTATTGGATAGTTTGTCAGAGTAAAATCAGCCTGCTTCATCAACCAACTAGATAGATTACCAGATTCTAACAACAGCCAGAGCCAGGTGTGCAGCTACTCGCAGCCATAGATGATATATCGTATTTGACCGTTTGATCTGGCACTACACATCCTTCTCTCGCTAAGCAGTCAGTCTGTTTATTCACTAAGATAAATTTGTCACCTTCGGTATCAAGTGAGTATTTATTG